>NZ_JBITLX010000003.1:153372-278156 GCF_044465625.1 Actinoplanes sp. NPDC049599
AACCGCTGAGCCGAGCGAGCCGCTGAGCCAAGCGGACCGCTGAGCCAAGCGGGCCGCCGAGCCCGAGCGGACCGCTGAGCCGAGCGAGCCGCTGAGCCAAGCGGACCGCTGAGCCAAGCGGGCCGCCGAGCCCGAGCGGACCGCTGAGCCGAGCGAGCCGCTGAGTCAAGCGGGCCATTGACCGGCGTGTTTCACTGGGCCGGTGAGCGCTGGATCGATGAGTGACGGGCCGCGTGACCAGGACCCCGACCGCTGGGCGTCGGCTGACGAACCGACCACCGGCCCGCCGGCCGGTGCCGTCTCCGCGTCGGCCCTCGGCCCGAACAGAGACGCGACCAAAGACGCGGCCAAAGACGCCGCCAAAGACGCCGCCAAAGACGCGAACAGGGCCGCGGGCAGGACCGCGGGCCAGCCCCCGGGCAGGACCGCGCACCAAGACGCGCACAGCGACCCGGATAAAGCAGCCAAAGACCCAGCAACCCGCCCCCGACCGACCCCCAACCGCCCGGCCGACGCCGATCTGGAAGCCCGGAAGCGCCGCAAGCGCCGCCTGCTCATCGCCGGCATCTCGACAGCCGCCGCCCTCGTGGTCATCGCCCTCTGCGCCGGCGGGCTCGCCGTCCTGCGCGCCGTCTCCGGCTTCCGCGACGACGCCGCCGACGCCCGCGAGGACCGGCGGCTCCGCGACACCGCCTGCCTGGAGCTCGAGACCCGCCTCAACCGCCTACCGCCCCCCGGCGCCACCAGCACCCCGCAGGCCAGGGCCACCGCGGTACGGGACGAGAACGCCGCCACCCGCATCTACGTGGGCCGATTGGACAACCAGCGGGTCTCGGACGGGTGGCGGGAGCTGCTGGACTCCCGTACCGCTTTCGCCGAGGCGCTCGATGCGCAGGTCAAGTCGCGTACCCCGGCCTTTTATGTCGCTCCCGCGCCCCGCGACGGGGTCTCGCTCGCCGACCAGCTGGCCCACTGGTCGCCCGCGGCCTGCGCCGGTCCGATCCGGCGGCTGGCCGCTCCCGACCTGTAGCGCGCGGTTAGCCTTCCCTTATCCCGCACGAAGCTGACCTTCGTTGTAACGTGTGCCACACATTGCGGACGCACACCCCATTTCCAGCGCGCCCGCCGGCAGCTGCAGGTCACCGTCAGGGAGACGTCAATGACGACGACGGCAACGAAGCCGGATCCGGGGCGTTCACGCGCCTCGATCGCGGCCAGGACGTTGCGTACGGACCGGTGGTGGTTCCCACCACTGATCACCTTCATAGGTCTGTCCGCGTGGGTCACCTACGCGACCGTCCGCGTGTTCATGCACAAGTGGTACTTCGTCGAGGAGCACCACTACCTGACCCCGTTCTACTCACCGTGTCTCACCGACCGGTGCGCGGACGGGTCAGCCTTGTTCGGCACCCCTCTACCGAGTTTCTGGCTGCTCCCGGAAGCGGCGCTCACGCTGCCGTTCCTGTTGCTCTTCCGCCTCACCTGTTACTACTACCGCAAGGCGTACTACCGCGCCTTCTGGATGTCGCCGCCGGCCTGTGCCGTGCCCGACGGGCACCAGAAGTACACCGGCGAGACGCGGTTCCCGCTGATCTTCCAGAACGTGCACCGGTACGCGTTCTACGCCGCCGCGATCATCTCGGTGATCAACACCTGGGACGCCGTCATCGCGTTCCGGTCCGGCGAGGAGTTCGGGTTCGGGCTGGGCAACATCGTCCTGCTGATCAACGTGATCATGCTGTGGGCGTACACGGTGTCCTGTCACTCGTGCCGGCACATCGTCGCCGGGCGGTTGAAGCACTTCTCCAAGCACCCGGTGCGGTACCGCTTCTGGGTCTTCGTGTCGAAGCTCAACGCCAAGCACATGCAGCTCGCGTGGATCACGCTCGGCACGCTGGCCTTCACCGACTTCTACATCATGGCGGTCGCGGCGGACTGGTGGCCCGACCTGCGATTCATCAACTAGAGGGCCCCCAATGACTACTCGAATCGAACGACACCACTACGACGTGGTCGTGATCGGCGCCGGCGGCGCCGGGCTGCGGGCGGCCATCGAGGCCCGGCTCGCCGGCAAGCGCACCGCGATCATCAGCAAGTCGCTGTTCGGCAAGGCGCACACGGTCATGGCCGAGGGCGGCGCGGCCGCCGCCATGGGCAACGTGAACAGCAAAGACAACTGGATGGTGCACTTCCGGGACACCATGCGCGGCGGGAAGTTCCTGAACAACTTCCGGATGGCCGAGCTGCACGCCAAGGAGGCGCCGGAGCGGATCTGGGAGCTGGAGACCTACGGTGCGCTGTTCGACCGCACCAAGGACGGCAAGATCTCCCAGCGCAACTTCGGCGGCCACGAGTATCCGCGGCTCGCGCACGTCGGCGACCGCACCGGCCTGGAGCTGATCCGCACCCTGCAGCAGAAGATCGTCTCGCTGCAGCAGGAGGACTTCGCGGAGACCGGCAACTACGACGCGAAGATCCGGGTCTTCTCGGAGACCACGATCACCGAGCTGCTGCTCGACGGCGACCGGATCGCCGGCGCGTTCGGCTACTACCGCGAGTCCGGCGAGTTCATCCTGCTCGAGGCGCCCGCGGTGGTGCTGGCCACCGGCGGCGTCGGCCGCTCCTACAAGGTCACCTCGAACTCGTGGGAGTACACCGGCGACGGCCACGCGCTGGCCCTGCGGTCCGGCGCGACTCTGATCAACATGGAGTTCCTCCAGTTCCACCCGACCGGCATGGTCTGGCCGCCCAGCGTCAAGGGCATCCTGGTCACCGAGTCGGTCCGGGGCGACGGCGGCGTGCTGAAGAACACCGACGGCAAGCGGTTCATGTTCAACTACGTCCCCGACGTCTTCCGCAAGCAGTACGCGGAGACCGAGGAGGAGGCGGACCGCTGGTACAAGGACCCGGACAACAACCGGCGCCCGCCCGAACTGCTGCCCCGCGACGAGGTCGCCCGCGCGATCAACAGCGAGGTCAAGGCCGGCCGCGGCACCAAGGCCGGCGGCGTCCTGCTGGACATCGCCAGCCGGCTCCCGGCCGAGGAGGTCCAGCGGCGGCTGCCGTCGATGTACCACCAGTTCAAGGAGCTGGCGGACGTCGACATCACCAAGGAGCCGATGGAGGTCGGGCCGACCTGTCACTACGTGATGGGTGGCGTCGAGGTCGACCCGGACACTGCGGCGGCGTTCGGTCACGTCCAGGGCCTGTTCGCGGCCGGCGAGGTGTCCGGCGGCATGCACGGCTCCAACCGGCTGGGTGGCAACTCGCTCTCCGACCTGCTGGTGTTCGGCAAGCGGGCCGGTGAGCACGCGGCGGCGTACACCGACGCGATCGGCAAGCGGCCCAAGGTGACCACGGGCGACGTCGAGGCCGCGGTGGACGCCGCGCTCGCGCCGTTGAGCCGGGAGGCCGGCGAGAACCCGTACGCGTTGCAGCAGGACCTGCAGGCGGTGATGGGCGACCTGGTCGGCATCATCCGCCGCGAGGGTGAACTGACCGACGCGCTCAAGCGGCTCCAGGAGCTCAAGCTGCGGGTGGCGAACGTCGGCGCGACCGGCGGCCGCAAGTACAACCCGGGCTGGCACCTGGCGCTGGACCTGCGCAACATGCTGATCGTCTCGGAGTGCACCGCGAAGGCGGCACTGGAGCGCGAGGAGTCGCGGGGCGGGCACACCCGGGAGGACTACCCGAAGATGAGCCCGCAGTGGCGGCTGCTCAACCTGGTCTGCTCGCTGGACGACACCGGCGACGTGCACCTGGAACGCAAGCCGGTGCCGACGATGCGCCCGGAGCTGCTGGGCCTGTTCGACCGCACCGAGCTGGGCAAGTACATGACCGACGAAGAGCTCACGGAGGTGAAGTGATGAAGCGTCACTTTCGGGTGTGGCGGGGCGACGCGTCGGGCGGCGAGATCCAGGACTTCGACGTCGAGGTGAACGAGGGTGAGGTCGTTCTCGACATCATCCACCGGTTGCAGGCGACCGAGACGCCGGACCTGGCCTGCCGGTGGAACTGCAAGGCCGGCAAGTGCGGATCCTGCTCGATGGAGATCAACGGCAAGCCGCGGCTGGGCTGCATGACGCGGATGTCCACCTTCGAGGAGTCCGAGACCGTCACGATCACGCCGCTGCGCGCGTTCCCGATCATCCGGGACCTGGTCACCGACGTCTCGTTCAACTACGAGAAGGCCCGGGAGACGCCGGCGTTCGCGCCGCCGCCCGGGGTCGCGCCGGGTGACTACCGGATGCAGCAGGTCGACGTGGAGCGCTCGCAGGAGTTCCGCAAGTGCATCGAGTGCTTCCTCTGCCAGAACACCTGCCACGTGGTCCGCGACCACGAGGAGAACAAGCCGGCGTTCTCCGGTCCGCGTTACTTCATCCGCGCGGCCGAGCTCGACATGCACCCGCTGGACGACCGCACCGACCGCAAGGACTACGCGCAGGCGCACCAGGGGCTGGGCTACTGCAACATCACCAAGTGCTGCACCGAGGTCTGCCCCGAGCACATCAAGATCACGGACAACGCGATCATCCCGATGAAGGAACGGGTCGTGGACAACCGCTACGACCCGCTGGTCTGGCTCGGTCGCAAGATCTTCCGCCGGGACCAGCTCCACGGCAACGGCTCCGGCGGCGAGTCGATGGCGCCCAGCACGTCCGAGGGTGTCACCGGCGTCGCGTCCGGCCTGTCCGGCGCGGGCAGCGCCCGGCGGCCGGAAGCGCCGGCGGTCAACGCCGACGGCCGGCTCGACGTCGCCGAGCTGCTTTCGCACCAGGCGGGCGGGCCGTCGCCGTTCGGCGACGACCAGGAGTTCCCGCTGCGCGAGGGCGGGATCACCTACCGGCATCCGACCCCGGGCAAGGACTGACCAGAGCAGCATCGAACGGCCCGCTCCGGCGGGCCGTTCGCTATTTCTCCAGGTACGCCGTGAACAGCTGGGCGTCGTCCAGCCAGGGCTGGTGTCCCGCCCCCGGCTGGACGACCAGGGTGGCATCGGGGAACAGCGCGGCGTACCCGGCCACCGCGGCCGGCGGGCTGTTCAGGTCGTACTCGCCGGCCACCAGCAGCACCGGCGCCGGGAAGGTCGCCAGCGCCGCCCGGGTGGCGTCCGGCGTGAACCCGGCGACGAAGAACTCCACGGCCTCGGCGTTGACCTGCGCGTCGTGCTCGGCGTCAAGGTGCCGCGCGGCCTCGTCCCACCGCCCATGCCGGAACGGCGCGATCGTCGCCCAGTCGTCCGGCCCGGCCTGCCCGGCCGCGATCCGGCCCAGCGCGGCCGCCGCGGCCGGATACCAGGGCTCGTAGCGCCGCAGCTCCGCGACCGCTCGCCGGTCCTCGGCGGTGACCGGGATGCCGACCCCGAAGAGGCTCGGCGTGATCAGCAGGAGCCGGGCCACCGCCTCCGGGTGCCGCGCCGCGTACTGGGCGGCGAGGTTGGTGCCGGCGGAGTGGGCGAGCAGGTCGATCCGGCGCAGCCCGAGGTGCTGCCGCAGCGCCTCGACGTCGTCGACCTGCCGGTCGCACCGGTACGAGGTGGGATCGGCGGGCGCCGCCGACCGCCCGGTGCCGCGCGGATCCAGCAGGATCAGCCGGCGCCGGGCGGACAAGCCGCCCAGATCGCCGAGGTAGGCGGCATCCCACATCGGACCGCCCGGCAGGCAGATCAGCGGGTCACCCTCCCCGATCGAGCGGTACGCGAGCCTGGTGCCGTCCGGCGCGGTGAAGGTGGGCATGGCGCGCACCCTATGCAGTGCGCCCGGCAGCCGCCTCCTCTTTTACCCGCCGCTCGTCGCCGCTGAGGGTGTGCAGTGGCCGCTCCCTGATGCCCAGCACGGCGAGCACGGCCAGGGCCGCGATCGGGGTGCCGATCAGGAACAGGCCGGCGGTGGCCTCGCCGTAGACGTCCCGGATGACGGCCAGCGCCTGCGGTGACAGGGTGGCCAGGTCGGGCACCTTCGCCGTACCGCCGGTTGCGGTCGTGCCGAAGCGCTCCGCCAGCAACGCGGTCACCCGGCCGGCCAGCACGGCGCCGAGGGCGCTGACGCCGATCGCGCCGCCCATGGTGCGGAAGAACGTCAGCGCCGAGGTGGTGGCGCCCAGCTCCTGCGCGGGGACGTCGTTCTGGGCCGCGAGCACCAGGTTCTGCATGAGCATGCCGACGCCGACGCCGAGCAGCGCCATGTACAGCGCCAGCGTCGGCACGCCGGTGTGCGCGTCGATCGTGCTGAGCAGCGCCATGCCGCCGGTCATCACGACCGCGCCGGCGACCAGGTACGCCTTCCAGCGGCCGTACTTGGTGATGAGCTGGCCGGCGACCGTCGAGGAGACCAGCACGCCGAAGACCAGCGGCAGGCTCATCAGCCCGGCGACCGTCGGGGACTTGCCGAGTGAGATCTGGAAGTACTGCGACAGGAACACGGTGCCGCCGAACATCGCCACGCCGACCAGCACGCTGGCGACGATGGTCAGCGAGACCGTGCGGTTGGCGAAGATGGACAGCGGGATGATCGGCTCCGGGGCCCGCGACTCCACGTACCCGGCAGCGCCGAGCAGCAGCAGCCCGCCGCCGACGAACAGGACGGTCGGCCAGGAGCCCCAGGCGAAGTGGTGGCCGGCCAGCGTGGACCAGATCAGCAGATCGCACACGCCCGCGGTGATCAGCAGTGCGCCGGGCCAGTCGATCGAGACCGGCTTGCGCGGCGTCCGGGGCAGGTGCAGCGTGCGCTGCAGCAGCAGGATCGCGGCGAGCGAGAACGGCACGCCGATCAGGAAGCACCAGCGCCAGCCCAGCCAGGACGTGTCGACCAGGACCCCGCCGATCAGCGGCCCGGCGATGGTGGCGACGCCGAAGATGGCGCCGAACAGGCCGGAGTAGCGGCCCATCTCGCGCGGCGGGATCATCGCGGCCATCACGATCAGCGCGAGCGCGCCCATGCCCCCCGCGCCGACACCCTGGACCACCCGGCTGACGATGAGGATCCCGACGTTCGGGGTGAGCCCGGCGATGAGCGAGCCGGCCACGAACAGGCCGAGGGAGAGCTGGATCAGCAATTTCTTGCTGTAGAGGTCGGCGAGCTTGCCCCAGAGCGGCAGCGTCGCGGTCATGGCCAGCAGCTCGGTGGTGACGATCCAGGTGTAGACCGACTGGCTGCCGCCGAGGTCGGCGATGATCCGGGGCAGCGCGTTGGACACGATGGTGGAGGCCAGGATCGACACGAACATGCCGAGCATCAGCCCGGAGAGCGCCTGCACGACTTCCCGGTGCGACATCTTCGAAGTGGCCGACGTCATCAAGCTCCCTCGGTAGTGGTGAGAACGACCAGTTGCTGGGTGGCCCGGGTCATCGCGACGTAGCGGTCGACCGCTCCCTCGATGCCCCCGCCGAAGGTCTCCGGGTCGACGAGCACGACCAGGTCGAACTCGAGCCCTTTGGCCAGCTCCGGGGTCAGCGACCGGACGCGCGCCGTCGCCTCGAACGTGGGATCGCCGATGACACACGCGATGCCCTCGGGGTGCGCGGCGAGCCAGCCGTCCAGGATGGAATCCCGTTCCGCGGCGGCGCCGTGCCTGACCGGTACGCCGGTGCTGCGGACGGAGGTCGGCACGTTGGCGTCCGGGAGCACCGCCCGGATCACCGGCTCGGCCTCCGCCATGACCTCCGCCGGGGTCCGGTAGTTGATGGTCAGGGTCGCCAGGTGGATCCGGTCGAGCCCGAGCCGGGCGAGCCGTGCCCGCCACGACTCGGTGAAGCCGTGCCGGGCCTGGGCGCGGTCCCCGACGATGGTGAAGCTCCGGGACGGGCAGCGGAGCAGCAGCATCTGCCACTCGGCGTCGGTCAGCTCCTGGGCCTCGTCGACGACGACGTGCGCGAACGGTCCGGCGAGCAGATCCGGATCGGCGCCGTCCACGATGTCCTCGTCCACCAGCGCGTCGCGCAGGTCCTGCTGGCGCAGCATCGTCATCAGGCCCTCGCCGTCGTCGTAGGCGGCGGAGGCGATCAGGTCGTCGACGACCCGGCCCATCTGCTCGCGTTTGGCGGCGAGGCGGGCGTCGTGCCGCCGCTGCCGGCGGGAGGCCTCCGGATCGCCGAGCCGCTGCCGGGCCGCATCCAGCAGCGGCAGGTCGGCCACCGTCCAGGCCCGCGGATCGTCGCGCTGGAGCAGCCGGATCTCGGCGGGGCTGAGCCACGGGGCGCACCTGCGCAGGTAGGCCGGCACCGACCACAGGTCCGCGACGAGGTCGGTGGCCTCGAGCAGCGGCCAGGCCCGATGGAACGCCGCGCGCAGCTCCCGGTGCTGGCGCAGGCCCACCTCGTCACCGTCGGTCCGATCGCGCAGGATCGCGATCAGCTCGGCCCAGATCTCGTCGCGCGCCTCGTTGTGCGGGGTGCCGGGCCCGGCCGCGTCGAACGCCTCGGCCCAGTCCTCGGCGGTCAGCCGTACCTCGGATTCCTCGGTCGCGACCGTCAGGGCCGCGGCGGGCGGCTCCTCGTAGAACCGGACGGCGGCCTCGATCGCCTGCACCAGGGCCGCGGACGACTTCAGGCGGGCCACCTCCGGGTCGGTCTCGGCCGCCGCCGCGGGCCCCTCGGCCACCAGGTCCCGCAGGGTGCAGGTCTGCACGTCGTCCTCGCCCAGGCTGGGCAGCACGTCGGCGACGTAGGCGAGGTAGGGCTGGTGCGGGCCGACGAACAGCACGCCGCCCCGGCGGTGGCCCAGCCGCGGGTCGGAGTAGCGGAGGTAGGCGGTGCGGTGCAGGGCGACGACGGTCTTGCCCGTGCCCGGGCCGCCCTCGACCACCAGCGCACCGCGGGAACCCGCGCGGATGATGGCGTCCTGGTCGGCCTGGATGGTGCCGAGCACGTCGCGCATCCGGCCCGTACGGTCACCGCCCAGGCTGGCGATGAAGGCGGACTGGTCGTCGAGCGCGGCGTGGCCCACCAGCCCGTCCGGGGTGAACACCTCGTCCCAGTAGTCGCTGATCCGGCCCAGGGTCCAGCGGTACCGGCGGCGGCTCGCCAGACCCATCGGGTTGGCGTGGGTCGCGCCGAAGAACGGCTCGGCCGCGGGCGAACGCCAGTCGACCAGCAGCCGCCGGCCCGCGCTGTCGGTGAGCCCGAATCGTCCGATGTAGACCGGCTCGGCGCCGTTCGCGCCGACCATCCGGCCCAGGCACAGGTCCATGCTGAACCGGCGCAGGGTACGCAGCCGCGTGGTCAGCCGGCGGATCTCCTGGTCCCGGTCCACCGCCTGCCGGCCCTTGCCGCCGGCGGCCCGGCGGGCGGCGTCGAGGCGGCCGGACAGTTCGGCGATCGACTCGGCCAGGCCGGCCGCGATGGCCGCGAAGTGCCGTTCGTCCGCCGCGATCAGCGCCGGGTCGGCCTTGGCGGAGAGCCGGTCGGGCAGATCGAACGCACTGGTGATGACTGTCATCGGTGTGGCTACCCCATTTGCGCAGTTCCTGGCCTTCGACCCGACGATTCTGCGCCCGCACCCGGGTCTTGCCACAAGCCCCGGGGTCCGCTATACGTTAGAAGTGGAGATGAGTGACCACCCCTCTTCCATTAGTACGAGCGTACGAATCTGACGTAGAGTGGGCGCGTGAGCACCTATCAGCCGTCGATGCTCGACCTCATGGCCGGCCCGTCCGCCACCCTGGAGCCGCTGCCCGGCCGCCTGACGCGGCACACGCTGACCGCCGGCGCCTGGGTCGACGTGCTCCCCGGCTGGGTGCACGGCTCCGACGCGGTCTTCGAGACCCTGCTGACCGAGGTCGACTGGCGCGCCGAACGCCGCCCGATGTACGACGGCGTGGTCGACGTCCCCCGCCTGCTCCGCTGGTACGGCCGCGACGAGAGCCTGCCGCACCCGCTGCTGACCACCGCCCGCGAGCAGCTGTCCGCGCACTACCGCCCGGAGCTGGGCGAGGGCTTCGTGACCGCAGGCATGTGCCTCTACCGCGATGGTCGCGACAGCGTGGCCTGGCACGGCGACACGCTGGGCCGCTCGGCACGGGAGGACACGATGGTGGCGATCGTGTCGTTCGGCTCGCCCCGACACCTGATGCTGCGCCCCCGGGCGGGCGGCGCGGAGTCGCTGCGGTTCCCGCTCGGGCACGGCGATCTGATCGTGATGGGCGGCTCCTGCCAGCGCACCTGGGAGCACGCGATCCCGAAGACGGCAAAGCCGGTGGGACCGCGGGTGAGTGTGCAGTTCCGCCCGATCAACGTCGCTTAGCGCGCCCCGGATCCCGGCTCAGCAGCGGAGGAAGCCTCCGGCGCGGGCACCGGCTCCGGCGCGCCGGACGACTCCGGCGCGGGCACCGGCACGTCGAAGGGCACCGGCACGCCGAGGGGCGCGGGCGCTATTTCCGGAGCGTCGGGGAATTCCGTCGCGGACACCGGCGTCGCGGACACCGGCTCGGCGGCAGCGGGAAGTCGCGGCGAGGACCCGGGAGCGGCGGCGCGGATCAGTGCCCGCTCCGGCTCCGGAGCGCCGGCGGGAGCGGGCGCAGGAGCGGGCGCGGGATCGGCCACTGGCAGCCGGCCGAGCCGGTCCGCCGCGGCGCGGGCTCGTTCCTGGTTGGCCGTGATCTGCCGGACCAGCAGGATCGCGCTGCCCGCCACCACCGTCTCGAAGACCCCGAACGCCGACCCCAGCAGCACCGACGGCCCCGGGTAGAGGGCGCCCAGCACGGACTCGCCGATCTGGCTGACGACCAGGAAGAGCGACCACAGCGTCACCCAGGCCACCGCCACCCCGGGATGCCGCTCGTGCGGCCGGCCCTCGGCCTCGTCCGCCAGGCGCTCGCTGACCCGGTCGATCTCGCTGACCACCAGCTGCGGGATCACCAGGTTGCCCAGCGGCAGGAACCAGCCGCCGATCGACCACCCGCGCTTCCAGGTCAGCTCCTCGACGTCCGGGCCGTCCAGGTTGGTGCGCGCCCGATGCAGCCAGACGACGAAGGACAGGCCGGCGAACAGCACCAGGACCGCGGCGACCGCCGGCTCCCGCAGATACAGGAAGTCGGCCACGGCCAGCTGCGCGGCGGTCGGCTCACCGGCGCCGACCGCCATCGGATAACAGAAGGCCTGGAGCGCCGCGCCCACCAGGGATTCGGCGCCGATCAGCCCGAGCGCGACCAGCGTGACCCGGGCCGGGACGCGCAGCGAGCGGGCCGGGCCGGCGAAGGCGGGCGACGGCTGGAAGGCGCCGCCCTGATAGGGCGCGAACTCGGTCACGGTGCTCCTTCGTCGAGGCGGCGCCGAAGGATAGCGACCCCGATCGGCCGCGCGCTGCCCGGCAAAACACCCGAAACGATCAAGAGCACGGACCGTTGCCTACGCATCGACTTTCGGTAATGTTTCCAGGGCATTGACATGGCGTCTCAAGAACTTACACTCCAAGTGTAATAACTGCCGACCGCAGCTTCCTCCATCGAGGACGGTGCGGCGCTGCCCCTCAGTGCCGAGGTGACGATGACCCGACCTGCGCCCGCCACCGATCCCGACCAAGGCCTCTCCCTCCACCAGATCGGCGTCCGGTTCGGCGGGCTCGTCGCCCTCGACGACGTGTCGCTGCGGGTGCCGCCCGGCCGGACGGTCGGGGTCATCGGCCCCAACGGCGCCGGCAAGACCACGCTCTTCAACGTGATCTGCGGCTTCGTCACGCCGACCGCCGGCACCATCTCCCTCGACGGCCAACCCCTGCGACCGCGCCCGCACCGGCTGGCCCGGCTGGGCATCGCCCGCACGCTGCAGGGTGTCGGCCTGTTCGCCGGCCTGACCGTGCTGGAGAACGTCATGGTCGGTGCCGAGCACGCGGGCCAGAGACCCGAAAGCGCGTGGGAAGCGCTTGAGCGCTGCGGTGTCGCCCCGCACGCGCACGCCCTTCCCGGCGGACTGCCGTACGCGGTCCGCAAGCGTGTCGCTCTGGCCCGCGCGCTCGTCGCCCAGCCCCGCCTGCTGCTGCTGGACGAGCCCGCCGGCGGTCTCGGCGCCGACGAGATCGCCCGGCTGGGTGAGCTGATCAAGGAGCTGCCCTGCGCGGTGCTGCTGGTCGAGCACCACATGGACCTGGTCATGGCGATCTGCGACGAGATCCTGGTGCTGGACTTCGGCAAGCCCGTCGCGCACGGGACGCCCGCCGAGATCCGCACCGACGAGGCCGTCGTGGACGCCTACCTGGGTGCTCCGGCATGACCGACTGCACCGCAGCGAAGCAAGGGCCAGAAGGGCATGCCAGAGGAGACACAGCATGACCGACACCACCGCGACGAAACAGGGCACCGCGCTGCTGGAGGCCGAGCAGCTCACCGTCGGGTACGGCGGCGCGCCGGTGCTGCACGACGTGGACCTGCGCGTGGCCAAGGGCTCGATCACCGCCGTGCTCGGTGCGAACGGGGCCGGCAAGACGACGCTGCTGCGTACCCTCTCGGGTCTGCTCCGCCCGGCCGCCGGCCGGGTCGTGCTCGACGGGCAGGACCTGCGCGGGGTCAAGGTCGAGCAGATGGTGCGCCGGGGGGTGGCGCACGTGCCGGAGGGCCGCGGCGTGGTCACCGAGCTGACCGTGGACGAGAACCTGCGGCTCGGCGGCCTGTGGCGCCGCGACCGGGCGGACGCCAAGCGCGCGCTGGACGAAGTGTACGACCTCTTCGAGCCGCTGGCCCGACGCCGGCGCTTCCCCGGTCACCAGCTCTCCGGCGGGGAACGGCAGATGCTGGCGCTGGGCCGCGCGCTGGTCGGCCGGCCCCGGCTGCTGCTGCTGGACGAGCCGTCGCTGGGGCTGGCGCCCCGGGTGACCGCGCAGATCATGGGCCTGCTGCGCACCCTGCGCGACGACACCGGGCTGACCGTGCTGCTCGTCGAGCAGAACGTGCGCAGCGCCCTGTCGGTCGCCGACACGGGAGTCGTCATGTCGCTGGGCCGGGTGGTGGCCAACGCCGATGCCGCCACGCTCCGCGACGACGAAGACATGCGGCACGCATACCTCGGATTCTGAGAGAAGGAGGGCGATGGACCGGTTCGTGTTCCTCACGTTCGACGGCCTGAGCCGGGGTGCGGTGTACGCCGCGTTCGCCCTGGCCCTGGTCCTGATCTGGCGAGCCACCCGGATCGTCAACTTCGCCCAGGGCGCGATGGCGGTCGCGACGGCGTACGTGGGCTATTCGGTGTCGGCGGCGACCGGCTCGTACTGGCTCGGGTTCGCGGTGGCGGTGCTCGGCGGGCTGGCGCTGGGCGCGGTGACCGAGCGGGTGGTGATGCGCTTTGTCGACCACTCGTCGCACCTCAACGGGGTGGTCGTGGCGCTCGGCCTGGTGCTGGTCATCCAGGGTGTGCTCGGGATGGTCTACGGCAACGAGTTCCGCCCCGCCGAGGCGCCGTTCAGCCGGGACGCGTTCACCGTGGGCGGGATCGCGCTGCTGTCCCGCTTCGACCTGTTCGTCTTCGGCGCCGTCTTCGTCGTGGTGGCGCTGCTGGCGGTGCTGTTCACCCGCACGTCGGTGGGCCTGCGGATGCGCGCCTCGGCGTTCGCGCCGGACGTGTCCCGCCTGCTCGGGGTGAACGTCGGCGGGATGCTGACGCTCGGCTGGGCGCTGGCGGCGGCGGTCGGCTCGCTGGCCGGCATGCTGGTGCTGCCGACCGAGCTGGGCCTGCACCCGAACGCGATGGACATCGTCTTCGTGTCGTCCTTCACCGCGGCCGTGGTGGGCGGGCTGGACAGCACGATCGGCGCGGTCGCCGGCGGCCTGATCGTCGGGCTGCTGCTCTCCTACGTCAGCGGCTATCTGGGCGCCACCGTGGCCCCGATCGCCGTGCTGATCCTGCTGGTCGTGGTGCTGCTGGGCCGGCCCGGCGGGCTGTTCTCCCGATCGGCGGCGAGAGCGGTATGAGCGTGACCCTCGCCCCGAAGGTGGACACCGCCGCGCGCCGGCCGACGGTGCCCCACCGGCACCGCTATCTGCTGTGGACGCTGGGCGCCGCGGTGCTGATCGTGGCGCTGACCTATCTGCTGCCGCCGTTCCGCAACTACCAGCTCGCCACCGTGGGCGCGTACCTGTGCGTGACGGCCGGGCTGACCGTCCTCACCGGACTCAACGGGCAGCTCTCGCTGGGCCACGGCGCGCTGATGGCGACCGGGGCGTACACGGTCGCGATGGTGCAGGAGAAGCTGGCCGGCCGCGGTCAGTGGACGCTGCTGATCGCGGTGCTCGCCGCGATCGCCGTCGCCACGGTGGCCGGCGGGATCGTCGGGCTGGCGGCGGCGCGGTTGCGCGGACCGTACCTGGCCGGGCTCACGCTCGCGGTCGCCGTGGTGGTGCCGGCCATCGCCACCACCTTCGACACGACCTTCAACAGCGACCAGGGCCTGTCGGTGTACGTCGATCCGCCGCCGCTGGCGCTGGGCGCGACGTTCCCGTACGAGCGCTGGCAGGCCTGGCTCGCCTGGGCCGGCGCGCTGCTCACCCTGTTCCTGCTGGCCACCCTGGTCAGCGGCCGGTTCGGCAGGGCCCTGCGGGCGGTACGCGACGACGAGGCCGCCGCCCGCATCGCGGGAGTGAACGTGGCCCGTACCCAGGTCCTGGCATTTGTGGTCAGCGCGGCCTGCGCCGGGCTCGGCGGCGCGTTGTTCGCAGTGCTCGCCCAGAGCGTCTCCCCCGGCGCCTTCCCGATCTCGCTGTCGCTGTTCCTGGTGATGGCGATCGTGATCGGCGGGCTCGGCAGCCTGGCCGGCGCGGTCTGGGGTGCGGTGCTGCTGGTGGCGCTGCCCGCGCTGACCCACTCGGTCACCGACTCGATCGACGTCTCGCCCGCGGTCGCCCAGCGCCTCGAGGGCAACCTGCCGCTGGCCCTGTTCGGCATCACTTTGATCATCGTCATGCTCGCCGCACCCGGCGGTATCGCCTCACTACGACCCAGAAGGAGAAAGGCATGAGACGTATTTGGTCCGCGCTCGCCGTGGTGGCCCTGGTCGCTGCCGCCGCCGGTTGCAGCGGTGACGACGGGGGTGGCGGCGGGGGCGCCAGCGTGCCCGGCGTCACCGACACGGAGATCCTGGTCGGCACGCACATGCCGCTGACCGGCCCGGCGGCGGCCGGCTACTCGAAGATCGCGCCGGCCACCAAGGCCTACTTCGACTACGTGAACGCCAACGGCGGCGTGCACGGCCGCAAGATCACCTACAAGATCATGGACGACACCTACAACCCGGCGACCACCCAGCAGGTGGTCCGCGAGCTGGTGCTGCAGGACAAGGTCTTCGCGATCCTGAACGGGCTGGGCACCCCGACGCACACCGGCGTGCTCGACTTCCTCAAGACCAACCGCGTCCCGGACCTGTTCGTGGCGTCCGGCAGCCGCAGCTGGGACCAGCCGGACAAGTACCCGGGCACGTTCGGCTTCAACGTCGACTACACCGTCGAGGGCAAGATCCTGGCCACCCACGTCAAGGCGACCCAGGCCGGCAAGAAGGTCTGCTTCCTGGGCCAGGACGACGACTTCGGCCGGGACGCGCTGGCCGGCATCGAGAAGATCCTCGGCCCGGTCGCGGCGAAGCAGTCGTACGTGACCAGCAACCCGAACGTCGGCCCGCAGATGGGCGCGCTCAAGCAGGCCGGCTGCCAGGTCGTCATGCTGGCGACGGTGCCCGGCTTCACCGCGCTCAGCCTCGGCACCGCGGCGAAGATCGCCTTCAAGCCGCAGTTCGTGGTCTCCCAGGTCGGCGCCGACCTGACCACGCTGAGCAAGCAGCTGGGCGCGGCCGCGCCGCTGACCGAGGGCCTGATCTCGGACAACTACCTGCCGCTGAGCAACGACGACGCCAACCCGTGGATCCAGCTCTACAAGAAGGTCAACGCGGCGCACAACGGCAACGCCGACTTCGACAACAACATCGTCTACGGCATGTCCGTCGGCTACCTCTTCGTACAGAGCCTGCAGGCCGCGGGCAAGGACCTGACCCGCGAGGGCCTGATCTCGGCGATCGAGAAGGGCGGCTTCCAGGGCCCGGGCTTCGTCCCGCTGCGGTACTCGGACAAGGACCATTCCGGGTACGGCGGCATGCGCCTGTCCAAGGTCGAAGGCGGCAAGCAGACCTACTTCGGTACGCCGTTCGAAACGGACGAGGCGGACGGGCCGGTCAAGGAGTACACGACACCCCCGGCGGCCCCGCCGGCGAACGGCATCCCGGCTGCTTCCTAGGCCGGAACTGTTGCGACTCGCCGCCGACCCATGCAGGGTTGGCGGCGAGAGGGTTACTCACTAGTAGGAGGTGCTGACCGGATGACGAAGCTCAGCGGTGCCGTGGCCATCGTGACCGGGGCCAGCCGAGGAATCGGGTTCGCCATCGCGCAACGTTTCGTCGCGGAGGGCGCCCGGGTCTGCATCACCGGACGCGACGCCGGCGCGCTGGAGACGGCGACCAAGGACCTGGGCGGGCCGGAGGTGGCGATCGGGATCGCCGGCAAGGGTGACGACGCCGACCACCGGGCCGCCGTCGTCGACACCGTGCTCGGCGCGTTCGGGCCGGTCACCGTGCTGGTCAACAACATCGGCATCAACCCGGCGTACGGGCCGCTGAGCACGCTGGACCTGGGCGCGGCCCGCAAGATGATCGACGTCAACGTGCTCGGCACGCTGGGCTGGGTGCAGGAGGCGCTGCGCGGCGGGCTCGCCGAGGCGGGCGGCTCGATCGTCAACATCTCGTCGGTGTCCGGCGTGCGCCCGGCGCCCGGCATCGCCTTCTACGGCACCACCAAGGCGGCCCTGATCCACCTCACCGAGGAGCTGGCCGTGGAACTGGCGCCGAAGATCCGGGTCAACGCGGTCGCCCCGGCGGTGGTCAAGACCCGCTTCGCCACCGCGCTGTACGAGGGCCGCGAGGCCCAGGTCGCCGCCACCTACCCGCTGCGCCGGCTCGGCGTGCCCGAGGACGTGGCCGGCGCGGTCGCGTTCCTGTGCTCGAACGACGCGGCCTGGATCACCGGACAGACCGTTGTCATCGACGGCGGCGTCACGCTGACGGGCGCGGCTCAGTGAGCCTGGCGCGAGTGGTCGTCACGGGCGCCGGCGGCGGCATCGGCGCGGCGCTGGCCCGCCGGTTCGCGGCCGACGGCGCCCGGGTGATCGTCAACGACCTGAACCCGGCGGCCGCCGAGGCGGTGGCCGCGGAGATCGGCGGGCTGGCCGTGCCCGGCGACGCCGCGAAAGAGGCGGACACCCAGCGGCTCGTCGAGACGGCCTGGGCCGAGCTCGGCGGCGTCGACCTGTTCTGCGCCAACGCCGGCGTGCTGACCGCCGGTTCGGCCGACGCGCCCGACGCCGCGTGGGAACAGGCCTGGCAGGTCAACGTCATGTCACACGTGTACGTGGCCCGCGCGGTGCTCCCCCGCTGGCTGGAGAACGGCGGCGGGCGGCTGCTGTTCACCGTCTCCGCGGCGGGGCTGCTGACGTTGCTGGGCAGTGCGCCGTACTCGGTCACCAAGCACGCCGCCCTCGGCTTCGCGGAGTGGCTGCGCGCCACGTACGCCCACCGGGGCATCACCGTGCAGGCGCTCTGCCCGCAGGGGGTGCGTACGGACATGCTGCTGGGCGACGACCGGGAGAGCGCAAGCCGGGCCCAGCTCGCCGCGACCGCGATGGAGCCGGCCGAGGTGGCCGCCGTGGTGGCGAAGGCCGTCCAGGGCGACAGCTTCCTGGTCCTGCCGCACGCCGAGGTTGCCGAGTACTACCAGCGCCGCGCCACCGACACCGACCGCTGGCTCGCCGGGATGAACAGGATCCAGCGCGGCTTCGACACGGCGGCCACGTCATGACCGGCCCGCGCGGGCTCGACCTGGAACGGCTGCGCGCCCATCTGGGCACCGGCGAGCTGTCGGCGACGATGTTCGCCGGCGGCCGGTCCAACCTCACGTACGCGGTCACCGACGGCACCCAGCGCTGGGTGCTGCGCCGCCCGCCGCTCGGCCACGTCCTGCCGACCGCGCACGACATGGTGCGCGAGCACAAGGTCCTCGCCGCGCTCTCGGCGGCGGGCTTCCCGGCACCGCACCCGGTGCTGCTCTGCACCGAACCGGACGTGATCGGTGCGCCGTTCTACCTGATGGAGCACGTCGACGGCACCATCTACCGGGACGTCGCGGAGCTGGAGGCGCTGGGCCCGGAGGCGATGCGCACGCTGGTGCTGGCCCTGGTGGACACGCTCGCCGACCTGCACGCGCTGGACCCGGCCGCGATCGGGCTCGGCGACTTCGGCCGGCCCGAGGGCTTCAACGAGCGCCAGGTGCGGCGCTGGAAGAAGCAGCTCGACGCGTCCCGCAGCCGCGAGGTGCCGGGCATCGAGGAGCTGCACGCCCGGCTGGCCGCGGACATCCCGGACGGCGCCGGCGCGGTGGTGCACGGCGACTACCGGCTGGACAACGTGCTGATCGGGCCGCGGCTGGAGATCAGCGCGGTGCTGGACTGGGAGATGTCGACGCTGGGCGACCCGCTCAGCGACGTCGCCCTGATGCTGGTCTACGCGGGCCGCCCGCTGCTCCTCGAGGGCCGCTCGTCGATCTCCGTACCGGGGCATCCGAGCCTGTCCGAGATGGCCGGCCACTACGCGAAGCGCTCCGGCCGGGACGTATCCGACCTGCACTGGTATGTGGGCTTCGCCGCGTTCAAGCTGGCCGTGATCCTCGAGGGCGTGCACTACCGCTACGTTCAGGGTCAGACCGTCGGCGAGGGGTTCGACACCGTTGGCGCGCTCGTCGCGCCGCTGGTGGCTCAGGGACACGAGTCGCTCGACGGCACGCTGGAAGGGAACTGATGGACTTCGCGTTCGACGCCAAGACCGAGGACTACCGCAAGCGGCTGCTCGCCTTTCTCGACGAGTACGTCTACCCGGCGGAGGCCACCTTCGACGAGGACTACGCCGGCGACTGGTCCCCGCCGCCGGTGATCGCCCGGCTGCAGGAGCAGGCCCGGGCGGCCGGGCTGTGGAACCTGTTCCTGCCCGGCGAGCACGGCGCCGGCCTGACCAACCTCCAGTACGCCCCGCTGGCCGAGCTCACCGGCCGCAGCCCGGCGATCGCCCCGCCCGCGCTGAACTGCGCCGCCCCGGACACCGGCAACATGGAGGTGCTGGCCCAGTTCGGCAGCCCGGCCCAGCGGGAGCAGTGGCTCCGCCCGCTGCTGGCGGGCACGATCCGGTCCGCCTTCGCGATGACCGAGCCGCAGGTCGCCTCCTCGGACGCGACCAACATCGGCACCCGGATCACCCGCGACGGCGACGACTACGTGATCAACGGCCGCAAGTTCTACATCTCCGGCGCGATGAACCCGAACTGCCGGATCTTCATCGTGATGGGCAAGACCGATCCGGAGGCCGCCCGGCACGTGCAGCAGAGCATGATCCTGGTGCCCCGCGACACCCCCGGCCTGACCGTCCAGCGCGGCATGACCGTCTTCGGCTACGACGACGGCGACCACGGCGGCCACGCCGAGATGCTCTTCGAGAACGTCCGGGTGCCGGCCACGAACCTGATCGGCGAGGAGGGCTCCGGCTTCGCCATCTCGCAGGCCCGGCTCGGCCCCGGCCGGATCCACCACTGCATGCGGCTGATCGGGATGGCCGAGCGGGCGCTGGAGCTGATGTGCCGGCGCGCGCTGGCCCGGACGGCGTTCGGCAAGCCGCTGGCCGAGCAGGGCGTGGTGCAGGAGTGGATCGCCGAGTCGCGGGTCCGGATCGAACAGTCCCGGCTGCTGGTGCTCAAGGCCGCCTGGCTGATGGACACGGTCGGCAACAAGGGCGCGCACACCGAGATCCAGGCCATCAAGATCATCGTGCCCGGCACCGCCGAGTGGGTCATCGACAAGGCGATCCAGGCGTACGGCGCCGCCGGCGTCGGCCAGGACACCCCGCTGGCCCGGCTGTGGTCCCAGGCGCGCACGTTGCGCCTCGCGGACGGCCCCGACGAGGTGCACAAGCGCTCGCTGGCCCGCCGCGAGCTCAACCGCTACCGGAGCGCCTGATGCCGACCGCTTCACCCCGCCCGCCCCAGCGCATCGACGGCCGTACGGCCCGCTCGGAACGCACCCGCAACGCCATCGTCGAGGCCCACGTGGCGCTGATCCGCGAGGGCGACCTGCGCCCGACGGCGGACCGGATCGCCAAGCAGGCCGGGGTGTCGCTGCGCGCGCTGTGGAGCCACTTCGCGGACATGGAGGCGCTCTTCGCGGCCAGCGGCGAGCGCATCCTGGAACAGCGCGACCAGACCCACGAGCCGATCCCGGCGGACCTGCCGCTGCCGGAACGGATCGAGGCGTACTGCCGCCAGCGGGCCCGCCAGCTGGAGCAGATCGCCCCGATCGCCAAGGCCTCGGCGCTCAAGGAGCCGTTCTCGCCGGCGCTGCAGAGCTATCGCCGCAGCCACGTGGACCGGGTCCGCACCGAACTCAAGATCCTGTTCGGCCGGGAGATCAACGGCGACGAGACGATGCTGGCCGCGCTCACCGCCACCAGCATGTGGCCGACCTGGGGCACGCTGCGCGACGCGATGGGCCTGGACCCGGAGGCCGCCCGGGTGGTGCTGATCCGCACCGTCACGGCCCTGCTGGCCCGGGCCTGACCGCCACGCCCAGAAAATCTCTCCGCAAAGAACTAGATTTACTTGGCTCGGTCGGCTAACGTTTCTCTCGTCGAACAAGGAACAACAAGACGCGGACGGACCGCTCGGCCGTGAGGCCACGACGAGCGCAGCACGTGCACCACAGCACCCACGCCTGAGCGGCGGGGTCGCAAGATCCGCCGGACGTGGCAGGGCCATGGAGTTTTGCGTGGGGCTCTACCACCGGCAGGGAAGAACGGCACCACGTCAGAGCAAGTGGAACGCAGAGGAAAGGGAGGGTTCAGCACCGTTGGATCGCCCGCCCGAGACCGCACGACCGGGTCCGGCGGACACCGCAGTTTCCATCGAACGAGAGGTGGTCTCCGGTCACGCATTCGCGATCCTCGCGCCCGAAACCGTCACACACGGCTGGTGCGGATTAGACAACCGACGCGACTGTCGGCAAATGGTGTTCTAGACCCGATAACCCTGGGCCCCGGCGCGATCAGCGCCGGGGCCCTCGACCTGGAGGTGACATGGCCCCACCCGACGACATGTTCGGTGACGAGGACTACCCGGCCTACACGATGGGCCGCGCCGCGGAGATCGTCGGCGTGTCGCAGGACTTCCTGCGACGACTCGGCGAGGCAAAGCTGATCGACCCGTTCCGCTCCCCCGGTGGACACCGCCGCTACTCCCGCTACCAGCTGCGACTCGCGGCCCGGGCGAAGGAGATGGTGGACGAGGGCACCGCCCTGGAGGCGGCCTGCCGGATCATCATCCTGCAGGACCAGCTCGAAGAAGCCCTGCGAGTGAACGAATCCCTCCGCAAGAGCACGGCAGACTGACCACACGCCGCCTTCGGCACGCGGTCCCGCCCCCTTCCCGGGCCGGGGCCGTTCGTCATTTCCGGACCGGCGGATCACCACGGCACGGACCACCCGGTGCCGCCCTGTTCAGGCCTGCGCGCCGGGACACCCACAACGACATGACGCCGACGGCGCCGGCGGACCTGGTCGGGTCCGCCGGCGCCGTCCGGCTGTCAGCGGTCAGGCCAGGCGACGATCTGTCAGGGTGGTCGGACGCCGGCGCCGGGGCCGGGCCCCGAGGATCAGCCCGATGCCGGTGAGCAGGCTGATCACTCCCGCCGCCAGGATCACGGCGACGTTGATCCCGGTGACCGGCAGCTGATCGCCGGGTCCGGCCGGGTCGCTCGGTGCCGCGGCGACCGTGATGGCCAGGTTCATCGCGCGGGGAGTGCCGTCCGGGGCGACCCCCTGTGCGACCGCGGTGTGAGCTCCCGCCACGAGGTCCGGCGGCACGGTGATCGGCTTGCGGAAGTCACCGTCGCCGTCGGTGACCACGGTGCCGAGCACGGTCGGCTCGGAGTAGATGCTGATCGTGACGGTCGAGTACGGCGCGAAGCCGGTACCGATGAAAACGACCAGCTGGCCGGGTTCCGCCGTGGTGATCAGGCCCTGGTCGGTGGTCAGGTTCAGGTCGGTGACCGGCACCTGGGCCGGCGGCTGCGGCGCCGTGGGCGTGACCGGGCCGGACGGGCCCGCCGGGCTGCTGTCGCCACCCTCGGACGTGGCGACCACGGTGATCGTGTACGTGACGCCCGCGGTCCCGCCCATCACGCAGTCGGTGGCGCCGGTGGTCGTGCAGGTGGCCGGGCCCGGCGACGCGACGGCGGTATAGCCGGTGATCCCGCTCGGGTCGCTCGGGGCAGCCCAGCTGACCGCGATCGACGAGACGCCCGCCGTGGCGCTCACCTGCCGCGGGGCCTCCGGCGGGAGGGTGACGGTGAAGGAGCGGCTGACCGTGGTCGCGGCCGCATACTGGGCGTTGCCGCTCTGGTCGGCGGCGATGGTGCAGGTGCCGCCCGCGACCAGCGTGATCGTTCGCCCGGAGACGGTGCACACCGTCGGCGTGCTGCTGGTGAGGACAACGGCAAGCCCGGAGGAGGCCGTCACGGTTGCGGTGACCGTGCCCTGCCCGAGCGGAGCGTTGCCCAGCGAGGCGAACGTGATCGTCTGCGGGCTGCTCGTCACGGTGATGCTCCGGCTGACCGGAGTCGCCGCGGTGTAGCTACCGCTGCCGGACTGGGCTGCCGTGATCACGCAGGCGCCGGTGGTCACGAGGGTGAGCGTGCTGCCACTGACCGTGCACACCAGCGGCGTGCCCGAGGTGAAGCTGACGGTGAGCCCGGAGGAGGCGCTCGCGGACAACGCCCAGGTGCCCTCACTCAGCGCGACCGAGGACGGCGGACTGAACGTGATCGTCTGGGACGACAGCGAAGGGCCGGTGATGGCGAACGTCCGGGTGATCTCCGGAGCCGCCGCCGCGTAGACAGTGTTGCCGGGCTGGCGGGCGGTGATGGAACAGGTTCCCGGGCTGACCGGGGTGAGCACGGTGCCGCTCACGGTGCAGACCTGCGGAGTGTTCGAAGTGAAGCCGACGGTCAGCTCGGAACTGGCCGACGCGGTCAACCCGACCGCTCCGGCGGTGGTGGCACGATCGGACGGCTGGGTGAACGTCACGGTCTGCGCCAGCTTCTCCGCGGTCAGAGTCGGCAGGCAGCCCTCGCCCTGGGCGACCACCTCCCCGACCGCGGCCAGGCAGCCCTCGCCCAGCGCCTTCTCCACCTTCGTCACGGAGGTCACGTCGGAGTAGTCGACGGCAAGCTCGCCGCTGCTGGTGGCCTTGACGTAAACCTGGACCTCGCAGTATTCGTCCGCGTCCGCCAACTCGCCGTCGGTCAGCACGATGCTGGTGCCACCCGGCGTGGCGGTGGCTGTGCCCCCGCAGTCGTTGGCGTACAGCCCGGCGGTGCCGACGACCAGTCCGGCCGGCAGGCTGATCGTGTAGCCGAGGCCGTCCGCCACCGCCGTGGGGTTGTTGTCAGTACGCATCAGGGTGAGCACCAGCTTCGCGGTGCCCAGCACGTCGACGGTGCTGGGCGTGAAGCCGCCGCCGAGCCGGGGCGGGGCCGGATCGACCGTCAGGGTCTCGGAGATGACACCGTTGGCGACCCCGCCGGCCAGGCCGGAGACGTCGTTCGTGGTGATCGAGTAGCTGCCGGACGCCCCCGCGGTGACCGAGACCTGCAGCCTGCACTTGGCGTTGCCGGCGATGATGGTGACGTCGGAGAGCGCGATCGAGGTGTCACCGTAATGGGTGCTGACGGTGCCCGCGCAGGTCAGGTTGTGCTGCGCGGTGTCGGCGACGATCAACCCGGCCGGCAACGCGACCGTGTAGCCGAGACCGGTGGCCGGTTCGGTGGTGTCCACGCGGTCCAGGTCGATGCTGAGCGTGGTGGCCTCATGGTCCCGGATCAGCGAGTCGGCGAACTTGACGGTCAGCGCCGGCGGGTCGCAACTGATCCGGGCGACGCCGAGGCAGCAGAAGGGTTCCCGGGCGAGGGAGAGGCAACAGTCGATCCTGGCCAGGCCGGCGGTGGCACAGCCGAGGGCCGCCCCCGTCTCCCGATCGTGGGCCCTCTTCTCCCGCGCGTGGGCCTTCTTCTCCCGCGCGTGGGCCTTCGTCTCCCATGCGGTTTGCTCCTGGGCCGCCTGATGGTCGGCGGGTGATCGCGCCCCCGCGTACGCCGCCTGGGGTCCCATCCCCATCCCCACCAGGAGGGCGATGGTCGCGACGACACCCCACCATGCCGACTTGTGTGGGCCCCGCGCCACACGCGGTTGAGCGAACCTCGCCACTGAACGTCCCCCGTTTGGTCAAATGTCGCCAGAAAACGACAAGCTTGGACCAAACTATGGCGCTGTGACCTTTTTCTCCCCGAAAAGCCGGAAATAGCAGCCTAGAAGATCACCATGGACCGGGCGCCCTCGCCCCGGGTCATCCGGTCGAAGGCCGCCGGCACCTCGGACAGCGTGATGCGGTCGGTGATCAGGTGATCCAGCTTCAGCACCCCGGACAGCACGTCCTGGGCCAGCGCCGGCACCTCCAGGTCCGGGTCCGCGGAGCCGTAGACCGAGGCCCGCAGTGTCCGGGCGCTGGAGAAGATGTCCAGCGCGCTCAGCTCCACCAGGTCGTCGGCGCCGCCCATGCCCACCACCGTCACCTGGCCGCCGCGGCGGGTTGCTCGCCAGGCCGCGCGGATGGTTGCCGCCCGGCCCACGCATTCGAAGGCGTGGTCCGCGCCCAGCCGGGCCGTCCGGGAGCGGATGTCCTTGGACAGGTTCTCCGAGGAGACCACAAAGTCGGTGGCGCCCGCCGCCTCGGCCAGCGCCTTCTTCGCCTCCGACACGTCCACCGCGATGACCGACGCCGCGCCGGCCGCGCGGGCCGCGGTGACCACCGACAGGCCCACGCCGCCGAGGCCGATCACGACCACGGTCTGACCCGCGGCGACCCGTGCGGTGTTGCGGACGGCGCCGGTGCCGGTGAGCACCGCGCAGCCCAGCAGCGCCGCGCTTTCCCAGGCCAGCTCATCCGGTACGGGGATCAGCGCCCGTTCCGGCACCACCACCTGCTCGGCGAAGGCGCCCAGCCCCAGCGTCACGTGCACCGGGGCGCCGTCCAGCGTGCTGCCGTTCTCCAGCGCCGCCACGTTCGCCGTCGAGCACAGCCACGGCTCGTCGTGGGTGCAGAACCAGCATTCCCGGCAGGGCGGCGACCAGTTCAGGGCCACGTGCGTGCCGACCTGGACCCGGGTCACCCCGGCACCGGCCTCCAGGACCTCGCCGGCGGCCTCATGGCCGAGCACCAGCGGGTGCGGCGGGCGCAGCGTGCCGTTCACCATGGACAGGTCGGAGTGGCACACGCCGGCCGCCCGGATGCGGACCCGGACCTGGCCCGGGCCGATCTCGGGCAGGCGCAGCTCGGCGACCGTGGGTGCCGTGCCGGCCTCGCGGACCACCAGGGCCTTGATGTACGCGCTCATCGCTGAATGGCCTTCGTCTGCTGGAATTCCGCCAGGCCGTACGGGCCCAGCTCCCGGCCGATGCCGGACTGCTTGTAACCGCCGAACGGGGCCAGCGGGTTGAACGAGCCGCCGTTCACGTCGACCGCGCCGGTACGCAGCCGCCGTGCCACCGCCAGCGCTCGTTCCGGGGTGCCCCAGACGCCGCCGGCCAGGCCGTACTTCGAGTTGTTGGCGATCTCCACCGCGTGGTCGTCGTCCTCGAACCGGATGATCGACAGTACCGGGCCGAAGACCTCTTCCTGGGCCAACTCGCTGTCCGGGTGCACATCCGCGAAGACCGTCGGCGCGACGAAGTAGCCCTTGTCCGGCACCGGGGCGTCGCCGGCCACCCGGCGGGCGTCGGCGCGGGCGATGAAGCCGCGCACCCGGTCGCGCTGCGCGGCGGAGACCAGCGGGCCCAGCCGGGTGCCCTCGTCGAACGGGTCCCCGGTGGTGTAGGCCGCAGCGGCGGTCGCGGCCAGCTCCACCGCGGCGTCGTAGTGGCTGCGGTGGACCAGCATCCGGGTCCACGCCGTGCAGGTCTGGCCGGAGTTGAGGAAGGCGTTGCCGACGCCCACCTTCACCGCCTTGGCCAGGTCGGCGTCCGCAAGAATCACGTTGGCGCTCTTGCCGCCCAGCTCCAGCGCCACCCGGGCGATCCGGTCGGCCGCGGCGTGCGTGATCGCCCGGCCGGTCGCCGTGGAGCCGGTGAACGACACCATGTCCACGTCCGGGTGCCCGGCGATCGCCGCGCCCACCACCGGGCCGGTGCCGGGCACCAGGTTGAGCACGCCCGGCGGCAGCCCGGCCTCGTCGGCGGCGTCCACCAGCAGGTAGGCGACCAGCGGCGTCAGCTCGCTGGGCTTGAGCACCACCGTGCAGCCGGCCGCCAGCGCGGCGGCCACCTTGGCGACGACCTGGTGCAACGGGTAGTTCCAGGGGGTGATCGCGCCGACCACCCCGACCGGCTCGTGGACCACCAGCGAGTTGCCGATCGTCTCCTCGCGTGCCGGCTGGGCGGCCAGGTCCGCGTACCCCCGGAGGACCGCGAGCGGAAGTCCGGCCTGGACCGCCTTCGCGACCTTGAGCGGGGTGCCCAGCTCGAGCCCGACCGTGCGGGCGATGTCGCCCGCGCGGGCGGCGAGCGCCTCGTGCAGCTTGCCCAGCACGGCGCCGCGCTCGGCCATCGGCGTCTCCGCCCAGCCGGTGAAGGCCGCCCGCGCCGCGGCGACGGCCCGGTCCACGTCGGCGGCGGTCCCGGCGGGCACGTGGCCGAGGATCTCCTCGGTCGCTGGGTTCTCGACCGGGATCGTCTCGGCGGACGACGGCGCCGTCCAGGCCCCGGCGAGATAGATCGTGTCGCGGGAGAGGGTCATGTCAGGCTCCCTTTCAACGGGTCCAGACGCGCCTTGAGCGCGTCCAGGCCGGCGAGGACGGTTTCCAGGCCGAGGGCGAACGCGCCCTCGTCGACGCTGCGCCGGTGCTCGGCCAGCAGGTGGGCGTCGCGCAGGTGCGGGTACCGCTCGGCGTACAGCTGGGGGTCCTCGTCGAAGCCCAGGGCGAACGAGCCGAGGGCCGCACCGGTGACCAGATACCGCATGACCGCGCCGATGTGGGTGGCCCGGGCCGGCGGCCAGCCGGCCGCGATCAGGCCGCCGTAGACCGCGTCGGCCATGGCCAGCGCGGCGGGCCGGCGCCCCGGGCCGTGCGCGAGGACGGGGACGATGTTCGGGTGCGCGGCGAGCTCGGCGTGATACGAGTACGCCCACAGCCGCAGCGCCTCCCGCCAGTCGTGCGAGGAGAAGTAGGACGCGTCCACCCGGGCCACCACGGCGTCGGCGACCGCGTCCAGGATGTCGGCCTTGGTGGGGAAGTGGTTGTAGAGCGACGGTCCGGCGACGCCCAGCTCGGTGGCGAGCCGGCGGACCGAGACGGCCTCCAGTCCTTCGGCGTCGACGAGGGCGCCGGCCACCTCGACGATCCGTTCCCTGCTGAGCAGGGTGTGCCGGGGCCGGGCCATTTAACGCTCCTGAAACTCTGGACGGCACAAAACTTACACCGCTAGTTTTATCACGTGGACTTTCAACTCAGCGACGAGGAGCGGGCCGTTCGCGACACCGCCCGCACATTCATCACCCGCGAGGTCATGCCGCTCGAGCAGGAAGCTCTGCGGCGCGAGCGCGACCATCAGCCCGGGCTGGAGCGCAGCGAGCTGCGCGAGCTGCAGCTCAAGGCGAAGAAGTTCGGCTTCTGGGGCCTGTCGACCCCCGAGCAGTACGGCGGCATGGACCTCCCCGCGGTCCTGCAGTCGCTGATCTGGACCGAGGTCGGCCGCACGTTCGTGCAGTTCAAGTTCGGCGGCGAGGCCGACAACATCCTGTATTACGCCAACGACGCGCAAAAGGCGGAATACCTGGTACCGACCATCGAGGGCGACCGGATCTCCTGCTTCGCCATCACCGAGCCGGGCGCCGGCTCGGACGCGGCGAACATCAAGCTCAGCGCCCGCCAGGACGGCGACGACTGGGTGCTGAACGGCGAGAAGACGTTCATCACCAACGGCAACGACGCCGATTTCGTGATCGTGGTGGCGGTCACCGACCGGGAGAAGGGCGTTCGCGGCGGCGGCACCACCGCGTTCCTGGTCGACCGGGAGATGGGCTGGCGCTCGGAGTTCATCCAGACCATGGGCGAGGGCGGACCGGCGTCGCTGATCTTCGACGACGTCCGGGTGCCGGCCCGCAACATCCTCGGCGAGCTCGGCCAGGGCTTCGAGCTGGGCATGAAGTGGATCGGCAAGGGCCGCTACCTGATCCCGTCGAACGCGCTCGGCATCGCCGAACGCTCGCTCGGCATGGCGGTCGAGTACGCGAACACCCGCGAGACCTTCGGCACCACCATCGGCACCAACCAGGCCATCCAGTGGATGCTCGCCGACTCCGAGGTGGAGCTGGAGGCGGCCCGCTGGCTCATCCTGAAGGCCGCCTGGACCGTGGACCAGGGCTGGGACCCGCGGCACGCCTCCTCGATGGCGAAGCTCTACGGCGCCAACATGGTCAACAACGTGGTCGACCGGGTCATGCAGATCCACGGCGGCATGGGCTACACCCGCGAGCTGCCGATCGAGCGCTGGTACCGCCAGGTCCGGCTGATGCGCATCTACGAGGGCACCGACGAGATGCAGCGCCTGATCATCTCGCGTGATCTGCTGCGCGGTTACACCAAGATCGGCGGGCACCTGGCATGACTGACCGCACCGCGCCCGAAGGGGGTTCAGTATGACGATGTTGTCGCTGGCGGCCGTGCTGGCCGAGGCCGCGCGCCGGTATCCGGACAAGCTCGCGGTCGTCGACCACGCCGAGCGGGTCATCTACCGCGACCTCTGGCAGCAGTCCCTCGGTTACGCCGCGGGCCTGCGCGAGCTGGGCATCGGCCCCGGTGACACGGTCGCCGTGCTGGTGCCGAACGTGGCCGACTTCCCGCGGGTCTACTACGGCGCGCTCGCGGTGGGCGCGCGGATCGTCCCGGTCCACCTGCTGCTCACCGCGGAGGAGATGGCGTACGTGCTCCGCGACAGCGGCGCCGACCTGCTCGTCGCGCACTCCAGCCAGCTCGCGACCGCCCTGGGCGCCGCCGCCCTGACCGGCACCAAGGTGGCCAGCGTCGGCCCGATGCCGCCGGGCGTGCCGGACGCGCCGCCGCGGCTGGAGGAGGTCGCCGCCACGGTCCCGCCGCTGCCGACGTACGTCAGCCGGGAGGCCGAGGACGTCGCGGTCATCTTCTACACCAGCGGCACCACCGGTGAGCCGAAGGGCGCCCTGCTCACCCACCTCAACCTGGTCATGAACGCGACCGTGAACGTCTTCGACGCCAACGAGGTGCGCGCCGACGACGTGGTGCTGGGCTGCCTGCCGCTGTTCCACACCTTCGGCCAGACCGTCGGCATGAACGGCACCTTCCGGCTCGGCGGCAAGCTGGTGCTGCTGGCCCGCTTCACCGGCGAGGCCGCGATCGATCTGATGGTCCGCGAGGGGGTGACCGTCTTCCACGGCGTGCCGACGATGTACATCGGCCTGCTGGAAGCGGCGGCCAAGGCCGACAAGCTGCCCGAGCTGCGGATCTGCGTGTCCGGCGGGGCGTCGCTGCCGGTGGCGGTGCTGGAGCGCTTCAGCGAGACCTTCCACTCGACGGTGTTCGAGGGTTACGGGCTGTCCGAGACCTCGCCGACGGCGACCACCAACCAGCCGGCCTTCGGCACCCGGGCCGGCACCATCGGGCACCCGATCTGGGGCGTGGAGGTGGAGATCGCCCGGGCGGAGGTCGACGAGCGGATCGAGCTGCTGCCGGCCGGCGAGCTCGGGGAGATCGTGATCCGCGGCCACAACGTCTTCGCGGGTTACCTGAACCGGCCCGAGGCGACCGCGGAGGCGGTGGTCGACGGCTGGTTCCGCAGCGGCGACCTGGGCACCAAGGACGCCGACGGCTTCATCACCATCGTCGACCGCAAGAAGGACCTGGTGATCCGGGGCGGCTTCAACGTCTACCCGCGGGAGGTCGAGGAGGCGCTGGCCCGGCACCCGGCCGTCGTGCAGGTCGCGGTCATCGGCGTGCCCGACCCGGTGCACGGCGAGGAGATCTGCGCGGTGGTGGTGCCCGATCCCGGCGGCGTCACCGAGCAGGAGCTGATCGACTGGTCCCGGGAGAAGCTCGGCAAGCACAAGTACCCGCGGCAGGTGCGCTTCGTCGAGGCCCTGCCGATGGGGCCCAGCTTCAAGGTGCTCAAGCGCGAGCTACGCCGGACGTTCGGCCAGTAGCCGCGGCAGCTCCGCGACGATCGGCCTGTCCGCCGGCAGCCAGGGCACACTGTCCAGCTCGTCGGCGGAGAGCCAGCGCATCGCCGTGTGTTCCAGGGCGCGCGGCTCGTCGCCGTTCAGCAGCGTCACCGTGAAGACGCGCAGGACGGCGCGGCCGTGCGCCAGCGGCACGTCCGGGCCGACCCGGTCACCGACCGCAACCCGAACGCCCAGCTCCTCCGCGCATTCGCGGGCCAGCGCCTGCGCGTCGGTCTCCCCCGGCTCCACCTTGCCGCCCGGGAACTCCCAGCGTCCGGCCACCTCCGGGGGCGCGGCCCGCTCGCACGCCAGCACCCGGCCGGCCGTCACGATCACTGCCGCGACAATCACCCTGGGTGATGGACGGCCGTTGACGTGGTGTTCATGGGACATGAGCCAAGAGCGTGCCACAAAACTTAACCGATCAGGTTGAACGATGCGTCCCGATCGTCACGAGAACACGGATATGTGGGCGTGGACATCGTTGACGCGGCAGACAAGACTGTGGGCACCGACCATGACGACACGGCGACAGTTTGGCCACAAGCCGGCAACGACGCCAGGGAGGTGCGGCCATGCGGGGCAGGAAACTCCGGGGTACCCGCTCCGACTACTTGAGCGACGCGCTCGCGGTGCTGGGCGGCTGGACCCAGGACGGCGTGCAGCTGAAGCGCGTGCTCGCGTGCGACGACAGTCAGCATGCCGCACTGACGGAGCGGATCAAGGTCGCCGCCGACACGCTGCGCCTACGGCCCAGCATCCGGCGCATGGACGGTCACACGCAGATCCTGCTGGGCGCCTCCGACGGCGAGACCATCACCGACGGTGAGGTGACCCTCGCGGCCCGGATCGAGGACGCGTACCGCACAGTGGTCGGGCCTCAGTAACCTCGGGATCATGACGGCGCCGATATACGACAGCAAGGGCCAGCTCCAGCAGATCGAGAGCGGCCTGCTCGAAGGTGAACAGATCATCGCGGTGTACGACGCCGTCGGCGCCGGCACCGGCTTCATCGGGCTGACCACCCGTCGCGTGATCATCCAGGACAAGTCCTTCGCCGGGAAGCGCTTCGCGATCACCAGCATCCCGTACTCGAAGGTCAGCAGCGTGAGCGTGGTCAGCAACAAGAGCTGGGCCGGCCAGTTCTTCTCCACCGGCACGATCGCCATCAACGTGGGCACGCACACCTACGAGGTCGAGTTCCGCGGCTCGGAGAAGACCCAGCACGTGCACAACGTGATCCTGCACTACGCGTCCTGACGCGTTCCTCCATCCGCGATGCGTCACTCCACGTCGGAGTGGCGCATCTTTTTGTTGTAAACGACGAAAGTTGAGGCCCTTACGCGGAAAGTATGGACAGCCGCACGAGAAGTTACTACCGTTTGCTCACTGTTACACGTTGGTAACACGCGACGCGGTCGTTCCCGGGGCCGCGACGTCGGCCAGGGCTCGGCGTATCGGCGCAAGGTAGCCCACACCTGGCAACTCCCCTACGTCAGGAAAGGGACCGGACACCCCTATGTCCTCAAGACATCGAAGAATCCCCAAGCTTCGATACGCGGCCGGCGTGGCCCTGCTGGTGGCAGCGAGCCTGGTCGCCACCCCCGCCCCCGTCTCCGCCGTCGACCTCGACCCCGCCGACTTCCAGCAGGTGACGCTCGCCAAGGGAGTCGCCGAGACCGGCGAGCCGATGGCCATCGCCGTGCTGCCCGACTCGTCGGTGCTGCACACCGCCCGCAACGGCACGCTGCGGCGCACCGACAAGAACGGCGCCACCTCCGTGGTCGGCACCGTCGCGGTCTACAGCCACGACGAGGAGGGGTTGCAGGGCGTCGGCGTCGACCCCGGCTTCGCCACCAACCGGCAGATCTACCTCTACTACGCCCCGCCGCTGAGCACCCCGGCCGGCGACGCCCCCGCCACCGGCACGGACTTCTCCGCCTGGACCGGCGTCAACCGGCTCTCCCGCTACACGCTCAACGCCGACTTCACCCTCAACACCGGCTCCAAGGTGGACGTGCTGGACGTGCCGGCGACCCGCGGCCTGTGCTGTCACGTCGGTGGCGACATCGACTTCGACGCGGCCGGCAACCTGTACCTGTCCACCGGGGACGACAGCAACCCGTTCGACTCGGCCGGCTACTCGCCGCTGGACGAGCGCACCGACCGCAACCCCGGCTACGACGCGCAGCGCACCGCCGGCAACACCAACGACCTGCGCGGCAAGGTGCTGCGGATCAAGGTGAACGCGAACGGGACGTACACCGTCCCGGCCGGCAACCTGTTCCCGGCGGGCACGGCGAACACCCGGCCGGAGATCTACGCGATGGGGTTCCGCAACCCGTTCCGGATGAGCGTGGACAAGGCCACCGGCGTCGTCTACCTCGGCGACTACGGCCCCGACGCCGGCACCACCAGCCCGAGCCGCGGGCCCAGCGGCCAGGTCGAGTTCAACCGGATCACCAGCCCGGGCAACTACGGCTGGCCGTACTGCACCGGCAGCAACACCAGCACCGAGACCTACAACGAGTGGAACTTCGCCACCAACGCCACCGGCGGAAAGTACGACTGCGCCGGCGGGCCGACCAACAACTCGTTCCGCAACACCGGCCTGACCACGCTGCCGCCGGCCCGGCCGGCCTGGATCCGGTACGCCGGTGACGCCGGCAGCCCGCCGGAGTTCGGCAGCGGCTCGGAGTCGCCGATGGGCGGCCCGGTCTACCGCTACGACGCCAACCTGAACTCGCCGACCAAGTTCCCCGCCACGCTGGACGGCAACTTCTTCGCCGGCGAGCTGGGCCGCGGCTGGATCAAGCCGATCAAGGTCGGCGCGGACGGCTCGGTCGGCGAGATCTCGTCCTTCCCCTGGGCCGGCAAGCAGGTGATGGACATGGCATTCGGCCCCGAGGGCTCGCTGTACGTCCTCGACTACGGCACCGGCTACTTCAACGGTGACGTCAACTCGGCGCTGTACCGCTTCGACTACCTGGCCGGCTCCAACCGGGCGCCGACCGCGGTGGCTGCCGCGAACCGCACCTCCGGGCAGGCGCCGCTGGCCGTGACGTTCTCCTCGGCGGGCTCGTCCGATCCGGAGGGTGGCACGCTCAGCTACTCGTGGAGCTTCGGCGACGGCACCAGCTCGACGGCGGCCAACCCGACGAAGACCTACACGGCCAACGGGACGTACCAGGTCACGCTGACCGCCCGGGATCCCGAGGGGCTGACCGGCACGGCCGACGTGACGGTCACGGTCGGCAACACCGCGCCGACGGTGACCATCAACAGCCCGGCCAGCGGCTCGCTCTTCTCCTACGGCGACGCCGTCCCGTTCTCCATCACGGTCACCGACCCCGAGGACAGCTCGATCACCTGCGCCGCGGTGAAGATGACCTACGTGCTCGGCCACGACAGCCACGGCCACCAGATCACCTCGAAGAACGGCTGCACCGGCACGATCACCATCCCGGCCGACGGTGAGCACGACTCGGCGGCGAACATCTTCGCGGTCTTCGACGCGGAGTACACCGACGCCGGCGGCCTGACCACGCACACCCAGCACCCGCTGCAGCCGCGGCACCGGCAGGCCGAGCACTACAAGACCTCGTCCGGGGTGGACAAGTTCAGCAAGACGCCGGCCGAGGGCGGCCAGACCGTCGGCAACATCAACAACGGGGACTGGATCGCGTTCGAGCCGTACCGGCTCAGCGGGGTCACCTCCTTCACCGCCCGGGTGTCCTCCGGCGGCGTGGGCGGCACGCTCCAGCTGCGCACCGGCTCACCGACCGGCACGATCGTCGGCTCGGCCACGGTGCCGCTCACCGGCGGCTGGGAGACGTTCGTCGACGTCACCGGTACGGTCTCCGGCGCGCCGAACACGACGGGCCAGCTGTACCTGACGTTCTCCGGCGGCGCCGGCGCGTTGTTCGACGTGGACGCGTTCACGCTCAACAGCGCGGCGGCCCGGGTCGGCCCGATCGTCGGGCTGGCGAGCAAGTGTCTCGACGTGGCCGGCGGCGCCACCCTGGACGGCACCAAGATCCAGCTCTACACCTGCAACGGTTCCGCCGCGCAGACCTGGACCGTCGCGGGAAGCACGGTCAAGGCGCTCGGCAAGTGCCTGGACGTGGCCGGTGGCGCCACCGCCAACGGCACCAAGGCGCAGCTCTGGACGTGCAACGGCACCGCGGCGCAGAACTGGGCCGCGAACGCCGACGGCAGCCTGCGCAACCCGCAGTCGGGCCGGTGCCTCGACGTCAGTCAGAACAGCTCGGCCGACGGCCAGCAGATCCACATCTGGGACTGCCTGGGCGCCGCCAACCAGAAGTGGGTGTTGCCATGATCGGAAAAACGCTAGCCGCCCTGATGCTGATTCCGGCCACGCTGGCCGTCGCGTCCCCGGCGGCCGCCGCGGACGACCCCTACGACGTGCTGGTCTTCTCCCGCACGGCCGGGTTCCGGCACGACGCCATCCCGGCCGGCATCCAGACCATCCGCGACCTGGGCGCCGCCAACGGCTTCTCGGTCACCGCGACCGAGGACCCGGCGGCGTTCACCACGGCCGGGCTGGCCGGCTACGAGGCCGTGGTCTTCCTCAACACCACCGGCGACGTCCTGAACGCCACCCAGCAGACCGCGTTCGAGGGCTACATCCGCGGCGGCGGCGGTTACGTCGGCGTGCACGCGGCGGCCGACACCGAGTACGACTGGCCGTTCTACGGTCAGCTGGTCGGCGCGTACTTCGCGTCGCACCCGGCGATCCAGCCGGCCGCGGTGGTGCTCGAGGACCGGGCGCACGCGGCCACGGCACACCTGCCGCAACGGTGGAACCGCACCGACGAGTGGTACAACTACCGCACCAACCCCCGGTCCACCGCGCACGTGCTGGCCACGTTGGACGAGAGCTCGTACTCCGGCGGCGGGATGGGCGCCGACCACCCGCACGTCTGGTGCAAGACCTACGAGGGCGGCCGGTCCTTCTACACCGGCGGCGGCCACACCATCGAGTCGTACGCGGACCCGGCCTTCCGGGCCCACCTGCTCGGCGGCATCCGGTACGCGGCCGAGGCGACCAACGCCGACTGCCGGCCGGAGACGGGCTACACCGCGCTCTACAACGGCGCCACCACCGGCTGGTCGCAGGCCGGGCCGGGCGCCTTCACCAACACCGACGCGACGCTGACCTCAATCGGCGGCATGGGCCTGTTCTGGTACAGCCAGAAGCAGTTCACCAACTACTCGCTGAAGCTGGACTGGAAGCTGGCCGGCGACGACAACACCGGGGTGTTCCTCGGCTTCCCGCCGTCGAGCGACCCGTGGTCGGCGGTGAACAACGGCTACGAGGTGCAGATCGACGCCACGGACGCCGCCGACCGCACCACCGGCGCGGTCTACACGTTCAAGTCGGCGGACCTCGTGGCCCGCGACGCCGCGCTCAACCCGCCGGGCGAGTGGAACACCTACGAGTTGCTCGTCGAGGGCGAGCGGCTGCAGGTCTTCCTGAACGGCACCAGGATCAACGACTTCACCAACACCGACCCGGTCCGCTCGCTGGCCGGCCACATCGGACTGCAGAACCACGGCGACGGTGACGACGCCGCGTTCCGCAACGTGCGGATCAAGGAGCTGGGCGTGACCCCGCCGCCGGCGGGCGGCACCGGCCCGATCGTCGGGCTGGCGGGCAAGTGCCTCGACGTGGCCGGCGCCGGCACCGCCGACGGTACGAAGATCCAGCTCTACACCTGCAACGGCACCAACGCGCAGAAGTGGACGGTGACCCCGAACGGACCGGTGAAGGCCCTCGGCAAGTGCCTGGACGCGGCCGGCGGCGGCACCGCCAACGGCACCAAGGCGCAGCTGTGGACCTGTAACGGCTCGGGCGCGCAGAACTGGTCGGCGCAACCCGACCAGACGCTGCGCAACCCGCAGTCGGGCCGGTGCCTCGACGTCAGCCAGAACAGCTCGGCGAACGGCCAGCAGATCCACATCTGGGACTGCCTGGGCGCCGCCAACCAGAAGTGGACGCTGCCCCTTTAACGAAGTTGCCTGGGTTTTCCGCCGCGGGTGGGCTCAGTAGCTCAGCACGCGGGTGGGCAGCGGCGTCTCGGTCACCGAGCCGTCCGCTGCCCGCTTGAGCTCGTAGCCCCGCGGGCCTTCCTTGTCGGCCACGACCTCGGCCAGCTCGGTGCCGCGGTAGACCAGCCCGGCCCCGTCGTCGGTCGCGTAGCCGTCGCCCAGCGTGCCGTCGCCGATGAGCCGGTGCATCGTCGGCCGGCGCTGCTCCTCGGCGTCGTAGTGCACCCCGTTGCTGTACGGCAGCCAGCCCAGCCCGTCGGTGAACCCGCGCAGGTCGTAGCCGTAGCTGTCGGTGCTGCCGCCCTGGTGCCAGCAGATCGAACCGGCCGAGACGCCGCCCAGCACCACGCCCGCCTGCCAGGCCTCGTGCAGGATCTCCTCGAGCCCGTGCACCCGCCACACCGCGACCAGGTTCGCCACGCTGCCGCCGTTGACCCAGATCACGTCCTGCGCGAGCAGGTGCGCGCGGATGTCGTCGTGGTTGGGCATCGGGAAGAGCTGCAGGTGGGAGGCGCGGTAGCCGGTCTTCGCGAAGGCTGCGTAGGTCGCGCCGATCCAGTTCTCCGGGTCGCCGACGGCCTGGTGCAGGAAGCAGAACTTCGCGGTGTCACCGGCGTTCGCCAGCTCGGCGGCAAACCGGTGGATGGGGCCCGGCCGCAGGTCGAACAAGCCGTAACGGCCCCGCTCGAAGCCGGCGCTGGTGGCGAGGATGGTGGGTTGATCAGCGGTCATCGCGTCATCATGGCGCACGCGTCGGCGGTCTCCAGAACGAGGTCAGCGGCCGCGTCGAGCGCCACGGTCAGGTGCACCGGGTCACCGTCCACCGCGGCGAAGACGGCGTCGGTGCGCTCGCGGAACCGCGGCGGCGCGCCGGGCAGGGCGGCGGCCGCGGCGATCGCGCCCTTCTCGTTGATCAGCCAGCGGCCGGCCGCGCCGTGCAGGGCATGCGCGCACACCCCGGTCAGCCGGAACAGGCAGCCCGCCACGTAGGCCGCGTCACCCCGGGTCACCGCCTCGCGGGCGACGCCGACCAGGAAGTCGGCCTCCCACAGCCCGGCCACCAGCGCGTCGCGCAGCGCGGGCGGGTAGACCCGCATCCGCGCGCGCAGCGCCGCCAGTTCCCCGGCCGGGTCGGCCAGGACCACCCCGAGGGCGAGCTCACCCGGGTACGCGAAGTCGGGCACGCCCAGCGGATGGCCCGCTTGGGCGTGGAAGGCGTACCGGCCCTGTTCGGCGTCCGCCCAGGCGTGGGCGACCCGGTCGACGTCCCGGTAGATCCAGTCCACCGCCGCGCCGTCCACGGTGAGCCAGCCGCCGCCGTCCACCCACGGCCCCCACTCGCCCAGCGGCGTGACCTGCGCGCCCGGACCACCGAACCGGCGGGCCAGCTCACCCAGCGCCGCCACGTCGACCGGACGGCGGTAGTAGATGCCCAGATCGGTGTCGGAATCGGGGGTGTGGGTGCCACGCGCCCGGCTCCCGCCCAGCAGCACCCCGGCCACCCCGGGCACCGCGGCCAGCTCGGCGGCCAGCTCGCCCAGCCGCTGCTCACTCAACGCCACGCCGACCATCCTCGCGTACCTCAGGACGGTTTGCGGGCCTCGATCAGGACACGCTTGGCGTACGACACGAACAGGCCCCGGGACCGGATGCCGTCGTGCACCGCACGCAGCCGGGGCAGGACCTTCTCCACCTCGAAGCCGGACGTCGAGCACGGTCAGGCCGGCCGCCCGCGCGGCGGCCGGCGAACGACGCGCCCGTCGGGGCATTCTGCGTGGCCCGCCCGGTCACCGCCGGCGAGTCACTCGTCGCCGTCGTCCCAGTCCGCGTCGTCCTCGGCCCAGTCCGCGTCGTCCGGCTCATCCTCGCAGGGCAGGGTCAGCTCCAGCTCGTCGATGTCGGACGGGTCGAGCAGGCTGAGGTCGCCGTCGATGATGCCCTCGTGGCGGGCGTCGAACTTGTCGCCGTCGGTGCACTCCGTGCCGTGGTCCAGCTGGACGCACGACCCGAGCAGCCGGCAATCCCGGTCGGGGCGGTCGTGCCGGCCGGGGCGGTCGGGGCGGTCGGGGCGGTCGTGGCCCCGGCCCCGGTCCTTCCCGTGGTCGGCGCCGGGCCGGTCACCGCGCCCCCGGGTGCCGACGGCGACGACCCGGTTCCGCGGCTCGCGGGTCACCGCCGAGTCCAGCAGCCGCCGGCTCGTCTCCCGATCCCCGGTGTAGGTGACCTCGTACCGCAACAGCCGCTCGCCAGGCGCGCCCGGCGTCCGGATCTCCCGGCTGCCGCGCGGCAGCGCAGGGTCTCGGACCAGGGTGGTGCGGAACGGGATGGCCTCGGTCTCGGAGACCTGTCCGGTGCGGATCTGCGGGCCGGCCGGCGCGACGGCCGCGCCCGGCCCGGCCGCGGCGGCGCCGACACCCGGCGCGACGGCAGCCGCCCCGGCGCTGTCCCGGGGCACCGAGGCCGGCCGGCGTGGCGTGCGGGTCGCCGTACGGTCGGCCTCGCCGGGCGCCGAGCGGGTCTCGTCGGCCTCGCGTTCGGCCTGGGCGTGGCCGACGGCGCCGGTGCCGGAGCCCAGGCCCGTCTGCCCGGCCGGTGGCTGCACCGGCACCTCCGCGGCGGGCAGGTCGACGACCGGCGCCGCCTGTCCGACGGCGGTGACGACACGTGTGTCATTACTGGTCAGGGCGGCGATCCCGCCTGCGGTGCCGGCCACGAGGGCGAGCACCCCGAGCCCGGCAGTGGCCATCCGTACCCCGAATGGCAGCCGCGACCAGAATGTCTTTCGCGGCATTTCGAGTAGATGCTGCCAGGAATCACTAGATGTCTGGTTTAGCACCAAAACATTATGCTTCCGCGCAGCCACGGCGCCAGCATCAGTCCCGCACCCGAAAGGATGACGCGCAGCGTCCCAACGGCTGTCCGACACCACCGAGAGGTGATCGGTTTCGGACCGCCGCGCCGCACTCCACGTCCTCCACCACCCGCCGCGGCGAGCCGACAATGCTCGCACTCGCCCACGAACCCTGGAGGTACGGTGCGCAGAACAATCAGCATCCTCGCGGCGGCGGTGGTGGCCCTCGCCGGCACCCTGGCGGCCGGCAGCCCGGCATCGGCGGCCACGCCCAGCCTGCGCTTCCACGGCGCCCAGTACGACTCCCCGGGCAAGGACACCCGCAGCAACAAGAGCCTGAACGCGGAGTGGATCTCGCTCGTCAACAGCGGCAGCACGAAGGTCAACCTGAAGGGCTACACCATCCGCGACGCGTCCAACCACGTGTACACGTTCGGCAGCACCACGATCGCGGCGAACGGCGGCCGGGTCTGGGTGCACACCGGCAAGGGCAGCAACACGACCAAGAACGTCTACTGGGGCAGCGGCAACTACGTCTGGAACAACACCGGCGACACCGCGCGCCTGCGCAACGCCGCGGGCAAGGCGCTGGACTCCTGCTCCTGGAAGGCGAAGAAGAACCGTACCTGGGTCGCCTGCTGAGGAAAGCCGGCCGCCGGGACGCTCTGCTCGCCCCGGCGGCCGGCCGCTTCCGCGGTGTCGCCGTCAGGCGGCGACGGTCGTCGCCCGCAGCGGCGCGAGGGCGGTGCTCCACGCCACGACCTGGTCCAGCACGGTGGTCAGCGCGGCCGCCTGGTGGGCGCCCGGGGTGAACTGGCTGTAGTTGACGAAGTCGGTGGCCAGCGACAGCGTGACCGCCGCGCGGACGTCCGCCATCATCAGCTCGCCGGCGATGAGGCGCAGCGACTCCACGGCGCGCGCGCCGCCGACCGAGCCGTAGCCGACGAAGCCGACGGCCTTGTTGTTCCACTCGGCGAAGAGGAAGTCGATGGCGTTCTTGAGCACGCCGGAGGTGGCGTGGTTGTACTCCGGGGTCACGATCACGAAGCCGTCGAAGGACGCGATCTTGGCGGCCCACTCCAGGGTGTGCGCCTGGCTGTACTGCGCCATCGACGGCGGCACCGGCTCGTCGAGGTGCGGCAGCTTGTAGTCGAGCAGGTCGACCAGCTCGAACTCCGCGTCGGTGCGCCGGGCCGCCAGCTCCAGGACCCACTTGGCGACCGCTTCGCCGTTACGGCCGGGGCGGGTGCTGCCGAGAATGATGCCGATCTTGGTCATGACCAGGACTCCGTTGTTCAAGACAGTGTTTGCTTCGTCAAGCAAATAGGCCTGGGCGGCGTGGTGTCAAGGTCGTAGGATCTTTGTCATGTCCGCCACCCTCCCCGCCGGGCCGCCCGCGGCGCTGCCGCTGAGCCCGGGCGAGGAGGCGGTGATGCGGGCGCTGGGCCGGCTCATGCTGGTGATGCCGCGGGTGCTCGACGCGGACCTGCAGGACGAGCAGCGCATGTCGCTCAGCGAGTATTCGGTGCTGCGGCACCTCTCGGAAGCCGAGCACGGCCTGATGCGGATGAGCGAGCTGGCCGCCGCCTGCGACATGTCGCTGAGCGGGATGACCCGGCTGGCCGGCAAGCTGGAGTCTCAGGGTGACCTGCGGCGGATCCGCTGCGAGCGGGACGCCCGCGGGCTCAACGCGGTGCTCACCGACAGCGGCCTGGCCCGGCTCCGGCGGGCCTGGCCGACCCACCTGGCGAGCGTGCGCCGGCACATCGTGGATCACCTGGAGGGCTTGGATCTGGACCGGCTCGCCGCGGTTCTCGAGGCGATGGCGGGCGGCGGCGGGCAGCCGTGCCAGAGTGCCGCTCATGACGTTCCGCAGCGGTGAGGTGATCGTCCGGCGGTTCCTGCACCGTGACCGCCGGCTGGCCGCGGTCCAGGCCGCCCGGGTCGTCGCGGACGACGACCGCGGGCTGCTGCTGTTCGTCGACATCGGCGCCGAGTCGATGCGGCGCACGGACCTGGCCGGCGCGCCCACCCGGCACCTTCCGGTCGCCGCCGAGCTGGCCATGCCGACGATGCTCTCCCCGGTACGCCGCCAGGGCTACCGCTCCCTGCTGCTCCTGCCGCCCGGCGCGCCGCACGCCGTCTCGTGGAGCTGGCAGGCCGACGGCACCTTCGCCGGCTGGTACGCCAACCTCGAGACCCCGGCCCGACGCTGGGCCGGCGGCGTCGACTCGCACGACCAGACGCTCGACGTGCTGGTCGCGGCGGACCACTCGTGGCAGTTCAAGGACGAGGAGGACCTGGGCGCCCTGGACCCGGCGGAGGCGGCGACCGTCCGCGCCGAGGGTGCCCGGCTGGGCAAGCTGGCACAGACCGCGACGTTCCCGTTCGACGGCACCTGGCTGGACTTCACGCCGCCGCCGGAGTGGGCCCCGGCCACGCTGCCGCCCTGGTGGGACGCCGCCACCCGGTGAAGCATGTCGTTATGGGTATACGATCGGCCGATGGCACGAGCGGCGACGACAACGGACGCGTTCAACGCGGTGGCCGAGCCCCGGCGCCGGGAGATCCTCGACCTGCTGGCGGCCGGTGAGCGCCCGGTCAACCACCTCGTCGAGCTGCTCGGCCTGACCCAGCCGCAGGTCTCCAAGCACCTGCGGGTGCTCCGCGAGGTCGGCCTGGTGCGGGTCCGCGACGTCGGCCGGCACCGGCTGTACCGGCTGGACCCGGAACCGCTCAAGGCCATCCACGCCTGGCTCAGCCCGTACGACTTCTCCTCGGCGGAGGTCGCCCGGGCCGCCTGAGATCATGAAGCGTGCCCACCGCTGATCGGACCGCCCGGATCGCCTCCGAGATCTTCGCCCCCGCCGTGCTGGTCGCGGGCCTGATGCTGGTGGTCGGCTGGCACGCCGGCGACCGGGACGGGGTGTCCCGCTGGTGGGGCCTGCCCGGGGCGCTGTTCGCCGCCGGCATCCCGCTGGTCTACGTGCTCCGCGGCGTCCGGCAGGGCCGGCTGAGCAGCCACCACATCCCGGAACGCGAGCACCGCCGGGTCCCGCTGCTGTTCGGCATCGCGTCGGTGGCGGCCGGCCTGGTGGCCCTGGTGCTGCTCGGCGCCCCGCGTGAGGTGCTGGCGCTGCTGGCCGCTGGCGGCGTCGGCCTGGTGGTGTTCACCGCGGTCACGCACTGGTGGAAGATGTCGATCCACGCGGGCGTGGCGGCGGGCACGGCGGCCACCCTCACGGCGATCTACGGCCCGCTCGCCCTGCTCGGCGTGCCGCTGGTGCTGCTGGCCTGCTGGGCACGCGTCCGCCTCGCCGCGCACACCACGGCCCAGGTGGTCGCCGGCGCCCTGGTCGGCGCCGTCATCGCGGGCACCGTCTTCCCGGCCCTGCGCTGACCCCTCAGGTGCTGCGGGCCACCCGCACGGCCACCAGGACGGTGGCGACGCCGAGCAGCGTGGTGAAGGTGAACGGGCCGACGAAGGGCGCCGGCCGGAAGAGCAGGCCGGCGATCGCCAGCGCCGCGCTGCCACCCACCGCGTCCGTGATGCTCTTCGCCGCGGTGTTGAAGCCCTTCTCGCCCGGCGCCGACAGCGCCAGCACCAGCGTGCTGATCCGCGGATACAACGTGCCCATGCCCGCCCCGGCCGCGAACCAGCCGACCGCCGCCACCGCCGGGGGCAGGTGCAGGGCCGCCGTCGCCAGCTCCAGCGCGGCCCCACCCGCCAGGAGCAGGGCGCCGGTGCGGACCGCCGTACCCGGGTCGAGCCGCTCGCCCAGCCGGGCCTGCACCGCCGAGGCCAGCGCCCACGCGACCGCGCCCGCGGTCAGCGTGATGCCGGACAGCCAGGACGGCAGCCCGTAGCGGTCGTGCAGCAGCAGCGGCAGATAGACCTCCGTGCCGAAGAAGACCCCGCCGGCGACACCGCACAGCACCACCGTGGCCGGCAGACCGGCGCGGACCCGGTAGGTGCCCCGGGGCACCAGATGACGCAGCGCGAGGCCGATCGCCCCGACCGCGACCGGCGCCAGCAGCCAGGCCACACCGGGGTCGAGCTCACCCAGCGAACTGAGCGCCACCACGCAGACCGCGACCACCGCGGCCTCGGCGACCCGGCGCGCATCCGCCGCCGACGCCGGCACCCGGTCGGCCGGGGCCCGATCACGACCGCGTACGGCGGGCAGCATCAGCGCCGCCGCCACCGCGACCAGCGCGACCACCCCCAGAAAGACCCAGTGCCAGCTCAGGGCGTCGGCGACAAAGCCGGCGACGAACGGCCCGACCATCGACGGCAGCACCCAGGCGGACGCGAACGCCCCGAAGATCCTGATGTGCAGCGCGGCCGGATAGACCAGCGCGACCAGCACGTACAGGGCGACGGTCATGCCGCCGGCGCCGAGGCCCTGGAGGAACCGCGCCGCCACGAACACCGGCATGGACACGGCCGTACCGGCGATGGCGAGCCCGACCGCGAAGACGGCGATCGCGGTGAACAGCGGCACGGCCGGGCCCCGCCGGTCGGCCCAGGAGCCGATCGCGACCATGCCGACCACCCCGGCGGCCAGCGTCGAGGAGAAGGCGAGCGCGTACAGCCCCCGGCCGTCCAGGTCGCTGGTGACGATCGGCATGATCGTGGTGACGGCCAGGGACTCGAAGGCGGCCAGGAAGACCAGGCTCCACGCACCGACGGTGGCCAGGGCGTACGGCCGCCCCAGCAGGCCGGCCCGCGGGGTCTCGCTGTCCACACTCACCACCCGAACCTAGAACCTCACCCGGGGTTGAGGTCAAAAGGCCAACAGTTGACAGTGGACATTCCGGCGGGCCGCCCCACGATAAGGTCCGGGCATGTCTCCCCCGACGGTACGGGCCGCGTCGCTCGTCGTTCTGGCCCTCGTCCTCGCCGGATGCAGCAGCACGGAGCAGCCGGCCGCCGGCTCAGCGGCGACAGCCACGGCCGTCACGTCGGCGCCGGCCGCGAGCAGCCCGGCACCGTCCCGGTCGGTTGCACCGAGCGCCCGGCCCTGTCAGCGGACCACGGCCTGGTCGCAGACCCAGACGCTCAACTGGGTGCGGGCGATGAGCGAGACCGACTCGTCGTCCAATGTGGTGCTGGGCGGGAACGACGACGTCGACGACCTCTGCAAGGGCCTGGCCGTCCAGGTGGAGTTCTGGCGTGTCGATCTGACCTCGTTCGTCGGCAACGCCTCCTTCGAGCTGAAGTCGGTCCTGCGCAAACAGGTCACGATCGACGGGCGCCGCACGGTCACGATCAAGCCGCCGAAGAACTTCAGCGCGCGCGAGTGCACCGGGATCCTCACCGCGGTGTACGTCGGCAAACCCCTGACCGAGGCCGAACTGCCCACCGAGCTGGACCCCGCCGGCATGGCCGGCAAGGCCGTCGAGTTCGACACCGACCGGGTGGCGTACTCGGTCGCGGGCATGCCGGGCTCCACCGACGACCTGCGGAGCTGCCACCCGCCGCTGTGACGGTTCCCCGGCGAGGTCAGCGCCCTCGCCGGGACTCGTGCACCCGGACCAGCCGGCCGGGCAGGGTGCCGGCGAACGACAGCAGCCCCAGCCGCAGGGCCAGCGCCCGCTGCGGATGCGGGTGCCCGGCCCGGGTCAGGCCGGCCAGCCAGCGCTTCTCGAGCCGCCGGCGCCCGACTATCAGGCCGGCCGAGACCCCGAGCGAGACGGCGGTGACGGCCAGCTTGCGCTTGTCGACATTCCAGGACGCGGGCGGCTCGTCCGCCTCGTCAGCGTCGGCGTCGTCGGCGGCGTCGGCGTCGGCGTCGTCGGCGTCGTCGGCGTCGTCGGCGTCGTCGGCGTCGTCGGCGTCGTCGGCGTCGTCGTCGTCGTCGTCGGCGTCATCGGCGGCGCGGTCACCGAGCGACGCGACGGCGGACAGGCTGAGCACCGAGCCGGCCCGGACCAGCCGGCGCCGGCCGGTCGGCAGCTCACCGGCCGCCACCCAGACGCCGGTGAGCAGTCCCTGCAGGGCGGCGCCGAGGACAGCGCGCGGATAAGAGGAGTCCATGGACCGACGGTAGGGGTGTCGATCCACTCGGCGGCCGGCCGCGCCTACAGGAACGCCTCGGGGTCGAAGGTGCCGACCGGGATGATCCGTACGCGCGGCAGCACGCTGGTGAAGCAGCCGGCGTCGAACTCCAGGTCGAACAGCGTGAGCCCGCTGCCGGCCAGGTCGGCGAAGCCGGCGTTGAAGAACTCGACGAAGCCGACCACGCCCACCCGGCGCTGCTCGTCCTTGACGAGCCGGCCGATGTGCGGCAGGAAATCGCCGTCGTGGCTCGCCAGCAGCACGTCACCCCGGCGGCGGCCGATCGCGTCCAGCGTGCGCTGGATGCCGATGTCCACGACCTTCTGGCCCGGGGCACCGGAGAGCGGGACCGGCCGGTAGCCCATGGACTGCAGGGCCCGGATGAACGGCGTCGGCAGCACGCCGGACGACGCGTTGAGGAAGAACAGGGCGGTGACCGGCTGTCCCCACTGGTCCTCGGCGAACTGCCGCAGGCGCTCCCAGCGGGGCCGCTCCTCGGAGGTCGGGCGATGCTCGAGGATCTGCTGGCCCAGCGTCGAGTCGATGTTCTCGCCGTCGATGAGCAGGTAGGTGACCCCGTCGACCGGTTCGCTCATGGTCCTCGTCTCCTGTTCGGCCGGGTCGTCATGACCTCGGAGCGCAGCATGCCAGGGCCGCTGGCGCCGATGTTACGGTGACGGTATGGCTGCCGTGCCCGAGTGGATGCGGCCGCCCCGGCTCGAGGGGTGGTATGCCGACGACCTCGACCGCCTCCCCGAAGCGCCGCGTCACACCGAGCTGATCGATGGAGCACTCGACTTTCGCCATGTCTGGATCACGGTCCCGCCGGATTCAGCCCGTTGCCGGGTTCGTCCGGTATGCAGCATTGGCGATAGTGGGGTTGAGGGGTTCATCTCAGGAGGAAAGGGGCACGGGTGGTGGACCTTGTAGCGGTGTGGTGTGGCTGGAACGTTCTAGCTCACCAAGATCTGCTGGACGGCTGCCGCTGAGGCTGCGACGGCACTGAATGGCGAAAGTCGACCGCACCCGTGCACTTTCCAAGATCTTTGAGGCGGTCGGCGGCTGCCCCTCGGCGCGGGCGCCATATGGGGTGATGTCACGCATTGTCGGCCACTGCCGGGCGCCCGAGAGCATCGCGTCGGTCGAGCCGAGGTCCCGAAATCCTCGGCGAGAACTTCGAGAACCTGCCCGACCTCCGCGGACGCCGAAGGCCCAGGCGCCGTAAGGGCTCCGCCACATGGCGAAGGTCGAGTGGAGCACTTGTCTTCATGATCTCCCCAGCGCTCCTGGCACGGCCGGACTGTCTCCGGGTTGCTGTTCGCCCTTGCCGCGAAACGGAACCGACCCGAACCCGGCCTTCTCGCCACAACGACGTCCTACGCCCCGGACCGCACTTACTACCTGCCCGACTAGGTGTTGCTGGTGGCCGAGGTGGCCCTCGCCGGAGTCGGCGCATCGACACGAGCTGCGCACCACGACGCCCTTCGCGATCAACCTCGACCTGGATGGGCTGGTAACCGGCCGCAAGAGCTGAGCCGGACACGATCACCGCAGAGCAGCTTCGAAAGCCCCTCCCTGTCGAGGTCCAGCGTCCCTTCGTGGATCAGCTTGCGGCGGGCCACGCGCCCTCCTCGGCGAACCACGTCACGTCGCGGAACAACGTTGTGGCAGCCGCGAGTGTGGGCTCACGCCGATTGGAGCGGCCGGATGCGGTCGAGGGAGTCGCCGAGCGCGTCCTTCTCGACCTCAAGGTCGTAGCGGTTCTGCAGATTGATCCAGAACATGTCCGTCGTGCCGAAGTAGCGCGCGAGACGGAGAGCCGTGTCGGCCGTGACACGTCGGTTGCCGTGGACGATCTCATTGATCCGCCGGGGCGGTACGCCGATGGCGACGGCAACCTTGTTCTGGGTGATCCCGAGCGGGGCGATGAAGTCCTCCATCAGCACCTCACCCGGGTGGATCGGGGCCAACTTGCTCATCTCGTTCACCTCCCTGGTGGTAGTCCACGATCTCTACGTCTTCCGGACCGGTCTCGGTCCAGACGAAGCAGATCCGCCATTGGTCGTTGATCCGAATGCTGTGCTGACCCTTACGGTCGCCGCTAAGTGCCTCCAGGCGATTGCCCGGCGGGACCCGCACGTCACCGAGAGTCACCGCGGCATCGAGGAGTGCGAGCTTCCTCAGGGCCGTTCGGAGGACGCGGGGATCGAGGGATCTGACGCGTTCGCGTCGCCAAAGCCGCTCGGTGTCCCGGTTTCCGAATGAACGGATCACCGGCCGGGCATAACGCGCCGCGTCAATAACGTCACACGTTAAATCGGAACTCGACCACGTCGCCGTCCTTCATGGTGTAGTCCTTGCCTTCCATCCGGACCTTGCCGGCCGCCTTCGCCGCCGCCATCGAGCCCGCCGCCATCAGGTCGTCGTAGCTCACGATCTCGGCCTTGATGAAGCCGCGCTGGAAGTCCGAGTGGATGACGCCGGCCGCTTCCGGTGCGGTCGCGCCGACCGGGATCACCCAGGCGCGGGCTTCCTTCGGGCCGGCCGTCAGGTACGTCTGCAGGCCCAGCGTGTCGAAGCCGACCCGGATCAGCTGGTTGAGGCCCGGCTCGGTCTGGCCGGTCGACTCCAGCAGCTCCATCGCCTCGTCCTCGGGCAGGTCGATGAGCTCCGACTCGATCTTCGCGTCCATGAAGACCGCGTCGGCCGGGGCGACCAGGGCGCGCATCTCGTCCAGGAACGTGGCGTTGCCCAGCTCGGCCTCGTCGACGTTGAAGACGTACAGGAAGGGCTTGGTGGTCAGCAGGTGCAGCTCGCTGAGCAGCTCCAGCTCGATGCCGGCGGCCTTGGCGCCGGTGTAGAGGGTGGTGCCCCCGTCGAGCAGCTTGAACGCCGCCTCGGCCGCCGCGACGACCGGGAGCTTGTCCTTCTTGAGCTTGGCTTCCTTCTGCAGGCGGGGCAGCGCCTTCTCGACCGTCTGCAGGTCGGCCAGGATCAGCTCGGTGTTGATCGTCTCGATGTCGTCGGCGGGCGCGACCTTGCCGTCCACGTGCAGCACGTTGGGGTCGGAGAAGGCCCGGACCACCTGGCAGATCGCCGAGGCGTCGCGGATGTTGGCCAGGAAGGCGTTGCCCCGGCCCTGCCCCTTGGAGGCGCCCCGGACCAGGCCGGCGATGTCGACGAACGACACCGGCGCGGGCAGGATCTTCTCCGAGCCGAAGATCTCGGCCAGCTTGTGCAGCCGCTCGTCGGGCAGCCCGACCACGCCGACGTTGGGCTCGATCGTCGCGAACGGGTAGTTCGCGGCGAGCACGTCGTTCTTGGTCAGGGCGTTGAACAGGGTGCTCTTGCCGACGTTGGGCAGGCCGACGATCCCGATGGTAAGGCTCACGACACGCCAGTCTACGGGGAGCGCCGGAGCTAGCGGCTGGTCAGCCCCAGGGGGTTGTCGGCCATGGTGCGGAGCTGGGCCGCCAGGTTGCGGGCGTCGCGGTCCTGGTTGGCGGTCAGCGCCTCGGCCAGGGCGCGCAGCTCGGGCGGCGGCAGCTGCGCCATGCCCACCCCGTGCAGCGGGATCGTGACCTGGTGACCGTCCGGGTCCCGGGCGGTCAGGGTCGGCACCCGCTCGATCGACTCGCGGCTGGTGTGCGGGTGGCGGCGGTAGGTCCGGGCGCCGGCCGTGACCACTGCCGTGGTCAGGTCGACGGTGCGGGTGCGCAGGGCGCCGCGTACGGTCGCCCGGGTGCCCTCCAGCCAGCCCGCGGTGCGCAGGGCGCTGAGCACCAGATAGCCGCCCACCAGCACGAACGGGATGCCGAGCAGGCCGATCAGCCGCATCGCGCCGAAGCCGTCGCCGCCGGTGAACCAGCTGCCGTCCGCCACGCACTCGCGCACCGACGGGGGCAGCAGCTCCGGCGGGATGCCGGAGATCTCCGACGAGGTCGGGCAGTTCTCGTCCGCGCCGAACGTGCTGCCCAGCCAGCCGTCCACCACGAACGGCAGCAGCACGAACGCCGCGCCGGCCGCCGCGAAGAACCCGCCGAACACGGCGCCGAACGCCTTCTGGGCGGGCGGGGCGCCGATCGACAGCGTCAACCTCTCGGAACTCACGGCCGAAGCATACGGGGCCACGGCAATGTCCGAATCCCGCCAGCCGCGGACCGGTCGCGGGGAGCAGACTCGGTGGCATGGAGTTGGACTTCGAGCGTTGTTACCGCGCCGTCGACAGCCGCGACCAGCGGTTCGACGGCTGGTTCTACACCGCCGTGCGGACCACCGGCATCTACTGCCGGCCGTCCTGTCCGGCCGTCACACCCAAACGGGAGAACGTCACGTTCTTCCCCAGCGCCGCCGCCGCGCAGCGGGGCGGCTTCCGGGCCTGCCGCCGGTGCCGGCCCGACGCCGCGCCCGGCTCCCCCGAGTGGGACCTGCGGGCCGACCTGGTCGGCCGGGCCATGCGGCTCATCGCGGACGGGGTCGTCGACCGGGAGGGCGTGCCCGGCCTGGCCGGCCGGCTCGGCTACACCGAGCGGCACCTGAACCGGCTGCTCACGGCCGAGCTGGGCGCCGGCCCGCTGGCCCTGTCCCGGGCCCAGCGCGCCCAGACCGCGCGCATCCTGATCGAGACGACCGACCTCGGCCTGGCCGAGATCGCCTTCGCCGCGGGCTTCGGCAGCGTGCGGCAGTTCAACGACACGATCCTCCAGGTGTACGCGCGGTCGCCGAGTGCGTTGCGGGACCGCCGGACCACCCGGCACCCCGAGGCGGGCACGATCAGCCTGCGGCTGGCGTTCCGGGCACCCCTGCACGCCGGGGCGCTGCTCGGGTTCCTGGCGGCCCGGACGCTGCCGGGCATCGAGGAGTGCGACCTCACGACGTACCGGCGGGGGTTGACCTTGCCGCACGGGAGCGCGACCGTCGCGCTCACGCCGGGTGACCGCTGGGTCTCCGCGACGCTGCGGCTCGCGGACGTCCGCGACCTCGCGCCCGCGGTCGCCCGCTGCCGGCGGCTGTTCGACCTGGACGCCGACCCGGTCGCCGTCGACGGCCTGCTGGGTGCCGATCCCGCGCTGGCCGCGGCGGTCCGCGCCGAGCCGGGGGTACGGGTGCCCCGCGCGGTCGACGGTTTTGAGCTGGCGGTCCGCGCGATCGTCGGCCAGCAGGTCTCGGTCGCCGGCGCCCGGCTGACACTCAGCCGGCTGCTGACCCCGGCCGCCCCCGGCGAGCTGCGCGGCTTCCCGAGCGCCGGAACCGTCGCCGAGCTGCCCGACGCCGCGTTCCGGATGCCGGCCGCCCGCCGGGGGACCATCCGGGCGCTGGCCCAGGTCGTCGCCGACGGCAAGCTCGACCTGGAACCCGGCGCCGACCGGGCGGAATCCGTCGCCCGGCTGCTCGAGCTGCCCGGCGTCGGCGACTGGACGGCCGGTTACGTGGCCATGCGGGCCATCGGCGACCCGGACGTGTTCCTGCCCACCGACGTGGCGGTCCGGCGCGGCGCCCGCGCGCTCGGCCTGCCCGATTCCCCCAAGGCGCTGGCCGCGCACGCCGAAAGCTGGCGGCCCTGGCGCTCCTACGCCCTGATGAGACTGTGGAGATCAGCATGATGCGGTATTCGACCCTCGACACCCCGGCCGGCCCGTTCACCTACGTGGTCAGCCCGGCCGGCGCGGTCCGCGCCGCCGGGTTCACCACGGAGCTGCCGCTGTTGCTGGCGCTCGTCCATCCGGCGCTGCGGGAGGAGGCGCAACCCGCGGCGGACGCGGGCGGGGTCGGCGCGGTGGTGCGGTCCTATCTGGAGGGTGATCTCGCGGCGCTGGACGCCGTACCGGTGGAGCAGCGGACCGGCGGGCCGTTCCTGGCGCACGCCTGGCAGGTCATGCGGGAGATCAAGCCGGGCGAGCCGGTGACCTACACCGGCTTCGCCGAGCTGGCCGGGCGGCCGGCGGCGGTGCGCGCCGCGGCGACCGCCTGCGCCCGCAACGCCGTCGCCCTGTTCGTGCCCTGCCACCGGGTCCTCGGCACCGACGGCACGCTGCGCGGTTACCGCTGGGGACTCGACGTCAAAACCTGGCTGCTGCGGCACGAGCAGGGCCGTAGCATCGCGGCATGACTGATACGGCACGGACCGCGCGCGCCGGTCTGCCCGAGCGACCGTCGCTGGACGGCCTCGAGGAGAAGTGGGCGCGCCGCTGGCAGGAGGAGGGCACGTACACGTTCGACCGCAGCAAGGCGCGGGCGGACGTATACGCGATCGACACCCCTCCGCCGACCGTATCGGGCGAGCTGCACATGGGGCACGTCTTCTCCTACACGCACACCGACACGGTCGCGCGGTTCCAGCGGATGCGCGGCAAGGCCGTCTTCTACCCGATGGGCTGGGACGACAACGGGCTGCCCACCGAGCGCCGGGTGCAGAACGTGTACGGCGTCTACTGCGACCCGTCGCTGCCCTACGACCCGCAGTGGCAGCCCCCGGCGACGCCGCCCAAGCAGGCGCTGCCGGTGTCCCGGCGCAACTTCGTCGAGCTGTGCAACCGGCTGACCGTCGAGGACGAGAAGGTGTTCGAGGCGCTGTGGCGGCGCCTCGGGCTGTCGGTCGACTGGGCGATGACGTACACGACCATCGGCAGCCGTGCGCAGACCGTGTCGCAGCGGGCGTTCCTCGACAACCTGGCGCGCGGGGAGGCGTACACGTCGGAGGCGCCGACGCTGTGGGACGTCGGCTTCCGGACCGCCGTCGCGCAGGCCGAGATCGAGGACCGGGAGCGGGCCGGCGCGTACCACCGGCTGCGCTTCCACGGCCCGGACGGGCCGGTCGAGGTCGACACCACCCGGCCGGAGCTGCTGCCGGCCTGCGTCGCGCTGGTCACCCACCCGGACCACCCGCTGGTCGGCCGGAGCGCCCGCACGCCGCTGTTCGACGTCGAGGTCCCGGTGTACGCGCACCCGCTCGCCGAGGCCGACAAGGGCACCGGCGTCGCGATGGTCTGCACCTTCGGCGACCTGACCGACGTCATCTGGTGGCGCGACCTGGACCTTGCCACCCGCGTCGTCCTGGGCCGCGACGGGCGTTTTCTCCCCGACCGGCCGGCCGGGGTGCCCGCGGGCAGCTATGCGCAGTTCGCCGGGCTGACCGTCAACGCCGCCCGGCGCGAGATGGTCCGGCTGCTCACCGAGACCGGCGACCTGCTCGGCGAGCCACGGCCGATCAGCCACCCGGTCAAGTTCTACGAGCGGGGCGACTCGCCGCTGGAGATCGTCACCAGCCGGCAGTGGTTCCTGCGCAACGGCGGACGCGACCAAGAGCTGCGGGACGGGCTGCTGGCCCGGGGCCGCGAGCTGGCCTGGGTCCCGCCGCACATGCAGCACCGCTACGACCACTGGGTCAACGGGCTCACCGGGGACTGGCTGGTCAGCCGGCAGCGGTTCTTCGGCGTGCCCGTCCCGGTCTGGTACCGGCTCGACGACGCTGGCGAGCCGGACTACGGCCAGCTTCTCATACCGGACGTTTCGGCACTGCCGGTCGACCCCTCCTCGGAGTGTCCGCCGGGCTTCACCGAGCAGCAGCGGGACGTCCCGGGCGGCTTCACCGCCGACCCCGACGTCATGGACACCTGGGCCACCTCGTCGCTGACGCCGCAGATCGTCGGCGGCTGGGGCGACGACCACGACCTGTTCGACCGGGTCTTCCCGATGGACCTGCGACCGCAGGGTCAGGAGATCATCCGGACCTGGCTGTTCTACTCGATCGTCCGGTCGCACCTCGCGCAGGGCACCCTGCCCTGGCGCACGGCGGTGCTGTCCGGCTGGATCCTCGACCCGGACCGCAAGAAGATGTCGAAGTCCAAGGGCAACGTGGTCACGCCGATGGATCTGCTGGTGCAGAACGGCGCCGACGCGGTGCGGTACTGGGCCGCCAACGGGCGGCCGGGCGCCGACCTGGCGTTCGACCCGGCGCAGATCAAGGTCGGCCGGCGGCTTGCCACCAAGCTGCTCAACGCGTCCCGGTTCGCCCTCGGGCTGGGCGCGGCGGACGCGCTGCGCCGGCCGGTGACCGCGGAACTGGACCGGGCGGTGCTGGCCCGGCTGGCCGAGGTCGTGGAGGCGGCCACGGCGGCGTTCGAGGCGTACGACCACACGACCGCGCTCCAGGTGAGCGAGGCGTTCTTCTGGACGTTCTGCGACGACTACATCGAGCTGGTCAAGGACCGGGCGTACGCGGAGGGGCCGGGCGGGGACTCGGCCCGGGCGGCGCTGGCGGCGGGGCTGTCGGTGCTGGTGCGGTTGTTCGCGCCGTTCCTGCCGTACGCGACCGAGGAGATCTGGTCCTGGTGGCGGTACGGCTCGGTGCACACCTCCACCTGGCCCACCAAGTACGAGCTGACCCGGGTCGCCCCGGACGGCGACGCCACCCTGCTCGACCTGGCCGGCGACGCCCTGCGCCAGGTGCGCCGGGCCAAGTCGGACCGCAAGCTGTCGATGAAGGCCGAGGTGCCGCTCGCCGAGGCGCTCGGCCCGGCGGCGGTGCTGGAACGGCTGGCCCGGGTCGAGGACGACCTCAAGGCCGCGGGCCGGATCGGCAAGCTCGACATGCTCCCGGACCGCACAACGGAGCTGGTCATCGCCAGCGCCTTCTGAACGACGTCAACGGCCGTCCACCCACCAACCTCACCAACGCGGCCCGAGGAAGCCCCGGGCACGGCAGCATAGGGAGCATGTCGATCCCGCCCGACGACGTCGAGGCCCCGGCCGACGACGCGGTGCTGTTCCGGTCGTCGCCGTGGCGCACGTTCGCGCTGCTGTCCGGCGCCCTGCTGGTCGCCTACGTCATGGTGTCGCCGCTGGTGACGTTGGTGCTGGGCGCCCCCGGCGAGCCCTGGTGGTCGATTCTCGCCCAGGGCGCGGTGGTCGCGGTGCTGGTCGCCGGCGCCTACTCCCTGACCTCGCGGTCGGCGCTCAGCACCTGGGTGCGGGCGTCGGCCGGCGGGCTGGAACTGGCCGCGCAGGGCAGCGACCCGGTGCTGCTGGCCTGGCCGGACATCGACCACGTGGTGGTGCGCCGGGAGGGCCTGCGCACGGTGCTGGACGTCACCCCGGTCGACCTGGACCGGGTGCACCCGGTCTCGGGGGCCGACGAGGGCTGGCCGGCGATCGTCGACGACGAGGCCGACCCGCTGGGCCGACCCGCCTTCACCGCCGACCTCACCCAGGTATGGCCGGGCCCCCGGGCGCTCCGCCGCGAGCTGGCCCGCCGCATGCACTGAGCTCAGAAGTCCCCACCGAAATCCCCACCGCCGAAGTCACCGCCGCCGAAGTCACCGGCCTGATCGATGTCGCCGGCCTGATCGATGTCGCCGCCGCCCGCGGCGTCCTGGAAGCCGTCCTGGTAGCCGTCGCCGTAGCCCATGTCGCCGAAGCCCGGCGAGAGCAGCGCGTCGAAGATCAGCATGCCGCCGAGCACGCCGACGCCGGCGCCGAGCGCCGTCTTCCAGACCGGCGTGGAATACCAGCCCGCCGGCACCGGCCGGCCCTGCACCCGGCCGCCCGGGTAGTAGTACGGCGTGTCGGCGCCCGGCTGCGGGCCTGCCTTGTACTGGTGCCCCTGGACGTTGACCTCACGTTCCCGGGTGAGCTGTCCGGCGCCCTGCGCGCTGGCCAGCGGCGGCAGCTCCGGGCCCGGGTCGATGCCCATCGCGGTGCGGGCCGCGCGCACGTACGCCAGCCCTTCCAGGGCCGACTCCCGGGCCAACTCGAACTGCCGTACCGACCTGGCCTGCTGGAGCTGGCCGCCGGCCGCGTTGTAGCGCTCGCTCGCGTCGGCCAGCGCCTGCCGGGCCGCCGGGTCGTCGCCGTGCAGGTTCAGCACCTGGCCGCCGAGCCGCTCGTACCAGCGCTGGGCCTCGGCGCGGGCGTCCTCCAGCCGGCCCTGCGCCCGGGTGGCCCCGCTCCGCCGGGTGGCCACGATGATCACGAGAACGACAACGATGATCAGCGCCAGCAGCAGAAACACCTTCATGTCTCGACGGTACCCTCGCCGATCTCGTCGCACCCTTCTGGTTAGCTCCGGGGGTGACCTTCTCGACGCTCGCCGTGGTGCTCATCTGTCTGGGGGTCGGTGCCGCGCTCGGTTGGCTGGCCGCGCGGCTGCGCGCCGCCACCGACATCGCGCGGCTCGAGGCGACCCTGCAGGCGGGCCGGGACGGCGAGGCCCGGCTGGAGTCGTCGCTGCGGTCACTGTCCTACGAGTCGACGGCGCAGTCGCAGGAGGCGGTCGCCCGGGCGGTGGCCCCGCTGCACGAGACGCTGCGCCGCTACGAGCAGCGGGTGACCGAGCTGGAACGCGACCGGGTCGACGCCTACGCGGAGCTGCGCGAGCAGGTGCGCGCGATGGGCGCGGTCTCCGGCGAGCTGCGCACCGAGACGAAACAGCTGGTCGCGGCGTTGCGGGCGCCGCAGGTCCGGGGCCGCTGGGGCGAGCACCAACTGCGCCGCATCGTCGAGGCGGCCGGGCTGCTGGAGCACTGCGACTTCGCCGAGCAGGTCACCGGCAGCACCGACCACCAGGGCGTACGCCCCGACATGCTGGTGCGGCTGCACGGCGGGCGGTCGGTGGTGGTCGACGCGAAGGCGCCGTTCGACTCGTACCTGTCCGCGATGGAGGCCCGCGACGAGCGCACCCGTGACTCCCATCTGGACCAGCACGCCAGGGTGCTGCGCGGGCACGTCGACGCGCTGTCGGCCAAGGCCTACTGGACGGCCTTCGACCAGACGCCCGACTTCGTGGTGCTGTTCGTGCCGGCCGACCCGTTCCTGGACGCGGCCCTGCAACGCGACGCCACCCTGATGGAGCACGCGTTCAGCCGCAACGTGGTGCTGGCGACCCCGGCGACGCTGGTCGCGCTGCTGCGCACGGTGGCGTACTCGTGGCGGCAGGAGGCGCTGGCCCGCAACGCGCTGGCCGTGCACAGCCTGGCCCGCGAGCTGTACGGCCGGCTGGCCACCCTGGGCGAGCACGTCGGCAAGCTGGGCAGCTCGCTGGGCGGGGCGGTGACGGCGTACAACAAGGCGGTCGGGTCGCTGGAGTCGCGGGTGCTGGTCAGCGCCCGCAAGCTGGCCGAGATGGGCGTCTCGGACGACGAGCTGGCCGTGCCGGCCCAGGTGGAGCTGACCCCGCGCCAGCCCCAGGCGCCGGAGCTATTCGACGACAGCAGCCGACTTCTTTAGCGCGGCCGCGGCCTTGATGTCGCGGCGCAGCTCCTGCGGCAGCGAGAAGGTCAGCCGCTCCTCGGCGGTGGTGAACTCGGTCACCTCGCCGAAGCCGCGGTCGGCCAGGTGCGCGAGCACCTCCATGACCAGATCCTCGGGCACGCTGGCGCCCGAGCTGACGCCCACGGTGGTCGCGCCGGCCAGCCACTCGTCCTGGATCTCGCTGGCGTAGTCGACCAGGTGACCGGCCCGCGCGCCGGCGCCGAGCGCCACCTCGACCAGGCGCACCGAGTTTGACGAGTTGGTGGAGCCGACCACGATCACCACGTCGCACTCCGGGGCGATCTCCTTGATCACGTGCTGGCGGTTGGAGGTGGCGTAGCAGATGTCGTCGCTCGGCGGCGACTGGAGCAGCGGCAGCCGGGTCTTGAGCCGGGCCACGGTCTCCATCGTCTCGTCCACCGACAGCGTGGTCTGGGAGAGCCAGACGACCTTGGCGGGGTCGCGCACGACCACGTTTGCCACGTCCTCCGGGCCGTCGACGAGCTGGATGTGCGCCGGCGCCTCGCCCGCGGTGCCGATGACCTCTTCGTGGCCCTCGTGCCCGATCAGCAGGATGTCGTAGTCCTCGGCGGCGAACCGCTTCGCCTCGTGGTGCACCTTGGTGACCAGCGGGCAGGTCGCGTCGATCGCCTTGAGGTTGCGCTCGCGGGCCTGCTCGTGCACCTCCGGCGCCACCCCGTGGGCGGAGAACACGACGGTCGAGCCCTCGGGGACCTCCTCGTTCTCCTCCACGAAGATCGCGCCGAGGCTCTCCAGCGTGGTGACCACGTGCTTGTTGTGCACGATCTGCTTGCGGACGTAGACCGGTGCGCCGTAGAGCTTGAGCGCCTCCTCGACGGTCTGCACGGCGCGGTCGACGCCGGCGCAGTATCCCCGCGGCTTGGCGAGGAGCACACGCTTGCGGACAGGGCTGATCGGGTCGGCAGTCACCCGGCCATGGTACGTGCCCGCGGCAGCCACCAGCAGAGCTGCGACGGGCGCCACAGCTGCCCCGGCATACTCGTGCGGTGGATGCGATACGACAGACGACGCGGGGCCGGGCCGGCGCCGCCGTACGGGGTGTGCTCGGCGCGGTGAGCCTGGTCGGCGGCCTGACCTGGATCCTGCTCACCCTGGGCGCACCGCGGCCGGTCGCCGACCTGATCGTGGGCGGGGTGCTGGCCGGCGCCGGCCTGGTGCTGCTGATGCCGCACCGCGTGCCGCTGCCCGGCCGGCTCACCGCGGCGGTGACCGCCACCACGGCCGCGGCCGGCACCCTCGCCGGCGCCCTCACCGAGAGCACCCAGCTCGGCGGCATGTACGTGTACGTGGCCAGCCGGGGCTGGCCGTCCGCCTGGCTCTCCCGGGGCGGGCTGGGCGGCGACCCGGCGACCGCCCGGCAGGTCGCCGAGCAGTCGGGCTGGCAGATCGACGCGGTGAACCTCGCGGCGGACCTGTACGTCTGGGCACTCGCCGGCGTGCTGCTCGTGGCCGCCGCCGGGCTCGCCCGCCGCGAGGCGCCGGCCCCGGAGCCCGCTCGCTGAGCCGGTTCTGGCCCGTGACCAGGGCGCCGGGCGTGATACTCGGGCGATGGGCACGACGGGCGAGGCCGGCAGGGCCCCCGGCCGGTGGGACTCCATCAGCGCCGGGCTGCGGCTGCTCGTCGGCTGGTTCAGCGTCGCCATCGCCGTCCTGAACCTGCTCACCGAGCTGGACCGGGCGCCCGAACGCGCGTACCTGCTCTTCCACGCCGTGCTGCTGATCGGCGGGGCGCTGCTGATCGTGGTCGACCCCGAGGCCGCCGGCACCGGGCCGGTGGCCGGCAGCACCGGTGGCGCGGTGCTCATCGCCGGGACGCTCGTCAGCGCGCTGCCGGTCAACACCGCGGCGTGCTGCATGTCCGGCTTCGCGGTGCGGCACGGCTACCCGTTCGCCTTCCTGGCCCGCGCCGAGGGCGGCAGCTGGCACCTGGACAGCCAGCACCTGCTGGCCGATCTGCTCTTCTGGGGGTATGCGGGCCTGGTCGTGCTGGTCCTGGTGACGCTGACGCGCCGGATCACCCAGCACCGCGGCGGTGCCGGCGGGTAGCCGCCCGTAGGCTGGCCCGGTGAGTCAGCCCGAGCAGCCCGCGAAGTCGAGCGCCGAGGAGCCCTGGCCGGTCCGGGTGGTCAGCCAGAAGATCGGCGCCTGGGTCGCCAAGCTGGGCTGGGTGTGGGTGGACGGCCAGGTCGCGCAGATCAGCCGCCGCCCCGGGGCCAGCGTGGTGTTCCTGACCCTGCGGGACCCGTCGGCCGACCTGAGCCTGACCGTCACCGCCCACCGCGACGTGCTCGACGCCGGCGCCCCCGAGCTCGCCGAGGGTGCCCGGGTCACCCTGCACGCCAAGCCCGAGTTCTACCCGGCCCGCGGCTCGCTGAGCCTGCGCGCCGACGAGATCCGCCAGGTCGGCCTCGGCGAGCTGCTGGCCCGGCTGGAACGGCTGAAGAAGCTGCTCGGCGCCGAGGGCCTGTTCGCCCGCGAGCGCAAGCGCCGGCTGCCGTTCCTGCCGCAGCGGGTCGGGCTGATCACCGGCCGGGCCTCCGCGGCCGAGCGCGACGTGCTGATGAACACCCGCCGGCGCTGGCCGTCCGTGGACTTCCGGGTGATCAACGTGCCGGTGCAGGGGCCGACCGCGGTGCCGCAGATCATCGACGCGCTCAAGGTGCTGGACAACGACGACACGGTGGACGTGATCGTGCTGGCCCGCGGCGGTGGCAGCGTCGAGGACCTGCTGCCGTTCTCCGACGAGGCGCTGTGCCGGGCGGTGTTCGGCTGCCGGACGCCGGTGGTCAGCGCGATCGGCCACGAGACGGACGCACCCTTGATCGACTACGTGGCCGACGTGCGCGCGTCCACCCCGACCGACGCGGCCAAGCGGATCGTGCCCGACCTGGGCGAGGAGACCACCCTGATCCAGCAGGCCCGCCGCCGGCTGGACCGGGCGGTGATCACCCTGGTGGACCGGGAGGCGCACCGGCTGGAGTCCTGGCGGTCGCGGCCGGTGCTGGCCCGCCCCGAGGTGCTGGTGGACCAGCGGGCCGCCGACGTGCACGGGCTGCGGGACCGGGCCACCCGCAGCCTGGACCAGCGGCTGCGCCGCGCCGACGACGACCTGCGGCACACCCTGGCCCGGCTGCGGGCGCTGTCGCCGCGGGCCACGCTGGAGCGCGGGTACGCGATCGTGCAACGGGCCGAGGACGGCCACGTGGTCCGCGCGGCCGGCGAGGTGGCGCCGGGCGACATCCTCCGGGTACGGCTGGCCGACGGTGAACTGCGAGCGGGAGTGCAGGAATGACGGACGAAAAACTCAGTTACGAGCAGGCCCGGACCGAGCTGGCGACGGTGGTGGAACGGCTGGAGCAGGGCGGCAGCTCGCTCGAGGAGTCGCTCGCGCTGTGGGAGCGCGGCGAGAAGCTGGCCGACGTCTGCCAGCGCTGGCTGGACGGCGCCCGGGAACGCATCGAGGCGGCCCGGGCCGCCCGCTCAGCCGAGTGACGCGGCGAAGCTCTCCAGCCGCTCCGAGCCGGCCATCCCGACCACGATGATCGTGCGGCCCTTCTCCAGCAGCAACAGGGCGTTCTCGCCCTCGCGGGCGTCGTAGCGCTGCCAGGTCCGGGCGCCGTCGCGGTAGGTGCTGACCGCCTTCGGGTCGTCACCCAGCTCGACCGGCAGCAGCTTCGCGGTCGGGGTGCTGCTCTGCACCAGCTGGATCGGGTCGCTGTCCGGGTCGACGTAGCCGATCCGCAGCGTGGCCCCGTCGGCGTCGCGCTTGAAGGTGGCGCTCACCGTGTGCCAGTCGTCGCCGAGGCCCTGCGGCAGGACCACCGGGAACGCGGCCGCGCTGCGCGCCTGCTGGATGGTCGGCCCGGCGTCGACGCTGATCGGCTTGTCGCCGTCCAGCACGACCCGGTAGAAGATCAACAGCAGCGCGATCGGCACCAGCAGGACGGCGAGTGACATCGCCATGTCCCGCGGGGATCGGCCGCCGCGCTTGCCGACGGTGACGGGCTCGGCGGCCGCGTCGGGCGCCGGTGCTGCTTCAGGGGTGGCCACCTCACCATTGTTAACCATGTCGCGGACACGGGACTTCGCGCACAGCCACGTGTGAGGATCGGTGCACCACACCCGCACCGTCGCGAGGAGGCCTTTCCATGCCCGTAGCCCAGAACCCGCAGGATCTCGACCGCAACATCGCCCTGGACCTGGTCCGCGTCACCGAAGCCGCCGCGATGGCCGCCGGCCGCTGGGTCGGCCGGGGTGACAAAGAGGGCGGCGACGGCGCCGCCGTCGACGCCATGCGCAAGCTCATCAACTCGATCCAGATGCGCGGCGTCGTCGTGATCGGCGAGGGTGAGAAGGACAACGCCCCGATGCTGTTCAACGGCGAGGAGGTCGGTGACGGCACCGGTCCGGAGGTGGACGTGGCGGTCGACCCGGTCGACGGCACGACGCTGATGAGCAAGGGCATGCCGGGCGCGGTCGCCGTGCTGGCGGTCGCCGAGCGCGGTGCGATGTTCGACCCGAGCGCCGTCTTCTACATGGAGAAGATCGCCGTCGGGCCGGACTGCGCCGACGTGATCGACATCAACGCGGGCGCCACCGAGAACCTGCGGCGGATCGCCAAGGCCAAGCGTTCCAGCGTCTCCGACGTGACCGTGTGCATCCTGGACCGGCCCCGGCACCAGAAGCTGGTCGAGGAGGTCCGGGCGGCCGGCGCCAACATCAAGTTCATCTCCGACGGCGACATCGCCGGCGCCATCTCGGCGGCGCGGACCGAGTCCGACGTCGACGTGCTGATGGGCATCGGCGGCACGCCCGAGGGCATCACGGCGGCCTGCGCGCTGAAGTGCCTCGGCGGCGAGATCCAGGCGAAGCTCTGGCCGCTGGACGACTCCGAGCGGGAGAAGGCCCGGGCCGGCGGGCACGACCTGGACCGGGTGCTGACCACCAACGACCTGGTCACCGGCGACAACTGCTTCTTCGTGGCCACCGGCGTGACCTCCGGGGACCTGCTCAAGGGGGTGCGCTACCGGTCCGGTGGGGCGCACACCCAGTCGATCGTGATGCGGTCCAAGAGCGGCACGATCCGGGTCATCGACTCGTACCACCGGCTGGAGAAGCTGGCGCTCTACTCCGCGGTGGACTTCGACGGGCACCTGCCGACGGTGCGGGAGTGACCCAGACCTCGACTGCTCCGCCCCTTGTCCCGACCGGGCGGAAGGCCGGCGGCGTGGGCCTCGCGGTGGTCGCCGGGGTCGCGCTGGCCGTGCAGTCGAGGATCAACGGCGAGCTGGCCGTACGCCTGGCCGACCCGATCGGCGCCGCCACCATCTCGTTCGGCTCCGGCCTGCTGGTGCTGGCCGTGCTCGTGCCGTTGCTGCCGGCCGGCCGGGCCGGGCTGGGCCACCTGCACACCGCCCTGCGCGAGCGACGGATCCGCCCGTGGCAGTGCGTCGGCGGGATGTGCGGCGGTTTCCTGGTCGCCACCCAGGGCCTGACCGTGCCGACGCTCGGGGTGGCGGTCTTCATCGTCGCCCTGGTCGCCGGCCAGTCGTCGAGCAGCCTGCTGGTCGACCGGGCGGGCGCGGGCCCGGCCGGCCCGCAACCGGTGACGACGCCGCGGCTGGCCGGGGCCGTGCTGACCGTCTGCGCGGTGCTGCTGGCGGTCGGCGACCGGATCGGGCACCCGAGCGCGCTGGCGCTGGCCGTGCTGCCGCTGCTGGCGGGCCTCGGCATCGCCTGGCAGCAGGCGGTCAACGGCCACGTCCGGCTGGTCTCCGGCAGCGCGATGGTGGCGGGCCTGGTCAACTTCTTCATGGGTACGGCGGTGCTGCTGGTCGCGTTCGTGGTCTCGGTGGCGATCGGCGGCCTGCCGGAGCACCTGCCCCGCGGTCCCTGGTGGCTCTACGTGGGCGGCACCCTGGGCATCGTCTTCATCGCGCTGGGCGCCGCCGTGGTGCGCTACACAGGCGTGCTGCTGCTCGGCCTGGGCATGATCGCCGGGCAGGTCACCGGCGCGCTGCTGGTGGACACGATCGTCCCGGCCGAGGCGGGGCGGCCGGGCTGGAACACCGTGCTCGGTGCGGTCCTGACGCTGGTGGCGGTCGCCGTCGCCGTGGTGCCGGCCCGGCGCCGGGCCGGCTGAGCTCAGAGGTCGGTGAGCGTGGGGCTGCCGGGGCCGTAGAGGGCCGGGACCGGGCGGACCCGCCGGCGCCGGAAGATGATCGCCGCGATCACCCCGCCGAGCAGGCCCAGCAGGTGCCCCTGCCAGGAGATCGGCTGGTCGGTCGGCAGCACGTTGTAGAGCTGGTACCAGTACAGCAGGCCGATGAACGCGGCCACGCCGAGGTTCCACCAGCTGCGCTCCACCAGGCCGCGGGTGACGAGCAGGCCCAGGTAGCCGAAGACGACCCCGCTGGCGCCGACCACGACGCTGCTCGGGTCTCCGATGATCCACACCCCGAAGCCGCTGACCAGCACGATCACCAGCGTCGACCAGAGGAACCGGCGGGTGCCGCCGGCCAGGGCGAAGGTGCCGACCAGGATCAGCGGGATGCTGTTGCCGTAGAGGTGGTCCCAGCCGGCGTGCAGGAACGGGCTGAAGATCACCCCGTCCAGGCCGTCGATGCGGTGCGGGATGATGCCGCCGGCCACGTCGAGCCGACCGGCGCCGATGCCCACGTCGATGGCCTCGATCAGGAACAGCACCGGGATGACGGCGCACATCGCCACGAAGGCGCGGCCGATCGAGGCGAAGAAAGCCTCGGAACCGAATCTCGCCGCCTGATCCTCGCGCTCCCCGGGGTAACTCATCCCCCGATGGTTGCCGATCGACGCCACCCACGCCAACCCGGTGAGTGTCGGATCGGCCACGGTTAGCTCAGCTTGCGGGTGGCTGCCCGGATGTCGTTGCGGAACCGGGAGATCTGGGTGTAGACGCCGGGGTAGCCGCGGCGGGCGCAGCCGAGGCCGAAGCTCACGATGCCGACCTGCACAAACCGGTGGTCGGCCGTCTCGTGCACCATCGGCCCGCCGGAGTCACCCTGGCAGGTGTCGGCGCTGGGGCCGCCGGCGCAGATCGCTTCCTTCTCGACGAGCTTCACCCCGACCCTCCGGTACGCCCGGGCACAGTCCTTGTCGCCGACGATCGGCACGCTGGCGTACCGGAGCTTGGTCTGCTGGTGCAGCGAGGCCTCGCTGGTCTGTCCCCACCCGACGATGGTCATCGGGCCGCCCTCCTCGGCGCCGCCGCGGCTGAGGTCCAGCACCGGCAGGTCGAGCGTGCGGTCCAGCTTGATCAGCGCCCAGTCGTCGCCGCGGGTCTCGTCGCGGAAGCCGCCGGCCCGGATCACCGCGACCGAGCGCGCCTTGACCGCGTCCCGCGACTTGAGGTCGGTGGTGCCGGCGGTCACCTCGACGGTCTTGTCCTTGCCGGTGCCGGTGACGCAGTGACCGGCGGTGAGCACCACGCCGGGCGCGGTCAGCACCCCGCCGCAGCCCATCGAGAGCCGCACCATCCACGGGAAGCGGCCGGCCGGGGCCAGGTCACCGCCGACGACCGCACGGGCCGGCTCGCTGTGGTCGGCGGCCCGGGCCGCTATCTGGCTCGCGGAAAGCACGCAGGCAAGAACTCCGAGCACAACCACCGAGGCGACTTTCCGGACCATACAGACATTTGATCACGGTCCATGACCGCAAAAGGGGTACGCGCCCAAGCGCGTACCCCTTTTGTCAGGTCTGGATCAGTACCAACCCGTGTTCTGCGAGTGCGACCACGCGTTGCACGGGGTGTTGTACCGGCCCTTGATGTAACCGAGGCCCCACTTGATCTGGGTGGCCGGGTTGGTCTTCCAGTCCGAGCCCTCCGAGGCCATCTTCGAGCCGGGCAGCGACTGCGGGATGCCGTACGCGCCCGAGCTGGCGTTGGAGGCGCGGTGGTTCCAGCCGCTCTCCTTCTTCCACAGCTTGTCCAGGCACGGGAACTGGTCGATCTTGAAGCCGGCCTTGAGCATCAGCGCGCAGCCGGTCTCCCGGTTGCCGCTGTACTCGTTGCAGGAGTCCGGGATCGGGCCGGTGTACGGCACCGTCGCGCCGGAACCACCGCCGGATTCGGCCTTCTTGGCCTCCTCGGCCTTCTTCTCGGCCGCCTTCTTCTCGATCAGCTTCTTCTCGACGGTGCGGGCCTTGCCGGCCGCGATCTTGGCCTCCGCGGCGGCCTTGGTGGCCGCCTCGTCCTCGGCCTCACGCTGGTAAGCGCGAGCCGCCGCGTGCTGGCCGTGCCGCTCCTTGAGGAGCTGCATCTCGTCCGCGTCCGCCTGGACGGTGAGACTGGCCTGGGCGCTCTGCGCCTGGACTTCCTGGTCCTGACCGAGGTAGACCCCGCCGATCACGCCTGCGACAAGCAGGCCCACCGAGGCCACACGGATTCCGACCCGGCTCCAGAGCCGATTCACGAAGTATCCCTTCGTTGGGGGCAATGACGCGGCGGGCATTCACCGGGACGAATCCCGGCGACATTTCCGCCGCGAGCATCGTCGACCCCTCGGGTCGCGCGACCGGCATGTCTTCCGCCGGTCACGGTGACCGCCAAGTCGATCTCCGACCTGCCGGGCCACGCGAATGATGCTCGCCAGCCACCATGGCGCACGGTGAAGGGGATGTGAAATGACGACGCGCACCTGTGAAATGAATCACAGGGCGTTTAGGAGTTAATCCGGGCAAATACCCGCCATTTCTCTCACTTTCGAGGTAACGACAATCTCACTTTATGTAGTCGGCCCTCTTCGCAGCGTGAGGCGGGGACCCCTCGGATCCCCGCCTCACCCGGCAACGCAGCGTTACTGCGGGATGTCCTCCAGGAGATCGGTGACGACCTCTGCGATCGGCGAGCGCTCGGACCTCGTCAGGGTGACATGGGCGAAGATGGGATGACCCTTCAGCGCCTCGATCACCGCCGTCACGCCGTCGTGCCGGCCCACCCGCAGGTTGTCGCGCTGGGCGACGTCGTGGGTGAGCACCACCCGGGAGCCCTGCCCGATCCGGGAGAGCACCGTGAGCAGCACGTTGCGTTCCAGCGACTGCGCCTCGTCGACGATCACGAAGGCGTCGTGCAGGCTGCGGCCCCGGATGTGGGTCAGCGGCAGCACCTCGAGCAGGCCCCGCGCCATGACCTCCTCCATCACGTTGGCGTGCACCACCGCGCCGAGCGTGTCGAAGACCGCCTGCGCCCAGGGCGACATCTTCTCCGACTCGCTGCCCGGCAGATAACCGAGCTCCTGGCCACCGACGGCGTAGAGCGGGCGGAAGACGATGACCTTCTTGTGGCGGTTGCGCTCCATGGTCGCCTCGAGGCCCGCGCACAGCGCCAGCGCGGACTTGCCGGTGCCGGCCCGGCCACCCAGCGAGACGATCCCGATCGACTCGTCCAGCAGCAGGTCCAGCGCGACCCGCTGCTCCGCCGAGCGGCCCCGGATGCCGAACGCCTCCCGGTCACCCCGGACCAGGCGCACGGTCTTGTCCGGGTTGACCCGGCCCAGCGCCGAGCCACGGACCGAGTGGATCACCAGGCCGGTGTGGCAGGGCAGCGCGTCCGCGTCCTCCAGCTCCAGCTCGTCACCCGCGTACAGCTGGGCGACCTGGTCCTCGGACAGCTTGAGGTCGGCCATGCCGACCCAGGTCGGGTCGCTGGCCTGGCCGTGCCGGTACTCGTCCGCGGTCAGGCCGACCGAGGCGGCCTTGACCCGCAGCGGCATGTCCTTGCTGACCAGCGTGACGTCGCGGCCGTCGGCGGTCAGCCCGAGCGCCACGGACAGGATCCGGGTGTCGTTCGAGTCGTTGCGGAAGCCCTGTGGCAGCACGCTCTGGTCGGCGTGGTTGAGCTCCACGCGGACCGTGCCGCCCTCGTCGTTGCAGAGCACGGGATGGTCCAGCCGGCCGAACTTGATGCGCAGCTCGTCGAGCATGCGCAGCGATTGCCGGGCGAACCAGCCGAGCTCGGGGTGGTGCCGCTTGTCCTCCAGCTCGGAGATCACCACGAGGGGGATGACCACCTCATGATCGGTGAACCGGCGGAACGCCGCCGGGTCGGACAGCAGGACCGAGGTGTCCAGAACGAAGACCCGGCCGGCTGGGGCGGGCTCCGCGTCGGCGTGCCGGTCGCGGGACGTCCTGCGTCCCGTGCCGGCGCGGCTGCTGGAGACGGTGGCGGCCGGGTCGTGCGAAGCCCCGGCGTCAGTACGGCGAGATGTCACAGGCCTGCTCCAGCGGGCGTGCAACCCGGTCCGCCCGCGGTCCGCCACGTCCGGCGCCCGTGCCTGGCACGGAGCCGGGATGCGGGGCCCCGTGGCGCTCTTGTCGCAGGTCCGGGCCGACCGGTTGGCCCGGGATGACCCCGTGCCATGACTAGAACGCTAGCGGTCAAGTGCCACCGGCGGTAGTACCCGCGTGATCCGCCAATTCCCCGCCGTCACGCCGACGTGCACCGGGCTCCGTTGCAGGTAGGCTGGTACTCGTGCCTGAGTCCGAGCAGCACCACGCGCGTCCCACGCACCCGCTGAGCGCCGCCGAGGCCTGGCAGTTCACTGCCTCACGGGCCGATGACACGACCCTCTTCTTCGACTTCGACGGCGTGCTCTCGCCGGTGACCGACGATCCCGACGCCTCCCAGCCCGTGCCGTCGGTGCTGGGCGTGCTCGACGAGCTGGCCGGCGCGGTCGCCCGGGTGGCCATCGTCTCGGCCCGCCCGGTGAGCTTCCTGCGCTCGCGCTTCTCCTCGCTGGCCCACGTCGACCTCTACGGGCTGTACGGCCTCGAGGTGTGGCACGACGGCGAGGTGGTCACCGAGCCCGCCGCGCTGCCCTGGGTGCCGGCGATGGAGCAGCTGGCCGAGCGCGCCCGCGCCGAGCTGCCCGAGCAGATCCTGGTGGAATACAAGCGGCTCTCGGTCGCCCTGCACTACCGCACCGCGCCGCAGCTGGCCCAGACGGTCGAGCGCTGGGGCCACGAGCAGGCCGAACGCGTGGGCCTGCGGATCCAGGGCGGCCGGATGGTCGTCGAGCTGAAGCCGCCGGTCGACCAGGACAAGGGCATGGTGATCGGCGAGGGCGTGCTGAACGCCCGCTGCGCCTGGTATTTCGGCGACGACATGTCCGACATCAAGGCGTTCGACGCGCTGCGCGCCCGCGAGGCCGTCGACCCCGACTTCTTCGGCATGTGCGTCGCGGTGGCCAACCCGGAGACCGGCGCAGAGGTCTCCAGCGCCGCCGACCTGACCCTGGAGTCACCCGAGGCGGTCGCCGGCTTCCTCGCCGACGCCCTGACCGCCTTCCGCCGCTGACCAGCCGTAGGCGGCCCGGGCCAGCGTGATCACTTCGGTCAGCTGGTCCGGCGGGTCGTCACGCCACCACGCCAGCCGCACCGAGATCGGTGGCACCTGCCGCAGCACCCGGTAGGCGACGCCCGGGCGCGGGTACTGGTGCGCCGTCGCCTCGGCGGTGACCCCCACGGCCTGCCCGGCGGCGATCAGCGTCAGCCATTCGTCCACCGCCGGCGTCTCCCGCACCGAGGTGGGCCGGGCGTCCGCCGGCCACAGGCCCAGCGTCGTGGTGCCGGTCCGGCTGTCGATCGCCACCGTGTACCGGGACAGGTCCTCCACCCGCAGGGAGCGGCGGCGGGCCAGCGCGCTGTCCGTGGCCACCGCCGCGTACCGGGACTCCCGGCCGATCTCGGTGGTGGCGAAGCGGGGGTCGTCGAGCGGGCGGCGGATCACCGCGAGGTCGGCCGCACCCGCCGCCAGACCCGCCGTCGGATCGTTGACCTGCACGAACACCAGTGGTACGCCGGGATGCACAGCGGCCCACGCCTTCTGCAACCGCCGGGTGTGCCGGCCCAGCGCCGCCCAGGCGAAGCCGACGCGCACCTCGGTGCGCGCCTCCGCGACGATCCGCTCCAGGTGGGCCAACTCCTCGAGGATGCGCCGGGCCTGGGCGGCCACCCGGGCGCCGGTGGCGGTCAGCGCGACGTGCCGGGTGGTGCGCTGCAGCAGCCGGGTGCCCAGCGCCGCCTCCAGCGCGGCGACCGAACGCGAGACCGACGCCTGCGAGATCCCCAGAACGGCCCCCGCGTCCGTGAAGGTGCCCGCGTCCACCACCGCGACAAAGGCTCTGAGCTGCCGCAAATCCATGCGCCGAGCGTATCGATCCGCCGTCGCCGGCATTTCTCTTCGCGGCCGGCCGGGCGAAGGCTCGGCAGCATGAGATCAACAGGGCTCGCCGTCATGCTGGGCAGCGCGGCCTGCAATCAGGTCGGTGCGGCGCTGGGCGCGCACGCGTTCGCCGGCGTGGGGCCCGCCGGGGTGGTCGCGGTGCGCCAGTTCGTCGCCGCGGCGGCACTGCTGGCGGTGGCCCGGCCGGACGTGCGCCGCTTCACCTGGCCGCAGTGGTGGCCGACGCTGCTGCTGGCCGGCGTGTTCGCGGTGATGAACCTGAGCCTCTACACGGCGGTCGACCGGATCGGGCTGGGCCTGGCGGTGACACTGGAGGTGCTCGGGCCGCTGGCGCTGGCGCTGGCCGGCTCCCGGACCCGGTTCGACCTGGTGTGCGCGGTCGCGGCCGGTGCCGGGGTCTACGTGCTGGTGCGGCCGGGCCCGTCCAGCGACTGGGCCGGCATCGGGTGCGCGCTGCTGGCGGCGGGGTGCTGGGCGGCGTACATCGTGCTGAACCGGGTGCTGGGGGCACGGGTGCCGGGGATCGAGGCGACCGCGGTGGCGACGACGATCTCCGCGCTGGGCTATCTGCCGGTTGCTGTGACACTTCTCGCACAGGGGCGTTTTGGCACCACGGGACTGGCGTATGCCGCCGGGGCCGGGGTGCTCAGCTCACTGCCGTACGCGTTGGATCTGATCGCCCTGCGCCGGGTGCCGGCGCGGTTCTTCGGGATGTTCATGAGCGTGCACCCGGTGCTGGCCGCCCTGGCCGGGCTGGTGCTGCTCGGCCAGGCGCTGCGCCCGCACGAGTGGGCGGGCATCACGATCGTCATCGGGGTGCTCGCGCTGAACAGCCTCAGGCGCCGTAGCGCCGCTGGCGTCCCGCGTACGAGCGGAGCGCCCGCAGGAAGTCCGTCCGGCGGAAGTCCGGCCAGTTTGCGTCGTGGAAGTAGAACTCCGAGTGCGCCGACTGCCAGAGCAGGAAACCGGACAGCCGCTGCTCCCCGCTCGTGCGGATGACCAGGTCGGGGTCGGGCTGTCCCTTGGTGTAGAGGTGCTCGGCGATGTGCTCGACGTCGAGCATCTCGGCGAGCTCCTCCAGCGTGCGGCCGGCCGCGGATTGCTCGTAGAGCAGCGAGCGCACGGCGTCGGTGATCTCCCGCCGGCCGCCGTAGCCGACCGCGAGGTTGACCTCGACGCCCTCGGTGCGGGTTGCGGTCTTCTCCTGGGCGGCCTTCAGGACGGTCGCGGTGGGTGCGGGCAGCACGTCGAGCGCGCCGACGATGCGCAGCCGCCACGGGTTGCCGTCCTCGGCCAGCTCGGTCGCCAGGTCCTCGATGATCTTGACCAGCGGGTCCAGCTCGGCGGCGGGGCGCTGCAGGTTGTCGGTGGCCAGCAGATAGAGCGTGACGTGCTTGATCCCGGCCTGGTCGCACCAGCCGAGCAGCTCCTTGATCCGCACCGCGCCGACCCGGTGGCCGTCGTTCGGGTCGACGTAGCCCATCTCGCGGGCCCAGCGGCGGTTGCCGTCGCACATCACCCCGACATGCTGCGGCACCGGCTTGCCGGCGAGCTTGCCGGCGAGCCGTCGTTCGTACAGCGAATAGACCAGGGACCGCAGACTCATCCCCGCAAGCCTATCCAGCACGCGCCGCGGCTCAAGAGGGCGAGTCACCCCGGTGCAGCAGCGCGCTCCCGATGCGTCCGATCGTGCGAAGGTCGAAAACCCCGTCACCGAGCCCCAGATCCACCATCCGGCGGAAAACCGCACCATCTCGGCGGGCGGCCCGGACCGCGGCGTCGACCACTCCCGGCCGGCGGGTCAGCAGCGCCGCGAACCCCGAGTGCCGCAGGTGCCGGCCGAGCCGGCCGGTCAAGGCGGCGGCGTACCGCTCGGCCGCGCGCTCCGGTCCCGCGGCGGCGGCCGCGCCGGCCAGCGCGCCGGAGAGCACGGCGTAGAAGATGCCCTCGCCGGTGAACGGGTTGATCAGCGACAGCGCGTCGCCGGCCAGCAGCACCGGGCCGCGGCCCGGCGGCGGCCGGCGGGTGGACAACGGCAGGTGGTGGGCGCGCAGGCCGGTCGGCGTGCCGCCGGGCAGCAGCTCCCCCAGCCGCTCCAGCAGGTACGCCTTCGTCAGCGGCGTCCCCCGCAACGTCTCGCCGTAGCCGACGTTGGCGGTGCCGTCGCCGATCGGGAAGGACCAGGCGTATGCGGGCCAGCGCGCGCTCGTGGTCCGGATGAGCTGCTCGGCGCCGATCGCGGGGGCGTACCCGCGGATCGCGATGGCCAGGTGCCCGCCGGGGTTGACCGGGTGGCCGAGCGCGCGCCGCACCACCGAACCGGCGCCGTCCGCCCCGATCACCACCCGCGCGGTGACCAGGCCGTCGAGGGTCACGCCGCCGGGACCGGGACGAACCTCGCGCACGGTGTGCCTGCGCAGCTCGGCGCCCTGCGCGACGGCGGCCCGCACCAGCCGCTCGTCGAAGACCCGGCGCGGCACGGTGTGCGCGGCGCGGGGCAGCGGCCGGGCCACCTCGGCCCCGCCCGGACCGATCAGCCGCAGCGCCGTCACGGGCCGATACCCGTCGGTGACACCGGTGACCCCGAGCCCTTCGAGCACGTCGACGGCGTCGGCGGCGATGCCGTCACCGCACGGCTTGTCCCGGGGGAAGTCGGCCTTGTCCAGCAGCAGCACGGACGCACCGGCCCGGCGCGCGGCCAGCGCGGCGGCCGCACCGGCGGGCCCGGCCCCGACCACCGCGACGTCAACCGTCTCCGCCGTCATCCGGCCACCCGGCTCCGGCCCAGGCCGGCGGGGGTTGTCATGCCGGGGCCGGGGTAGCGGCAGGGTCTTGGGTGGTGGGGCCGGCGGCGGCGGCTGTGCGGCCGGCGCGCCAGATCGCGTAGCAGGCCAGCACCGCGGCCGCGACCAGCGGGGCGCCGTCGCGGATCAGGCCGTCGGCGCCGAGCAGCAGGTAGCAGAGCGGCAGGTCGATCACGAGCACGCCCAGGCTGACCCAGACCATCAGCTGCCGGGCCCAGGCCTTGCCGCGCTGGAGGAAGAAGGTGGTGAGCAGCACCGCATAGCTGGCGCCGATGCCCACGAAGATCCAGAACACCACCGCCAGGATGTACTCGGGCCGCCGGCCCAGCTCGCCCACCGAGATCACCGCCGGCACCAGGATCAGCGGGCTGTAGGTGAACGCCGCGACCCGGGCGGTGATCACCCAGGCGGCCACCGGTGGGCGCCGCGGCGCGGATTCGCGCCACTCCAGCCCCTTGCGGGTGGCGACCAGCTTGGCGGGATAGCGCACCAGGTGACCGCGCACGGTGGGGTGCCGGTAGAGCAGCACCACGACGGTGAGGCAGAGCAGCGTCAGCACGCCGAACCCGATCAGGCCGGCCGTGGGCGGCGCGCCGTCGCGCGGCACGAGCAGCCGGCCGACGGCGAAGACGGTGGTCACGGCGAGGATCAGCCCGAGCGGCCGGGACACCGCGCGGCTGCGCCGCACGTGCCAGATCAAGATCAACCAGCCCAGGGTACGGAGCAACGCCCAGCCCGTGCGGATGCCGAGCCCGAAACCGTGCTCCGGCGCGTACCAGAGATTGAGCAGCTCGACCCCGACGGTCGCCGCCGCCGTCGCGACCAGCAGCCAGGTCAGCACGCGGACCGCGGGCGGGCGGATGTCGGGGATGGCCTTCAGTCCGGTCAGGGGCGGCGGTGGGGCGGTCGGACGGGTCACGGGCCGAAGGTACCCAGGCCGCGCCCGCCTCACTCCCGAGGCGGGCGCGGGGTGTCAGCCGGCGTTGAGGCGGGACTTCAGTGCGTCGAGTTCGGACCAGAGCACGGTCGGCAGCTTGTCGCCGAACTTGGCGAACCACTCCTCGACCTGCGGGATCTCGGCCCGCCACTCGTCCGCGTCCACGCGCAGCACGGCCTCGAGCTGCTCGCGGCTGAGGTCCAGCCCGCTGACGTCCAGGGCGTCCGGGGTCGGCACGTGGCCGATCGGGGTCTCCACCGCGTCGGCGGTGCCGTCCAGGCGCTCGACGATCCACTTGAGCACCCGCGAGTTATCGCCGAACCCGGGCCAGAGGAAGCCGCCGTCGGCGTCCCGGCGGAACCAGTTGACGTAGAAGATCTTCGGCAGCTTCGCGGCGTCGCCGGAAGCGGCCTTGCCCATCTCGATCCAGTGGTTGAAGTAGTCACCGGCGTGGTAGCCGATGAACGGCAGCATCGCCATCGGGTCGCGGCGGACCACGCCGACCTGGCCGACCGCCGCGGCGGTGGTCTCCGACGACAGGGTGGCGCCGAAGTAGACCCCGTGCACCCAGTCGCGGGCCTCGGTGACCAGCGGGACGGTGGTCTTACGCCGGCCGCCGAAGAGGATCGCGTCGATCGGTACGCCACGGGGGTCGTCGTATTCCGGGGCGAGGATCGGGCACTGGTTGATCGGGGTGCAGAACCGGCTGTTCGGGTGGCTGGACGTCGACTCGGACTCCGGTGTCCAGTCGTTGCCCTTCCAGTCGATGAGGTGCGCGGGCGGCTCGCCCATGCCCTCCCACCAGATGTCGCCGTCGTCGGTGCGGGCGACGTTGGTGAAGATCGAGTTGCCCCGGGCCAGCGTGCGCATCGCGTTGGGGTTGGTGTGCTCGTCGGTGCCGGGCGCGACGCCGAAGAGGCCGTACTCGGGGTTGGTGGCCCAGAGCCGCCCGTCGGAGCCGAACCGCATCCAGGCGATGTCGTCGCCGACGGTCTCGACCTTCCAGCCCGGCAGGGTCGGCTCCAGCATGGCCAGGTTGGTCTTGCCGCACGCCGAGGGGAACGCGCCGGCGATGTAGCGGACCTGGCCCGCGGGCGAGGTCAGCTTCATGATCAGCATGTGCTCGGCGAGCCAGCCCTCGTCGCGGGCGGCGACGCTGGCGATCCGCAGGGCGAAGCACTTCTTGCCGAGCAGCGAGTTGCCGCCGTAGCCGGAGCCGTACGACCAGATCTCCCGGGTCTCCGGGAAGTGCGAGATGTACTTGGTCTCGCTGCACGGCCAGGGCACGTCGGCCTCGCCGTCGGCCAGCGGCTTGCCGACCGAGTGCAGCGCCGGCACGAAGTCGGCGTCGGTGCCCATCGCGGCCAGCACGGGGGCGCCCATCCTGGTCATGATCTTCATCGAGGCCACCACGTACGCGCTGTCGGTGATCTCGACGCCGAACATCGGGTGGGCCGCGTCGATCGGTCCCATGCTGAACGGGACGACGTACATGGTGCGCCCGCGCATACAGCCGCGGTACAGCTCCGTCATCGTCGCCTTCATCTCGGCGGGCGCGGTCCAGTTGTTGGTGGGGCCGGCGTCGGCGGGGTCGACGGAGCAGATGAACGTGCGCTCCTCGACCCGGGCGACGTCCCCGGGATCGGTACGGGCCCAGAACGAGTTGGGCCGCTTGACGGGATCGAGGCGGACCAGCGAGCCGGCGTCGACGAGCGCGTCGGTCAGCCGGGTCCACTCGTCGTCGGAACCGTCGCACCAGACGACACGGTCCGGGGTGGTCAGGGCGGCAACCTCGTCCACCCAGGTCAGCAGCTTGGTGTGAGCAGTGGGGGGCACTGACATGTGATTCCCTTCGGTCTGCACTGACCAGTGACTCAGCAGCCGGAGGACCGGCTGATGTCACGGGAGTCACATCAGCCTAAGCCGAGGGAACGTTCAGTTCATCGGCGAATCCTGTGGAGAACCGCACAAACTTCGGCCGCGGTGCTCAATGACGATTGATCCTTCGCCGGTTGACGCACAAGCGCGCATCCGCGTCGCGCCGATGCATTCTTCTCGGCCGATCGGCTACTTTCACAAAACGGACGAAACGTCCTAAGCTGGCCGCTACTCGGGCTTTCCTCCCACTCCCCACTACAGGAGGCAGGAATGACCATCCCGGCCAGTGACACCGATGCCGACACAGACCTGCTGGCCGCCGTCCGCGCGGGCGACACCGCGGCGTACGGCGTTCTCTACCAGCGCCACCGGGCCGCCGCCCGGACGCTGGCGTACGGGCTCGTCCACGACCCCGCCGACGCCGACGACCTGGTCGCCGAGACGTTCGCCAAGGTCTTCGCGAGCCTGCGGGCCGGGCGGGGGCCGCTGGTGGCGTTCCGCGCGTACCTGCACACGACGCTGCGGCACGTCTGTTACCACCGGGCCCGGCGGGACCGGCGGCTGGAGTTCACCGACGACCTGACCCGCTACGACGAGGGCGAGCCGTTCCTGGACCCGGCCCTCGACCGGCTCGAACGCACCTACGCCGCGCGGGCCTTCCGGGCGCTGCCGGACCGCTGGCGGGACGTGCTGTGGCGCACCGAGGTCGAGGGGGCCAGCCCGGCGGAGGTGGCGCCGCACCTCGGCCTCACCCCGAACGCGGTGGCGGTGCTCGCCCACCGGGCCCGGGAGGGACTGCGCCGGCTCTACCTGCAGCAACACGTGGCGGAGGCCGAGCCGCCCGAGTGCCGGTGGACCGGCGACCGGCTCGGCGGGCACGTCCGGGGCCGGGTGGCGCCGCGGGTGGCCGTCCGGCTGGAGGCCCATCTGGCCTACTGCGCGGGCTGCCGGGGGCGGCACGCCGAGATCACCGAGATCAATCAACGGGGTCACCGTCCGTACAAACAGCGTGACCACGTCGCTGCGGATGGGTTAAGAGTCGCTCACGAAAACGGCGGTCCGTGACCGGCCCCGGTACTGTCGGGATCGTGCCTGCCGCATTCCTGCCCGCGCTGCGGGCACGCTTCGGGGCACTCGTGCGCGAGCTGAGCAAGTTCGGCACGGTCGGCGGCATCGCCTTCGCGATCGACCTCGCCATCTTCAACGTGCTGCTGCAGGCCGGCTTCGAGTCGCTGCTGGCCAAGACCATCTCCACCGTGCTGGCCACCACCGTGGCGTTCGCCGGCAACCGGTTCTGGACCTGGCGGCACCGCGAGCACCGCAACATGGCCCGGCAGTACACGATGTTCTTCCTGCTCAACGGGGTCGGCCTGGGCATCGGGCTGACCTGCCTGGCGATCAGCCACTACGGCCTGGGCGCCATCTGGCCGGAATTCCAGAGCCCGCTCGCGGACAACATCTCCGGCCAGTTCGTGGGCACCGCCGTGGGCACCCTGTTCCGCTTCTGGTCCTACCGCCGGTTTGTGTTCGGCGACGCCGTGCTCCCGGAGCCGGTTCCCGCCGAGCCGCCGCCGGTGGCCACCGCCCCGGCCGACCCCGGCACCCCGCAGTCGGCGCCGCCGGCCGCGCCGCGTGCCGTCCCGCGCTTGTGACGTCGGACTTATCGCAGCTCAGGCTCCGCTGTCCCCGCCCATTCCCCCCGTAAGGTTGACCAATGCCTTCAGCTCGCCCGCTGGCGGAACGCCTGCGCCACCTCGCCCCCGAGGCTCTCGCCTTCGGCTCGATCGGCGCCGCGAACACGCTGCTCTACATGGCGATCACCTGGGCCCTGTTGCCCATCGGCGCCGTCAAGGCGAGCATCATCGCCACCATCGTCACCACGACGCTGGCGTACCTGGCGAACAGGTACTGGACCTACCGCAAGCACACCCGCAGCGCCCTGCGCCGGGAGTACACGCTGTTCTTCGGCTTCAACCTGGTCGGCATGATCATCCAGTCCGGCGCGGTGACCATCGGCAAGTACGGCTTCGGCCTTACCGAGGAGCACGACGAGATCCTGTTCATGGGGGTCACGCTGCTCGGCATCGCAGTCGCGACGGTCTTCCGGTTCTGGGCCTACCGCACCTTCGTCTTCCTCAAGCCGCCCGTCGACGGCCACGAGGCCGCGGTGACCGAGCTGGACGTGGCGGCCGGGCTGGCCGAGCTCAGTGCCGAGGTCGACGGCAGCCTGGACGAGGAACTGGCCAAGGAGATCGACGCGCAGCGGCGTGCCGTCTGAGGCTCACCGGCGCCTGCCGCGCACCGGGGCCGGCGCCGGCTCCTCGTCGTCCTCGTCGTCGTCACCGCGCAGCTCGCGGTCGGTCTCGATGAGCTGGTAGAGCAGCGTCTGCACCTGCTGCACGCGGGGCACCGCGACCAGCACGGCGCTCCGGTCCCCGATCGAGTCGATCCGCAGGGTGCCGCTGCCGAGCATCCGGTCGAGCAGCGACTGGCTCATCACGTGGTCGTTCACCCGATTCAGCGGCAGGTCGCGGCGCTCCCGGGCGATCACCCCGTCCTGCAGCAGGATCCGCTCGTCGGTGAAGACGTAGTGGGTGCCGCGCCAGACCAGCAGCGGCCACACCCCGCGGGTCACCGCCATGAACAGCGCCAGGGCGCCCACCAGCGAGACCCCGATCAGGCCACCGGTGGTCGGCGGCAACATGATCCAGACCAGCAGCACGGCGGCCAGGGCCACCAGCAGGACCAGGATCGGGCGTACGGCCGCCCGCGCGTGCGGATGCAGATGGAGGACGACCTCTTCCTCGTCGGTCAGCACCTCGTCCGGGAAAGCCACGGGCTCAGCGTACGTGCAGCACGTCCCCGGCCGAGACACGCCGCTCGCCGTCAGCCGTACGGACCACCAGGCAGCCGTCACCGTCCACCGTGGTCGCCGTGCCGGTGAACTCCTCGGCGTTGGGCAGCAGCACCCGCACGTCCCGCCCGATCGTCGCGCACTCCCGCTGGTACGCGGCCAGCAGCCCGCACATCTCGGCGTCGCCGCCGGTCTCGCGCCAGCCGCCGTACCACCGGGCGACGCCGCGCAGCAGCGCCCGCAGCAGCGGATCGCGGTCGGTGGCCTTGGCGCCCGCGGCCTGCAGGGACGTGGCCGGCAGGCCGGTCGTGCCGGGCAGCTCCTCGGGCCGGGTGGTGACGTTGAGGCCGATGCCGATCACCACCGCGTCGCCGGAGACCTCGGCCAGGATGCCGGCCGCCTTCGCCTCGCCCTGCGCGGTGCGCAGCAGCAGGTCGTTCGGCCACTTCAGGGCGGCGTCGAGCTCGGCCAGCCGCTGCACCGTCTCCCGCAACGCCACCCCGGCCAGCAGCGGCAGCCAGCCCCAGGTGCGCTGCGGCGCCGCGGCCCAGCCCCGCTCGGCGTCGGCGACCCCGGGCCGCAGCAGGAAGCTCAGCGTCAGCCCGGCCCGCGGCGGCGAGACCCACTGCCGGTCGCGCCGGCCCCGGCCGGCCACCTGCCGCTCGGCCACCACGACCAGCCCCTCGGCGGCGCCGGCCTGGCCGGCGGCCGCGGCATCGGCGTTGGTGGAGCCGGTCTCGGCCCGGATCTCCAGGCGCTGCCAGAAACCGCCGGGCACGATGAGGGCCCGCTGCAAGGAGCGCTCACCCAGCGGCGGCCGGTCCAGGTCCGTGTAGGGCGAGGGAGCCATCAACCCAGCCTAGCCCCGGCCTGATCAGCTGGGTTCGGCCGCGTGCCGGCTCACGTAGACGGTGCTGCGCGACTCCACCGGGCCGTTGCCGGGACGCGGGCGCGGCCGCGGACGGGCCCGCGGCGGGTCCGGGTGGGACAGGTCCATCGGCGGCAGCATCTGGGTGGCGTCGTCGCCGGCACGCGCGCCCGCCGGACCCCGCCGGCGGCGCATCACCACGGTCGGCCGGTTCGACCGGCGGCCGTCGTCCTCCGGGGACCAGGTGAAGTCGGGCATGGCCGCGTCGGGCAGGTCCGGAACCGTCCAGATCGGGCCCTCCAGGCTCTCCTCGCGCGCGGCGTAGGGGCCGCCGGCGCTCGGGCCACGCCGGGCGGGGACCCGGCCGGGCCGGCCCCGGCCGGTGACCTGCTCCTGCTGCACCGGGCGCGCTTCGGCCGGCTCGTCCCGCCGCGCGGGCTCGCCGGCATGCGGGTTCGCGGCCAGGACCAGGCCCTGCTCGCCGAGGAACACCCGGTCGTCCGCCTCCTCGAAGCGGCGCCGGCCGGCCGGGTTCTCCTGCTGGTAGGCCGCCTCGCTGCCGAACCTGCCGGGTTCCGGCGGCAGCTCCGCCGCCGGCCGCGGATCCGCCGGCTGGTCGCGCTCCACCGGGGTGCGGAAGGCGGGGCCGGTGTCGTCGCGCCGCGACCAGGACCGGGGCAGCTCGATCCGGTCGTCGGGGCGCGCCGGCGGCCACTGCAACACCGGCCGGGTGGGCTCCGCGTCGGCCTCCGCCGGTACGTCGAACCCGGTCGCCGGCGGATAGGGCGGCACCTCGGGCAGCCGCTCGACCGGGGTGGGCCAGCCGTACTCGGTCTCGTAGGAACCGGCCGGTGCCGGGGTCCAGTAGTCGCCGGCGACCGGCTCGGGCTCGTCCTGGTACTGCGGGCGCACCCAGCCCTCGACGCGGTCGCCGTACCGCAGGTCGGACCGCTCGGCCCAGCCGGCGCCGGCTGGGCCCTCGGCGACGGGGACGAAGCCGGTCTCGTCGGCGTCGGCCAGCGAGCCGTCGTAGCTGCCGGGGAAGGTGCCGGTGCCGTCCGAACCCGCCACGGCGTCGAAGGGGCCGGACAGCTCGGCCTCGGGCAGCGCCAACCCCGGCAGGTCCAGCGCGTACGACCGCTCGTCCGCCCGGGCGGGGTCCGCGGCGCGGTCGAGGTCCTGGTCGATGTCGAGTTCCGGGTCGCCGCCGTGGTCCGCGGGCTCGCCCGGATCGTCGGCCGGGCCGTCGTCCCCGGGCAGCCCGAGGGCCATCAGGCGGAGGTCGGTGGGCGGACCGTAGGCCGGGCCCGGTTCGTCGCGGGCCGGGGCGGTGATCGCCGCGGGCGCCTCGAACAGGTGGTTCTCGTCAGGCGGGCGGCCGGTGGGGACACGACCGGCCGAGCCGCGACTTCTACGGCGGTCCGGTCCCGGCACGGAGTGCGGGGCGGACGCCTCGACCGGCGGGGCGGCACCTCCGCGTCGAGCCGCCTGCTCCGGCGGCTTCCGGTCCACCGCTTCGGCGCCGGTTCGGGGTTCCGCCGCCATGCCGGCGCGGCGGCGGGCCTCGCCGGCGCGCTGTTCTCGGCGGGCGCTGCGGAAGAGGGCGGCGCGAAAGACGATGAGCGTGGTGATGCCACCGACGATCAACGCCACGCCGACGGGGGTCATCCATGTCGTCACGGGGGATGTAACGAATGGGGCATTGAGTGCGAAACGTCCTATCTGCCGCACCACCGCATCCGGGCACCCGCACCGTCGGCCGGAACCCTCGATACGATCTCTTCGGCGTGAATGCCGCCTGGCAGGTGGGCATGCGTGGGCGAGCGGAGGACGGGGCATCGTGACGGCGCAGCAGGACGTGACGCAGCAGGATGACATCCACACGACGGCCGGCAAGCTCGCCGACCTCGGGCGGCGCACCGACGAGGCCGTGCACGCCGGCTCGGCCCGGGCGGTGGAGAAGCAGCACGCCCGCGGCAAGAAGACCGCCCGCGAGCGGATCGCGCTGCTGCTCGACGAGGGCTCCTTCGTGGAGCTGGACGAACTGGCCCGGCACCGTTCGACGGCCTTCGGCCTGGAGAAGAACCGCCCGTACGGCGACGGCGTGGTCACCGGCCACGGCACCGTCGACGGCCGCACGGTGTGCGTGTTCTCACAGGACTTCACCGTGTTCGGCGGCTCGCTGGGCGAGGTGTTCGGCACCAAGATCGTCAAGGTGCTGGACCTGGCCATGAAGATCGGCTGCCCGATCATCGGCATCAACGACTCCGGCGGCGCGCGGATCCAGGAGGGCGTGGTCGCGCTCGGCCTGTACGCCGACATCTTCTTCCGCAACGTCCGGGCCAGCGGGGTCATCCCGCAGATCTCGCTGATCATGGGCCCGTGCGCGGGCGGCGCGGTCTACTCCCCGGCGATCACCGACTTCACCGTGATGGTCGACCAGACCTCGCACATGTTCATCACCGGCCCGGACGTCATCCGCACGGTCACCGGCGAGGACGTCGGCATGGAGGAGCTGGGCGGCGCGCGCACGCACAACACCCGCAGCGGCAACGCGCACTACCTCGCCAGCGACGAGGACGACGCGATCGACTACGTGCGCGCGCTGCTCTCGTACCTCCCGAGCAACAACCTGGACGAACCGACCACCTTCGACCTGCCCGCCGAGCTCGCGCCGAGCGAAGCGGATCGGGCCCTGGACCGGCTGATCCCGGACTCGGCGAACCAGCCCTACGACATCAAGCGGGTGGTGGAGGCCGTGGTGGCGGACTTCCTGGAGGTCCAGCCGCTCTACGCGCAGAACATCGTGGTCGGCTTCGGCCGGGTCGAGGGCCGGCCGGTGGGCGTCGTGGCGAACCAGCCGATGCACTTCGCCGGCACGCTGGACATCGCCGCGTCCGAGAAGGCCGCGCGCTTCGTGCGCACCTGCGACGCCTTCAACATCCCGGTGGTCACCTTCGTGGACGTGCCCGGCTTCCTGCCGGGCACCGGCCAGGAGTGGGACGGCATCATCCGGCGCGGGGCCAAGCTGATCTACGCGTACGCGGAAGCGACCGTCCCCAAGGTCACGGTGATCACCCGCAAGGCGTACGGCGGCGCGTACGACGTGATGGGCTCCAAGCACCTCGGCGCGGACATGAACTTCGCCTGGCCGACGGCGCAGATCGCGGTCATGGGCGCCCAGGGCGCGGTCAACATCCTCTACCGCGGCGAGCTGGCCGCGGCCGACGACCCGGCGGCCCTGCGCACCGAGCTGATCAAGGAGTACGAGGACACGCTGGCCAACCCGTACATCGCGGCGGAGCGGGGTTACGTGGACGCGGTCATCGCGCCGTCCGCGACCCGGGCGCAGGTCACCATGGCCCTGCGGACGCTGCGCGGCAAGCGGGAGACCCTGCCGCCGAAGAAGCACGGCAACATCCCGCTCTGAGACCTCAGCCGGCGTGCCGCAGCAGCAACGCGCCGCCGTAGACGAGCGCGCCCAGCGACAGCACCCAGAAGAACAGCAGCCACACCACGTCGCCGATCAGCGTCTGCCCCTGCAACTGGCCGGCGTCGGTCGTCTCGTCACCGCCGTGGATCGCCCAGAACAGCTCGGGCACCTGGCGGGCGCCGCCCATCAGCAGGAACCAGACCCAGACGTACGCGAAGACCAGCTGGACCGGCTCGGTCGAGCGCATGGCGACCACCCACAGGACGGCGCCGACGCTCAGGATGACAAACACGCCGAACAGGTTCCGCACCATGATCAGCACGCCGGCCAGGAAGACCAGGCTGAGCAGCAGCACCACCCGCGGGTGGAAGTCGTGCACCAGCAGCTGCACGCCGGCGAAGCCGATGATCGACGGCCCCAGGTAGCCGGCCACCAGCGAGACGAACTTCGAGACGGCGTTCTCCCGGCCGGGCAGCATCTCGCCGGCACCGGCGTGGAAGATCTTCACGTGCTTGACCGTGGTGCCGAACAGCCAGCCGAAGACCGCGTGACCGCCCTCGTGCGCGATCGTGATCGCGTTGGTGGTGTACCGCCACAGTGGCACCGCGGCGACGAACGCCACCACCGCGGTGGACCAGGCCATCCCCAGCGAGCCCGCCATGCCGGTAAGCCTTCCCCGGACGGCTACTCAATGTGTAGCACCGCCACTACTCCACGTCAGGGGGTGGTGCTGACCGCCGGTAGCCACTGACCGGCCAGCATGAAACCGCCGATCACCAGCGCGGCGAGATCCACCGCGAGAAACACACCGACCCAGAAGAGCGCCGGAATGTGCGTGACGCCGGCCAGCTGGTCCGCGTCCGACTCCGGCATTCGGCCCCGGCTGCGGAGCTTCTGCAGCTCGAAGACCGGCCGCACGCCCCCGATCAGCAGGAACCACACCCCCACGTACGCGAACGCGGCCTGGACCTGCGGCGACGCGTACCAGGAAACGGCGAACACGATCGCCCCGGTGACCAGCACGGAAACCGCGCCGAACACGTTCCGGATGTTGATCAGCATGAGCAGCAGCAGCACGACCGCCAGCCAGAGCAGCAGCGTGATCCGGTTGCCGCCGAGCAGCCAGGCGCCGCCCAGGCCGACCAGCGAGGGCGCGATATAGCCCGCGAGCAGGGTGAACATCATGCCGGGCCCGGTCGGCCGACCGGCCGAGAGGGTCAGCCCGGAGGTGTCGAACTCCAGCCGGATACCGCGCAGTTTGCGGCCCGTCAGCAGCGCGACCAGCGCATGTCCACCCTCATGGGCGATGGTGATGGCATTGCGCGCGACCCGCCACAGCGGCCGGAAGGCGACCACGGCCAGCGCGATCACCGCCGTCACCAGGACAAGCAGGCCGGGCGGGTCCGGTTGGGCACCGAGCAGGGTGTCCCAGAGGTCACTTACCGAGTCGATCGACACAGCCCGCGAGCGTAGTCGATCAGCGCGCCCTCAGGCGCGGCGGCGCAGCACGGACTCCCGCTGCGGCACCGCACGACGCTGCAGCATCCAGACGCCACCGGCCACGATCAGAGCGGCGGCGACGGCCAGCGTCAGCACCAAGGCTCCGGCGGCCGCCACGACCAGCGCGACATCGGCGATCGCGACGAGCATCCACAAAGCGATCGTGGGCCTACTGCCGTGTCGTCGAATCATCATGCACCTCCATCAGTGGTGACCGATGAGTACCCATTCACCTGTCACTCACACCTGGAGATCACCGCGTGGGCTTGAACCCCTGGTAGATCACCTGAAGGTCCTTCTGACTGGCTGCCCAGTCCCCCGGCGAGGTGTACCAGGAGATGCTGTAGGCCTGCTTGCCGGGCGTGGTGATGAAACCCCGCTTCACGGCATGCTGCTTGTTGCCACTGTCGGTGACATAGGTGAACTCCCAGTCGGCGGCCTTGCCGTGGTAGTTCAACGGCCGGAGATCAATCCGGTCGTAGTCGCGATACTTCGTCCCACGCCGCTCGGCCTCCTGCGCCTCCCAGTCGGCCACCGGGTCGTCCTTGGGCTGCTCGGAGTGATCGATGATCAGCAACCGGTTGTTCTTGGTGAAGTACACCTCGCTGCCCTGCCGTCGCACCGAAGCACCCTCCGGCACCGGCACGGAGTAGCCGTCACCCTTGTAGAGGTACCAGCCCTTCGGCACACCCCCGGCGGCCGGCGCCTTGCTGGTGGGCGACGGCTTGGGCGTGGTGGGCGCGGCAGCGGGCGCCGAACTCGGCCTGGCGGAAGGCTTGACCGAGGGCGCACTGGCAACCGGCACGCCGCCGGCCTTACGGCCGTCATCCCGCGCCTGCTCGCCATCGTCCCCGAACGCCTTGGGAACAAGAAAAACCAAAGCCAGCAGTACGGCAACCAGCACGGCAACAGCGACAACGGTCTGCCGCCGGGTCAGCGTGGTGCCGAAAACGGTGACGCCCCTGGCACCGGAGGAAGGGGCGCGAACGGTCATCGGCTGCCAGGCAGGACGGCTCGGCTTCCCGAAGCCGGGGGCGCCGGAGATGGGTGCGCCGGGGGTGGGCCCGATGATCCGGGTGCGGCTGGCGTCTTCCTTGGGGGTGGGGGTTTGACCCGCGGCGGCCGTTGGCGCCTTACCGGGGGCAGTCGACGTCTTACCGACGGCAGTCGACGCCTTGCCGACGGTGAGGTCCGCCTTGGTGGCAGCGGTTGACGACTTGCCGGCGGGGGTCACCGCCTTGCCGGGTGCGGTCGACGACTTGCCTGCGGCGGTTTCCGCCTTGCCCGGAGCGGTCGATGCCGCACCGGCGCCCGACTTCGCCTTGCCCGGAGCGGTCGATGCCGCGCCCGCGGCCGACTCCGGCTTGCCCGGAGCGGTCGACGCCGCGCCCGCGGCCGACTCCGCCTTGCCCGGAGCGGTCGATGCCGCGCCCGCGGCCGACTCCGGCTTGCCCGGAGCTGTCAACGCCGCGCCCGCGGCCGACTCCGCCTTGCCCGGAGCTGTCAACGCCCTGCCCGCGGCGGCTTCCGCTTCGCCGAGAGCTGTCAACGCCTCGGCCTGAGCGGTCGGCGCATTGTCCGGAGAGTTCGGCTGCTCGCCCTGGGCGGTAGGCGCTTTGTCGGTGATGGCCGGGTTTGGTTCGGCGGCGGCTTCTGCGTCGGCCGCTAGGAGGGCGCCGTCCGTGACATTGCCCTTCGGCCGGTCGTCCGTCGGCCGGTCATCCGTCGACGTTTCATCCGGCGACGTTTCATCCGTCCGTGTTTCACGCGCCGACATTTCGCCCGTCGGCGTTCCACCAGCCGACGATCCGGCTGTCGGCGTTCCACCAGCCGGTGATTCGCCCTTTGACGGGTCGCCCTTCGACATTACGGACTGCGGCGTTTCGGATGTGGAGGCCGCGGGTTCGGCCATTGCCGGCGTAGGCGTGCCCCCCGCGGCCACGCCCTGCCCGGTGGATGCATCGCCGGCCGGGGCGACGACCGGCGTAGCCGCGGCGGTGCGACCGCGGCCCTTCTTGCGGGAAGCCTTGGTGCTCGCGCCGGTGCGGGCTGCCGTCACGGACTTGGCAGCCGCGTCAGCACGAGATTCGATTTCCGGGCCGGGCGTGTCGGCGTCGGCCTGCGGCGCTTCCGGCTCGCTCTTAGCCGTCGCCGGTCGCTTCTCCGGCGTGTCGGCCGATGTCTCGGGAGCTGCTGCGGGAGTGCCGGCTGCGGTCGCGTCGGCTGCTGCCTGCTCGGCCGGCTCGGCGGGAGCTGCCTGCCGGCCCGCTGATGGGGACTTCGAGTCAGCTTCGCTCGCCTCCGCGCCGGCGAACGAGGCGGTGACGGGCTCAGCGTCGGCAAGCCCGGCGATGGCGGGCTCGGCGGCGGCGGGCTCAGCAGTCGCAGGCTCAGCGTCGGCAAGCCCGGCAGTCGCGGGCTCAGCAGTCGCAGGCTCAGCAGTCGCAGGCTCAGCAGTGGCGGGCTCGGCAGTGGCATGCCCGGCGATGGCATGCCCGGCGGTGGTGGGCTCGGCAGTGGCATGCCCGGCGTCGGCAAGCCCGGCGTCGGCTGCGGCTGCTGACGGTTGCGGGTCGGATGACGGCTTGGCTGCGTCGTCCTGGTCTGCGGCGTTGGGCGGTGTTGCGTTTGTCGACGGCTTCTCGGCCTCCGGGGCGGCGACTTTCGCCTCGGACCTGGTCGGCTGCGCGCCGGCGGGTGTCGCTGCTTTCTCGGGCGCTGCCGTTGCCGCGGTCGCTGCTTCGCCGGCTGCCGCTGCGCCACGGCCTGCCGTTCCAGCGCCTGGTTGGCGGGGCGTGCTCGGCTTTACGGGTGAAGTAGCGGTGGCGCGACCCGTTGCCGGGGTGTGGTGTTCGGCTGCGGTGGCTGCTGCCGCCGATGCCCGGGACGGCGGCGGGGTGGCCGGGGCGCCCGGTGCGGCCGGTGGGCGCTTGCGGTGGGCGGCTACCTCGTCGGCCGTGAGCGAGCCGAAAGCGGAGCCCGACCCGCGCATCGTCGCGTCCAGGGCGGGACGGCGCGAAGCTGGTGCATCTCCCCCTGGGGGCGGGGACTGTGGTGTGCCCGTACCGCTGCGGTTGGGGTTTTCGATCCGGGTTGCATCCAGCTCGGGCGGCTTCGGTCCATCGACCCGCGTCGGGGTTTCCGCCGGTGGGCGGCCCACCGAGGCCTTGCCGGGCGCGAAGATCGGCGCGCGACCGGCCGGCGCCGCCGGAGAGACCGGTGCGCGGCCCGACGTGACCGGCGGGCCGGCCGCGGCGCGCCCGGGGTTGACCGGCGGGCCGAGCGGGTGGGCCGGGGTGATCGGCGGGCGCGGGCCCGGGACCACCGGCGCCGAGGCCGACACGCCGGGGACGACCGGCGGCGTGCCCATGGCCGGGCGTTCGCGGCCGATGCCGGGGCGGCGCATGGTCGGGCTCATCGGGAAGCTCAGCTTCGACCGGCGGCCCGTCGCCCGCATCAGCAGCCGCTCGGCCTCGTCGGCGTTGATCCGGTGTGCGGGGTCCTTGCGCAGCAGGCCGTTGAGCACCGGCTTGAGCGGGCCGGCGTTGCGGGCCGGCGGCGGGTTCTCGGTGGCCAGGGCGGCCAGCGTGGCGATCGCGGACGGCCGCGCGAACGGCGAGGCGCCCTCGACGGCCGCATAGAGCGTGGCGCCCAGCGACCAGAGGTCGGCGCCGGGCCCGGCGGTGCCGTCCCGGGCGCGCTCCGGCGCGATGTAGGCGGGCGAACCCAGAACCAGACCGGTACGCGTGACGTTCGGGTCGCCGGGCACGGTCGCGAGGCCGAAGTCGGTCAGCACGACCCGGCCGTCCTCGCTGATCAGCACGTTGCCGGGCTTCACGTCCCGGTGCACGACGCCGGCCCGGTGCGCGGCCCGCAGGGCGTTGAGCACGCCGAGCCCGATCTCGGCGGCGCGGACCGGGGCGAAAGGCCCGTCCGCGGCGAGAATGTCCTGCAGGGACCGGGACGGGACGTATTCCATGACGATCCACGGATCGGCGTCGGTGCGCAGCACGTCGAAGACTCGCACGACGTTGATGTTGTTGAGCCGGGCGATCGCGCGCGCTTCCCGCAGCGAACGCTCGCGCATCTCCCGCCGCTCGTCGGGGGTCAGCCCCGGCGGCGGCACGAGCTCCTTGATGGCGACCTCGCGGTGCAGGACGACGTCGGTCGCCCGCCAGACACGACCCATCCCGCCCTGACCGAGCGGCGCAACGAGCCGGTAACGGTCAGCGACAATGAGCGGAGGGGAAGTAGACATCACGCAGAAAATACCCGGTCATGTCGAGCCGCAGCGAATCGATCAGCCGAGTGTGGGACGCGTGTCACCGAGAACCTCCCGCAGGGCCGTAAGCTTGATCAATGGATGAGGAACCGCTGGTCAACGTCGTGCGAGGCACACCGACCCCGGAAGAACTGGCGGCGCTGGTCTGCGCCCTGGCCGGCCGATCCACGCAAGCGGATTCACCTTCACCGGGGCCGGGCCTGACAGCGTGGATGCGAAGCGCCCGCCCAGCCGCGACCCGGCCGTCCTGGCGATCCTCGGCGTTACCCCGCTAGCCATCGACGGGTCTCGGTAACGTTGCGACTGTCCATAGCCCTGGGTAGGGGCTGCAGCGACAAGCCGTCACAGACTACTCTCGCGGGAGATTTCGCACTCTCGGGGGAGGGCTCGCATCATGATCGCAGACGACGGTCCACCGCCACTGATCGGCAGCGAAAGCTCGATCGAGACGGACATCCGCGCGATGGAGGAGTTCGCCGCGACGCTCGCGAACGAGGTCCAGAACGGCTATGACCCGCCCCTGCAGCAGGTGATCCCGGCCATGATGACGGAGCTGCCGGCCGCCGGCCCCGACTTCCCCGAGCTGCAGAGCTTCCTGCAGCTGCACCACGAGGTTCAGCAGCAGACCTTCTCCAACACGTTCAACTTCCGCGACGGCACGAACCACTTCGCCGTGGTCGCGAAGTCGATCAGCGAGGAGTACGCGTCCAGCGACGCCTTCGCCCGCGCGAGAGTCCGCGACGTCAACGACGGCTTCGACGCGGCGGCCAACCCGCTGCTTAGCGAGACCGGATCGGGGGAGAACGGCTGATGCTGATCGCTGACGGAGGCGGCGGCTACGGCGGCACCCACTGGGTCGCGAAGGAAGTCCCGGCCATGTGGGCGGCCATCGCCAACCAGGACACCGAAGCCCACTACCAGGTGGTCGGCGGCTGGAGCAAGACAGCAGACCTGACGCTCGCCCACCTCGCGCAGGTGCGGGTCTACCGCGACAACCTGGCCAGCGTGTGGCCGCCGGCGAAGAGCCCTGCCGCAGCGGCCTACATCGCCCGCCTGGACAAGCTGATGGCCGACCTCCAGGCAACCCACGACGCGGCGTCCGCAAACTACACGGCATTCTCCACGGTGACGCTGACCCTGAGCCTGGCCCGGCACAAGCTGAAGGCGCTCTACAACACGTACGAGAGCAACGCCAAGCAGAACTTCGTCTGGCAGCAGAAGCAGGAGGCGGCGGAGAAGTCACCCACGCCGACACCGTCACCCTCGCCGTCGGGTGCCCGCAACGTCCCGCCGGTGTCATCGGCGCAGCAGGAAGAGCTGAACCGCCAGGCCCGCGTCATCATGTACGACCTGAGCAGCACGGTGCTGAGCGGCCACTCCGCCCTCCAGAAGCCGAAGCCGTATGACCCTCGGCAAGGGCAGGTCGGCGGCGGGGAAGACGACCGAGGCACCGATGGCGGCGCCGGTGGCTTCGCCGCTCCCCCGGTCATCCCGGCCCCCGGCGGCGGATCCTCAGGAGGATCAGTCAGCCCTGGCTCCTTGTCGCCAACAGGCCCGGCGTCGCCGACAACGCACACCCCAGTCGGCGGCGTGGGCACCGGTCCGATTCTCGGCGGGGTCGGCAACCCGCCGGTCATCTCCCCGCCCAGCCCTGGGCTGCCGGCGCCGGGTCCGGCACCCGCACCGCCCGCTCCCGGGCTGGGTCCGGTGCCCGGAGTCATCGGGACCCCAGGCGCGAGCGGGCTCCTGCCGCCGGGCGGGGTCCCGCCGACCGGCACGAGGCCGCCGCAATCCGGCCTCGTCAAGCCTGGAATTCCTCCCGGCACCGGCCGCATGACGATGCCGTCGGGAGGCGTCATCGGCGCCAACCCGGGCAGCGGAATGATCGGGCAGATGCCGGCCAACACTTCCGGCGGTCGGGCGCCCGGCGCCGGACGGGTGAACCCGGTCGGTGGTGTCATCGGCCAGCAGGGTGCTCGTGCCGGAGTGTCAGCCCATGGTTTGCCTCCGCAGAACGGCCCCATGGCGGGTGCCCCGGGCCGCGGACGCGGCGGACGCCAGGACGGCGAGCAGGAGCGCTGGGACCCGGACAATCCGTGGTCGATCGAGAAAGGCGTCGATCCGGTCGTGCTTCCGCCGGACGACTACGGCCCCATCGATCCTGGGCCCGCCATCGGCCATTCGAGATGATCCGGAAGCTCATCGCTTTGTTCGCGGCGGCGCTGGCCGGAGCCGGTGCCGCCGCTTACGGGACACCCGCTTTCGCGGACCTCCGGGGCGACCAATGGCATCTCGGCTATCTGCACATCGAGGAAGCGCACCGCCTCAGCACCGGAAAAGGCGTCACCGTAGCCGTGATCGACTCGGGCATCGCGAAACACCGTGACCTTCCCGGCGTGGTGAGCGGCACCGACCTGTTCAAGCCCGGCGGCGATGGGCGCACCGATCTGACCGGACACGGCACGAGCATGGCCGGCTTGATCGCCGCGCATGGCGGCAGCCGCGAACGCGCCCTGGGGATCGCGCCCGATGCGAAGATCATCCCGATCCGGGTACTTGGCAAAGGCCGAACTCTGAACAGCCTCGGCCCGGCTCTTCGCTATGCGATCGCCCATGGTGCGAAGGTCATCAACATCTCCCTAGCTGGCGGCATCGACCCGGACGACATCAAGGGCATCCAGGAAGCCCAGGAAGCCGATGTGGTGGTCATCGCGGGAGCGGGCAACAAGCCTGACTCCGTCTCCGTCGCGGCGCCGGCGTTCCTCGAAAGTGTGGTCGCCGTGGGCGCGGTGGATCGCAACGGCAAGAAGGCTGCAATCTCCGTTTCCGGAAAGGCGCTCGACCTCACTGCGCCCGGACAAGACATCGCGAGCACCGGCCGCACGGGCGGCTACATCGTCGGTCAGGACGGCACCTCCGACGCCGCGGCCATCGTTTCCGGCGCGGCCGCTCTCCTGCGCAGCAAATACCCGAACATGAGCGCCACCGAGGTCGTCAAACGCCTGGAGTCCACCGCAGTCGACAAGGGCGCTCCGGGCGTCGATCCGGACTACGGGCACGGCATCATCAACATCGTTGCCGCCCTGAGTGACCCTGCCGCCACCGCTGCCCCGTCGGCGTCCCCCGCGCCGGCGCCCACCACGACCGCCGCGCCCGCGCCCCAGGCCGAAACCAAGCCCGCCGGCAGCAACACTCCCCTCATCGCCGGCGGCGTCGCCGTGCTTGTCCTGCTCGGCGGCCTCGTCGCCTTCCTCCTCGCCCGTCGCCGGGCTCGGGGCTTGTAGCGTTACTCCTCGTGCAAACCGACAACACCCCCCGCCTGGTGCTCGCCTCGGCCAGTCCCGCTCGGCGCGCCCTGCTCCACGCCGCCGGTATCGATGTTGACGTGCATGTCAGTGGCGTTGACGAGTCCGTGGTGGAGACCGACGATCCCGCCGATCTCTGTCTGGCGCTGGCGCGGCTGAAGGCGCGGGCCGTCGCCGCCGCCCTTCCCGCGGATCCCGGCGTTCTGGTGCTCGGCTGCGATTCCGTGCTCGCCTTCGGTGGCGAGATCCTCGGTAAGCCGCACACCCCCGCCGAGGCCGTCAAGCGCTGGCACGCCATGCGGGGACGGTCCGGTGTGCTCTACACCGGGCATCACCTCACCGATCTGGTCACCGGCAAGCAGGCCGAGGAGGTCGGCGCCACCGTCGTGCACTTCGCCGATCTCACCGATGACGAGGTCTCCAGGTACGTCGCTTCCGGCGAGCCGTTGCAGGTTGCCGGGGCGTTCACCATCGACGGCAAGGGTGGGGCCTTCGTCGACCGGATCGAGGGGGACGCCGGGAACGTCATCGGCTTGTCGCTGCCGTTGTTCCGGCGGCTGCTCATGACCTTCGGCGTCACCGTGCCGCAGTTGTGGAGGAACGAGGAAGCATGAGCTACGAGCCGTTGGCGCTCACGCCTGAGCTGCACCAGTACCTGCTGGACCACAGCACGCCGCCCGACCAGGTCACCGCTGAGCTCATTGCCGAGACCCGGGCCGCGCTGCCCGGGGAGGCGAGCATGCAGGTCGCGCCCGAGCAGGCCGCCTTTCTGCGGTTGTTGACCTCGCTCATGGGCGTACGGCAGGCGGTTGAGGTCGGCACCTTCACCGGGCTTTCCTCGCTGTCCATCGCGCGGGGTCTCGCCGAGGGCGGGAAGGTGACCTGTTTTGACATCTCCGAGGAGTTCACCGGGATCGCCCGGCGCTACTGGAAGCGGGCCGGTGTCGAGGACCGGATCGAGTTGCGGGTCGGGCCGGCCGCCGAGCGGCTCCGGGAGCTGCCGTCCGAGGCGTACCTGGATCTGGTTTTCATCGATGCCGACAAGGCCGGTTATCCGACCTACTGGAACGAGCTGGTCCCCCGGGTGCGGCCCGGCGGTGTCCTGCTGGTCGACAACGTGTTGTGGTCCGGCCGGGTCCTCGATCCGCGGAGCGAGGACGACCGGACCATCACCACCTTCAACGACCTGGCCCGCGATGACCCGCGGGTCGAGCTGGTCATCCTGCCGATCGCCGACGGGCTGACGATGGCCCGCCGCCGGAACGGCTGAGCCGGCTCAGCGCACGCTGCGGGCGAACAGCCGCGCCGCCCAGAACAGGGCCAGTGCGGCCAGCGCGGCCATGATGAGCAGCCCCTGCCAGACCGCGGGGGCGCCCAGGTCGCCGAGGAACAGCGCCCGCACCCCGTTCACCGCCCAGGAGAACGGGTTCCAGTCGGCGATGGCCTGCAGCCAGCCCGGGGCGAAGGTCAACGGCAGCAGGATCCCGGAGAGCAGCAGGACGGGCTGGGCCACCGTGTTCATCAGCGGCGCCAGCGCGTCCTCGCTCTTGACCGCCAGCGCCACCCCGTAGGACACCGCCGAGGTCATCAGCGAGATCAGGGCCAGCATCAGGTACGCCAGCAGCAGGTAGCCGATGAACACCCGCAGGTCGAACACGAGCGCCAGCAGCGTGATGATCACGGCCTGGGCCAGCAGGGACACCGTGTCCCGCAGCGACCGGCCCAGCAGCAGGGCGAACCGGCTGACCGGGGTGACCCGGGAGCGCTCGATCACGCCCGCCCGCAGCTCCGCGATCAGGCCGAAGCCCTGGAACAGGCCGCCGAAGATGGCCAGCAGCACCAGCAGGCCGGGCACGAAGATCTCGTACGCCTCGGCGTTGGTCCGCACGCCCAGCGCCGGCTTCAGCAGCGGGGCGAACAGCAGCAGGTACATCACCGGCTGGAAGATGCCGACGAGGATCCAGACCGGGTTGCGCAGCAGCAGCTGCATCTGCCGCTGGAAGATCAGGTAGGTGTCGCGCAGCAGTTTCACGGCTCAGCTCTCCCGCAGCGATCGGCCGGTCTTGGTCAGGAACACGTCGTCGAGGCTGGGCCGGTGCAGCTCGATCGTCTCCAGCGGCACCCCGGCGTTGTCCAGCGCCCGCAGGATCAGCGGGATGGTGCTCGCGCCCTCGTCCACGTACAGCCGGACGCTGTCCTCGTGGGTCTCCAGCTTGTTGACGAAGTCGGCCGAGCCCAGCGCCTCGGCCGCGCGGGCCGGTGCGGCCACGCCGACCCGGACCACGTCGCCGGAGATCTCGCGCTTGAGCTCCGCCGGGGTGCCGGACGCGACGATCTCGCCGTTGTCCATGATCGAGATGCGGTCGCAGAGCGCGTCCGCCTCGTCCAGGTAGTGCGTGGTGATGAAGACCGTCATGCCCTCGGCGCGCAGCCGGCGGACCTCGTCCCACATGTGCGCGCGGCTCTGCGGGTCGAGGCCGGTGGTCGGCTCGTCCAGGAAGACCACCTTCGGCTCGTGGATGATGCCGAGCGCGATGTCGACGCGGCGGCGCTGGCCACCGGAGTAGGTCTTGCACTTGCGGTCGGCATACTCGCTGAGCTGGAAGCCCTCCAGCACGCGCGCCGCCCGGGCGGTGGCGGCCGACTTCGAGATGCCGTAGAGGCGGGCCTGGAGCACCAGCTCCTCGCGGGCCGTCGAGTCGTCCCAGGTGCTGCCGCCCTGGGCCACGTACCCGATCCGGCGCCGGACCTCGCCCGGGTCCTTGCGCAGGTCGGCGCCGGCGATGGTGGCGTCGCCGCCGTCCGGCTCGATGAGCGTGGCGAGCATCCGCAGCGTGGTGGTCTTGCCGGCGCCGTTCGGGCCGAGGAAGCCGAAGATCTCCCCCTCGGCGACGGTCAGGTCGACGCCGCGGACGGCGTCGACGGTCTTCTTCTCGCGGCCCTGGCGGGACATGAAGGACTTCCGTAGCCCCCGCGTTTCGATCATGGTGACCCCCAGTCGTGGGCGGACGGATGCCCGCCACCGGTCGAAAGGCAGCGTAGGACCGTCGATGACCCTAGTCAAACTTGATTATTCAGAGATCAACTCAGCCGGCCGGCTGCTCCGCCGGGACGCGGAAATACGGCTCGTCCTTCTCGATCCGCGCCGCGATGCGCTCGCACCAGCGGATCTCCGCCTCCGCCCGCTCGATCGACAACTCCCACATCCAGCTCACGTAGACCGGCTTGTTGTCGGCCCAGTCGGCGCCGATCAGCGCCTGCAACTGCGTGACGCCGGCGCCCAGCTGCACCGCGCGATTGCGCAGCGCGGCGGTCGCCTCGGCGCGCGGGAGGGCGGGCAGGAACGAGAACGCCGCCATGAACGGATCCGGCGGCGTGGCGACCGACCACCAGTTGCCACGCAGCAGCGACTGGAACTCGGCGGCGCCCTTCTCGGTGATCTCGTACGTGGTGCGGGCCGGCCGCGCGCCCACCTGCTCGGTCGCCACCTCGCGCAGCAGCTCTTCCTCGCTGAGCTTACGCAGGGCGTGGTAGATCGAGCCGGGCTGCACGTTCGCCCACTTGTCGGCGCTCCAGCTCAGCAGCTCCCGGCGCACGTCGTAGCCGTGCACCGGCTGCATCCACTGGACCAGACCGAGGATCATCATGCGGGTCGCCGACATGCCACCAGATTAATAGCCAAACTTGACTGAGCGAATTTTGTCGGTGCGTGACGATAGGCTCAGCCGGTGCGCAAGGTATTGATCGCTAACCGCGGCGAGATCGCCGTCCGAGTCATCCGGGCCTGCAAGGACGCGGGCCTGATCAGTGTCGCCGTCTATGCGGAGGCCGATCGCGACGGGCTGCCCGCGCGGCTCGCCGACGAGGCCTACGCGCTGGCGGGCGAGACCGCGGCCGACACCTACCTGCGCATCGACAAGCTGCTCGAGGTCGCCGCCCGCAGCGGCGCCGACGCGGTCCACCCCGGCTACGGCTTCCTGTCGGAAAACGCCGACTTCGCCCAGGCCGTCCAGGATGCGGGCCTGACCTGGATCGGCCCCACCCCGCAGGCGATCCGCGACCTGGGCGACAAGGTCACCGCGCGGCACATCGCGCAGCGCGCGGGCGCGCCGCTGGTGCCGGGCACGCCCGAGCCGGTCCGGGGCGCCGACGAGATCATCACGTTCGCCCGCGAGCACGGCCTGCCGGTCGCGATCAAGGCGGCGTTCGGCGGTGGCGGCCGCGGTCTCAAGGTCGCCCGCACCTTCGAGGAGATCCCGGCGCTGTTCGAGTCGGCGACCCGCGAGGCGGTGGCCGCGTTCGGCCGCGGCGAGTGCTTCGTCGAGCGCTATCTGGACCGCCCCCGGCACGTCGAGGCGCAGGTCCTGGCCGACACCCACGGCACCGTGATCGTGGTCGGCACCCGCGACTGCTCCCTGCAGCGCCGCCACCAGAAGCTCGTCGAGGAGGCGCCGGCGCCGTTCCTCAGCGACGAGCAGCGCGAGCGCATCCACACCAGCGCCAAGGCGATCTGCCGCGAGGCCGGCTATCACGGCGCGGGCACGGTCGAATACCTGGTCGGCCAGGACGGCACCATCTCGTTCCTCGAGGTCAACACGCGGCTCCAGGTCGAGCACCCGGTCAGCGAGGAGACCACCGGGCTCGATCTGGTGCGCGAGCAGTTCCGCATCGCCGCCGGCGAGCGCCTGCCGTCCGACGAGGATCCGGCCCCGCGCGGCCACGCGATCGAGTTCCGGATCAACGGCGAGGACCCGGGCCGCAACTTCCTGCCCGCGCCCGGCCAGGTCACCACGCTGAGCTGGCCGTCCGGCCCGGGCGTGCGGGTGGACACGGGCGTCGAGGCCGGCAGCGTGATCGGCGGCAACTTCGACTCCCTGCTCGCGAAGATCATCGTGACCGGCGCCGACCGCACCCAGGCGTTGGAGCGCGCCCGCCGGGTGCTCGACGAGACGGTCATCGCGGGCCTGGCCACGGTGCTGCCGTTCCACCGCCTGGTCGTCCGCGACCAGGCGTTCATCGACTTCACCGTGCACACCAACTGGATCGAGACCGAGTGGCAGGGCGGCGTGCCGCCGTTCGCCGGCGCCGCCCCGCCGGCCGAAACAGCGGAACGCGAAACCGTCGTGGTCGAGGTCGCCGGCAAGCGCCTGGAAGTGCGCCTCCCGGCAGGCGCATTTTCCGGTACGCGCACAGTCAACCCAGCCCGCCCACCTGCACGCCGCTCGGGCGCCGGAGCCCAGGCCGCCGGAGCGGGCGGTGCCGCCGCGCTGACCGCCCCGATGCAGGGCACGATCGTCAAGGTGGCCGCCCAGAACGGTGACACCGTCGCGGAGGGCGACGTGATCGTGGTCGTCGAGGCGATGAAGATGGAGCAGCCGCTCCAGGCGCACCGGGCGGGCACGGTCTCCGAGCTGTCGGTTGAGGTCGGCGCCACCGTGACGGCCGGCACCACGATCTGCGAGATCGCCTGACCGCGCTCAGCCGCCGTGGGTGAGGTGGCGCAGGACGGCGCGGGCCGCCTCGTCCGGCAGGTCCGGCATGTCCGGCAGGGCGCCGCTGAGCCAGAGCGTGGCGAATCCGTGCGCCAGCGACCAGGCGGCCAGCCCCGCCTCCTGCGCGTCCGCCGCTCCGTGGCCGTCCGGCAGCTCGGCGACTCCTGAGTAGAGCGCGTCGCCGGCCCGCTCGCGGGCGGCCGTCAGCGCCGGGTCGTCACCGTGGTAGAGGTCCGGGCGCCACATCACCTCGAAGTGGGCCCGGTGCGCCGCGGCGAAGCGGACGTAGGTGACCCCCAGCTCCAGGAAGCTGCCGGTCGCCGCCCGGGTCTCCCGCAGGGCCGTCGCCAGCTGGTCGAACCCCTCCGCCGCCAGCGCCGTGAGCAGTCCCTTCTTGTCTCCGAAGTGGTGCGTCGGCGCCGCGTGCGAGACGCCGGCCCGGCGCGCGAGATCCCGCAGGCTCAGCGCCGCCGGCCCGTCCTCGGCGATCGCCGCCGCGGCCGCGTCGAGCAGGGCACGCCGCAGGTCGCCGTGGTGGTAGCTCTCCTTCGCCATGCCACCAGTCTAAACTTTCCATTGACAAGATTGCCGCGGCTCTGACAGTCAGCGCAGCCGGGTGATCGTCACCTCGACGCCTTGCCCGGTGCTGGCCGGCCCCGCGTAGACGCCCTTCAGCGGCGGCACATCGCCGTACTCCCGGCCCCGGCCGACCACCACGTGCCGCTCCCCGACCGGGACGCCGTTGGTCGGGTCGAAGGCCGTCCAGCGGCCCACCCACCACTCCACCCAGGCGTGACTCTGGCCGACCACGCTGTCCCCGATCGCCGCCGACGGCTTCGGGTGCAGGTAGCCGGACACGTACCGGGCCGGCAGCCCCATCTCCCGCAGCAGCCCGACGGTCAGGTGGCTGATGTCCTGGCACACGCCCTTGCGCTGCTCCCAGGCGTGCAGCGCGTCGCTCTGCACGCCGGTGGCGCCCGGCTGATAGGTCACCTCGCCGCGGACGAACTCGCAGACGGCCAGCGCCGCGGCGTGCGGTGTCGCGTGGGCGCCGCGGATGTCGGCCGCGATCCCGGTCAGCTCGTCGTTCAGGCCGGTCCGCTTGGTCGCCAGCAGCAGCTCGTACCAGCGGTCGATATTCTCCGCCACCGCCAGTTCCTCCCAGGCCGCGCCCTCGCCCTGCTCGATCAGGTCGCCCGGCGGCAGGGTCTCCACGGTGGACGTGGCCGTGACGGTCAGCGCCTCATGCTTGGCGTGCACGTCGAACGCGGTCACCACGGTGCCCCAGTAGTCCTCGTAGCGGTACGTCCGCGCCGGCGGCCACACCTCGACCCGGGCGTCCAGCACGGCCTGGTGGGTCTCGTTGCGCGGCCACATCCGGGCCTCGTTGTAGGACGACGACACCGGCCCGGCGTAGTCGAACCCGCTGCGGTGCTCGATCTTCAACCGCCAGCTGTCCACCACCGGAATGCTCACGTGACCACCACTCCGCGGACCCAGTTGACCGCCGTCGTCTGCCGGAAGTAGCGCCGCGAGACCGCCTCGTTGACCTGCGAGCAGGTCTTCTCCAGGCTGGCCAGCACCGGCCCGAGGTCGTCGATCAGCTCGTCCGCGCCGCGGAACTCCAGGTTGGTGCGGGCCCGGCCGACGATCCGCTGCGCGTCCGTGGCCACCCCGGCCCGGCCCGGGTCCGGCTCCAGATCGGTCAGGCAGCCCTCGGCGGTGGAGAGCGCGGCGAAGACCGAGCGTGGGAAGAGCCGGTCCAGCAGCAGGAACTCCGCCGCGTGGCGGTCGTCCAGCGAGCCACGGTACGTCCGCAGAAACGTCTCCCAGGCCCCGCAGGACCGCAACAGCGTCAGCCACGACGGAATGCTCCCGCCGGCCCGCTCGTGCGTCCGCAGCAGCCGCGCGGTCATGTCCACCCGTTCCACGCTGCGCCCCAGCACCAGGAACAGCCAGCCCTCGTCCCGGCTCATGGTGGCGTCGGTCAGCCCGGCCATCACCGCGCACCGCTCGCGGACCCAGCGGAAGAACGAGTGCACGCCCTGCTGCTCGACCCGCCGGCGAGCGTTGGGCAGCCCGTGCCAGGTCGAGTTGAGACACTCCCACATCTCCGACGAGACCGTCTCGCGGGCGCCGCGGGCGTTCTCCCGGGCCGCGGCCAGCGCGCCGACCACCGAGCTGGGGCTGCGCTCGTCCAGGCCGAGCAGGCCGACCACCCGGGCCGCGGTGAACGGCTCGTCCGCGGTCGGCATGCCCATCACCGCGAGCAACGACCGGCAGGCCTGGTCCTCGCTGGTCCACGGGTCGGCCAGGATGCGCTGCAGGTGCACGTCCAGGATGCGGGCGGTGTCCTCGGCGCGCTCCACGTAGCGGCCGATCCAGTAGAGCGACTCGGCGATCCGGCTCAGCATCGCGGCGGCCCTTCCTGTTGCTGCTGTTGCTGTTGCTGCTGGGAGTCGGCCGCGCCGGCGCCCGGGCCCGGGTCCGGGCTGGACGCCGTGGGCAGCGACGCCGGCTCGGCCGACAGGTGCGGCACCTCGAACGGCGACGTGTCGTCGGCATCGGCCAGCACCCAGGTGTCCTTGGAGCCGCCGCCCTGGCTGGAGTTCACGACCAGGGCGCCCTCGGGCAGCGCCACCCGGGTGAGCCCGCCGGGCAGCACCCAGATCTTGTCGCCGTCGTTGACCGCGAACGGCCGCAGGTCGACGTGCCGGCCGCGGAGCCGGTTGCCGATCAGCGTCGGCACCATCGACAGCTTCACCTCGCGCTGGGCGATCCAGCCCCGCGGATCGGCGATGATCTTCGCGCTGACCGCGGCCAGCTCGGCCTCGGTGGCCTGCGAGCCGATCACGATGCCCGCGCCGCCGGCCCCGTCGACCGGCTTGAGCACCAGCTCGCCCACCCGGGGCATGACCTCCGCCAGCACCCCCGGCTCGTCCAGCCGGTACGTGTCCACGTTGGGCAGCAGCGGCTCTTCGTTGAGGTAGTACCGGATCAGGTCGGGCACGTACGTGTAGAGCAGCTTGTCGTCGGCGACCCCGTTGCCGACCGCGTTGGCGATGGTGACCCGCCCGGCCCGCGCCGCGTTGAGCAGCCCGGCCACGCCGATCACCGAGTCGGCGCGGAAGTGCACCGGATCCAGGAAGTCGTCGTCGATGCGCCGGTAGATGACGTCCACCCGCTGCTCGCCGGCGGTGGTCCGCATCGCCACGTCGTTGCCGACGCAGACCAGGTCGCGGCCCTCGACCAGCTCGACGCCCATCTCCCGGGCGATCAGCGCGTGCTCGAAGTAGGCGGAGTTGTAGACGCCGGGGCTGAGCACCACCACGGTCGGGTCGCTGACGCCGATCGGGGCGGCGGCGCGCAGGGCCCGCAGCAGCATCCCCGGGTACGACTCCACCGGCAGGATCCGGCTGGCGGCGAAGACCTCCGGCAGCACCTGGGCCATCGCCCGGCGGTTCTCCATCACATAGCTGACCCCGGACGGGATCCGGACGTTGTCCTCCAGCACCCGGAAGGTGCCCTGCTCGTCGCGGATCAGGTCGACCCCGGCGACGTGGATCCGGACGCCGTTGGGCGGGTTGATGCCGGCCGCGGCACGCAGGAAGTGCGCGCTGGTGGCGATGATCCGCCGGGGCACCACGCCGTCCGCGAGCACCTGGCCGGGGCCGTACACGTCGGCGAGGAAGGCCTCCAGGGCCCGGATGCGCTGCGCGACGCCCAGCTCGACCGAGCGCCACTCGGCGGCGGCGATGATCCGCGGGACGATGTCGAGGGGGAACGGCCGTTCGACGCCCTTGAGCGCGAACGTGATGCCCTGGTCCAGGAAGGCCCGGGCCAGCACCTCGGCCCGAACGCCCAGCTCAGCGCTCGACAGCGGCTGCAGCGTGGCGTGCAGGGCCTCGTAGTTCTCCCGAGGCATGCCGAGCTCGCTGAACATCTCGTCCCAGCCGGGGCCGAGGCGGTACTCCTCGAAAAGATCCGCCATGGCCTGACCCTACGGGCGACGCGTTGCGCGCGGGTAACACTGGTCACGACTGCTGCACGTCCGACATGAGGTGGGCCGCCGGTACGGGACCAACTGGTTCGATCATGCCACTATGCTGCGGTTTCTTCCGTGTTGGCGGGGTCCAGGCCGTCATCAGGCCGCCTGGCCGACCGGTAGCCGAACGCTTGGTCGATCGCCTTGCGCGTCCGTTCCTCGCTGCTCGGCATGAGATGCGTATAGGTCCGCAGTGTGAAACCGGGGTCGGCATGGCCCAGGTAGTTCGCGAGGGCCTTGATCGACTCACCTGCGTCAAGCAACGTGGAGGCGTAGAAGTGACGTAGGGCATGCATCCCGTTCTTCCTGTCCTGCGGGATACCGGCCCGGGTGGCGGCGGGCCACCAGATCTTCTTATTGAGATCACCCCGATTGATGGCCCCGCCATGGACCCCGTAGATGATCAGGTCTGCCGCGACCGGCTTACCCGTCGGCGTTTCCCACGGCAATGCGATCGATCGTGGCAGAAACTCCGCGATGTGTTCGCGAAGCCGTTCGGCAACCGACGAGGGAAGCGGAACCTCGCGGGTCTTGCGGCCTTTAGGCTCCGCGAATGCCAACTTTGCGCGAACAATCTTGATTTGCCTCCGGACGCGGACGATTTCCTTGTCGAAGTCGATGTCGTCCAGAGCAAGGCCCAGGACCTCTCCTTGCCGCATACCGCAACCTGCACCCAAGTCGATCAGCACTTTGTAGCGGCGAGGGAGATTGCTTCTCAGCGCTTCAACGTGCTCAAGCTTCCAGGGCACGACGCGGACAGAACGAAGCTTGGGCGGTTTGGCACTGCGCGCCCTACACGGGTTCTTCGTTATACGGTCGTCGTCAACCGCAGCGTTGAGGATGGACGAGACGTTGCTGAATGCCACCGATCGGAACCCGTCCGACAGCCCAGCCACTTGAAGACTGCGGTCAAACTGTCGGATATGTTCGGGCCGGACAGCGGCCAACTCGAGATGGCCGAGCTTCGGGATGATGTGTCGCCGTAGCCGCCGCTCGGTTACTTCTCGCGTCGACTCGTCGAACGTCTGTTGTTCCATCCAGCGCTGTGCATACTCGGCGAATGTGATCCGTCCGGCGATCGGATCCACGAAGGAACCTCGGAGTCGACGCGACTCAACGTCGGTGAGGTAGTCCTCGGCGGCCTTCTTGTGCCGATCGGGGAAGGATTTCGACCGCTCCCTGCCGTCAGGACCCTGGTAGCGCACGCGATACCGCAGCCCTTTCCCATGCAGCGCCGTCTTTACCCTTACCGGCTTATCGTCATCTACCGCAACGGTTCTGAACCAGCGGTCTTCGATGTGTCCCATCTACGCGGCCTCCCGGGTCAGCGCCGCGAACCATTCCCGGACGGCGGTGGGGTCGTATCGAAGGTGCCGGCCAACCCGTCCGGCGGGCGGGCCGTAGTGGCGTTTGCGCCAGGCGTAGAGCGTTTGGACAGGGACGCCGAGGTATTCGGCGACCTGGTCGATGTCCCAGAGCGCTTCGAGCGCGGTCAGTCTGGTCATTCGTCTCCCTTCGCGGTGACGGTGATGTAGACGCGAATCTCGCCGGTGCGGCTGGCGTGGTGGGTGCTGGTGCGGCAGGTCGCGCGGTCGCCGTAGGCGGTGGTGAGCTGGGCGACGAGCGCGGCCCGTTGGGCGGTGACGACATCGGCCGGGCCGATGAGCCGGACAGCGAGGATGGGTCGGGGCCGTGCGGGCATGGCTTCTCCCTCAGACATGGGGTGGGCTGGTTAATCTGTGTCGCTGTGCAGTTGTCAAGGAACGGTTGACACGTACGTGTCAGGCTGCGAGAGGGAGTGCCGAGGTGACGGTGTCGTCGTCGGCGTAGTCGCGGGCAGCGTCGGCTCGTCGGCGGGCGGCGTCGGCGGCTGAGTTGGCGAGCAGGGCGTCGCCGGTGGTGATCCAGCCGGTGGCGTGGTAGCCAAGCCGGTACACGACGAGGTCGGCTTCCTGCTCGTCCCACAGGTGCGGGAACCCTTGGGTGCGCCGCCAGATGGTGCGCTGATGGCGGATGAAGCCGTAGGTGACGGAGAAACCGCGACTCTTGGTGGTGATGTGCCCGCCGCAGCCGAACTGGTGGGCGTAGCGGCGTAGCCGGTGCCAGCCGTCGGCGGTGCCGAGGTCCCAGCACGCTTGAATGAGGCGGCCGAGGTGAGTGTCCGGGGTGGCGTGCAGCTCAATGGTCAGGTCATCGATGCGGCGGAACACTTGCCCGGTGACTTCGGTGCTCTTAGTGACGTACTTGGCGAGATAGCCGGTCAGCTTGGCGAGGTTCTCGTCACCGCCGGGGGCGTTGATGTGCTTGAGGTCCAGGCCTTGCCTGCCCCAGGCGATGCGCCAGCCCTTGCCACCGTTGGCCGGGTGCGGGGCGCTGACATACGAGGTTTTGCGGAACGCGGTTTCCAGGACCTCGGCGAACATGGCCCGGGTGACGACCTGGTCGGCGGGCACGATCGCCGTGGGGCAATCCGGGTGGTAGCCGTCGAGGCGGATCACCGCGTGGTAGTGGATGACGCCGCGTGCCTGCCATTCGTAGACCTTGACGTAGCGGCGGCGCAGGGTGACGCCGAGACGCTTGCCGAGGCGTTGCAGGTCGCGGTCGGCTTCCTGGATGGTGCGTCGCCACAGTTCACGGGCTTCGTGGTTCCAGACGACCTGTCCGGCGTAGTCGTAGCAGTCCAGGCACAACGGTTGGCCGAGGGTCGGATCGGATGCCTTGTGCCGGGCGGTGCAGCGTGTCTCGATGCTGTGAGGGCAGGGTTTGCCGAACGGGTGGCATACCGATGGCCGGCAGGTGCAGGTGTCCTTGCTGCGGCAGTCGGCCGCGTGGGTCTTGACCACCCGGTGGTGCACCGTGCCGAAGGAGGGGGCGGTGGCGGTGAGGAACACGGCGAGGTGCTGGCCCAGTGGCGGCAGGCCCCAGCGGTCGCCACGGAGTCCGGCGGCGATGAGGTGGTAGGTGTCGCGGCGGTAGACCTCGGCGCAGGACGGGCAGACGCTGGCGCGGCGGTTGCCGCACGGGGTGTAGATGGCGCCGTCGGGCATGGTGTCGGTGTCGATGGAGTGCATGAGGCTGCCGTCGGGGTTCTTCACGTCGATCTGGCCGGTGAGCCGGATCGGGTGTTTGCAGGCGGCGGCGCCCTGGACGTGGTCGAGCCATTCGGGGTAGTCGCTCGTTCGGGCACGGCGGCGGGCGGTGATGACTTCGCCGGGGTCGAAGCCGAGCCGGGCGTCCGGGTGCGGCGAGGTGCTGGCGGTGGGGGTAGCCCACGGCCAGGTCTCGGCGTTCTCCCCCGTGCCCACAACAGATGTTGTGGGCGCGAGAGGCAGCGTCGAGCTGGTCATGCATTGGCTCCGACAGTGCTGCCGTTGTGCGGCCGGGTGGTGGCCGCCGTCGGCGGGTTGTCACGGAGTCGGGTCAGAATGTCGGTAGCGATCGGGGTGGGTACGCGGAGTCGGACCGCAAGTTGGTTGGGGTTGATGTCTTCGCCGTGTTCGTCGCGGTGCGAGGCGACGATGGTGCGTGCGTTGGACAGCAGTAGCTCCGGGAATCGCTGATCGACCGGCGCGGCCGGTGCCGGGGCTGGGAGGGTCGCGGGTGCGGCCGGGGTGTTGTCCGCGGTTGCGGGTGCGGTGGACTTCTTGGCCGGTGTCCGTGCGGGTGTCTTCTTCGCCGGGGTTGCTTTCTTGACGGGTGTGGCCCTGGTCTTCTTGGGTGCGGCGGCCGGGCGGACCTGTGCCTGCGTGGTGTCGGAAGACGTGGCAGGGGAGGTGGCCGGCGTGTCAGCCGTGACCGGGTTGAGGGTGGGCCGGGGTGGTGCGGTGGCGGTGAAGACGAGCTTGGACAGAGCGAAGAAGGCCAGCGCGGGCAGCGCGGAGACCATCCAGCCGAACGGGGACTTCTCAGCGACGGCGAGCTGCGCGGTCAGCGAGACGCCGACGGCGGCCACGAGCAGGCACATCGAGTACCGCACCGACGCGTGACGGTTGGCACGGCGTCGGCGGCCGATCTCGATCAGAGCGGCCATCGGGATGAGTTCGCTGATGATGGCGTTGGCCCAGCCGAACCAGTCGGGGGTGTCGGCGGGACTGTGGGCGAGGGTCCAGTCGTGGACGTGGGTGAAGGAGGCTGCTCCGGCCATGAGGCCGACGAGCAGCACGATCAGGAGCAGGACGCCGTCCTGGAGACGGTCGGCGCGGGCAGGTTGGGTGTCCGTGCGGTGCACGGGTGTGGTGGTCATGTGTGCCGTCCGGGGCGAGGCGACGGACGGCGATGCGGAGGCTGCTGCGGCCGGGGTGCCGGGGTGTTATGCGGGCGGGCGGCAGCGGTGTCGGTGGTGTCGGCGTAGAGGGAGAAGCCGAGAATGGTGATGTTGTGGTAGCCCTGCCGGGCGAGTTCTTCGTGAACGCAGGCGAGTTCTTCCATGGCGGCGATACGCCACTTGAAGTTGAAGTCGACTCCGGCCATGCCGAAGCCCTGGTCGTTTTGGTAGGCGAAGGAGATGTAGTAGCGAGGCATGGTGGGCCGTCCTTGCGGTCAGGCGGTGAGGTCGGCGTAGGCGATGACTTGCCAGGTGGCGAGGGCCACGGCGATGGCCTCGATGACAGAGGCCGCGATGAGTGCGGGGTGGGTGGGGCCGGTGGCCCAGTACCAGCCGATGGCGGTGGCCGCCGGGAGGATGAAGACGGTCAGGTCGACGCCGAGTTGGATGCTTTTGCGTTGGCGGCGGCGGTGGTCGCTGCGGTGCGCGGTTTCCCAGCGCAGAACGTCAGCGCCGGTCAGGGCGCTGAGGCGGGGTGCGAGATCGGTGCGCAGGTAGGCGCCGATGGCGGTGACTTTCTGGTCGTTGACCAGATACGTCCAGCCCAGGGCGAGGGCGACAGGTGGCAGCAGCAGCGCCACCGACGATCCGGCGAACTTGGTACCGCCGGCCACGGCGGCGATCGCCACGATGAGGGAGTAGATGAGGTTGTCGCGGGCGCGGATGCGGTCGCGTTGTTCGTCCTTGAGGGTTTTGAGTTCGTCGCGGAGCACGTCGAGGTGTCCGCCGTCGTCGGCGGCCGTTGGCGGGGTGTGGTTGGTGGTCATGCGTAGACCTCCGGGTCGAGGGGGATGACGGCGACAACGCCGTGGCAGCCGTCGCAGAAGACGGCGGCGAGTTTGAAGGTTTCGAGGTCGGCGGCCAGGTCGGCCGGGGTGTCGTAGTTGGCGGGGTAGACGGCGATGCCGTCGCAGTCCTCGCAGGCGGGACCGCAGGCGGGGCAACGTTCGTAGAGTTCGCCGAGGACGTCGTCGCGTCCGGCGGGCATCTGCCGGTCGATGCAGAACCGGCAGTGGAAGAGTTGGGCGTGCAGCAGTCCGGCGGCCATGGCTTGCAGCCAGGTCGGGAACGCGCTGCCGAAGGCGCAGCACGGGCAGAAGACCGTCCAGGCGAGGAATTGCTTCGAGGTGGCGGGCGACCACGGGTCGCCGTAGGCGTAGGTCGCGGCGACGCGGACGCGTTGCTGATTGAGGAGACTCATCGGTGGTCTCCGTCCGGGCGTGCGGCGCGGGCGAAGCCGGTAGCGCCGATGGTGCTGCCGTCGAGGTCGCGGATGGTGCCGTAGGGCATGAGCAGGTCGGCCCGGTCGGGGTGGGCCAGCGCGACGAGGGTGGAGACGATGTACCAGGTGTCGGTGCACGGCTCGGGTAGAACGGTGTTGTCGGTGTCGGAGACACCCAGGGCCACCCGGTGTACCGGGTAGCCGATGTCGGCAGGGTCGGGGCCGAGGTCGCGTTGTCCGAACCGGACGGTGCGGTGTTCAGGGGACGGCGGGATGACCGCGATGGCGGTGACCGTGGCGGGGTCCACCCGGTCCGGGGTGCCGACGGGGTAGAGGTGCATCGGGTGCGGGGTCAGGTTGACGAGCTGGCTCATGAGACACCTCCGGGGGTGCAGTCGAGGCAGGCGCCGGTCCGGCGCGGGATTTGGTAGGGCTTGAGCTGGTCGCAGGCTGGGCAGACGCGCTTGGCGCGGTTGGCCTTGTCCAGGGCCGCCAGTTGGGCGGCGGTCGCGGTCCGCTTGGGGAGCGCGAGGTCGATGCGGTAGAGGTAGGCGACGCGCTTGCCGCGACGCCACATCAGTTGCGCGGCAACGGACTGCCCGCCGGGACGCAGGTTCCGGGCGTGGAGTTGGCGCAGGGTGGCGTAGCCGTCGGGGGCGAACTTGAACGGATAGGTCGGGATGCCGAACCGTTCGCCGGTGGGGTCGTAGAACACCATCGGGTCCTCCGATTCATCGGCCGGCGCGGTGTCGGCCTGGTCGTCGCCGTGGTTGCACGGCTGGCCGAACGAGGGGAATTCGTAGGTGTCGCGGTCGATGCCCTCGGGCAGGAACGCGGATTCGCAGACGCCGCAGACGATCGGGCCGAGTTCGAAAACCGTTGCGGAGAGCCGGATCTTGCGGGGGCACTCGCACTCGGCGGACACGCCGTTGTTGTTGTTCGTGCGCTGTTTGCCGTCCCCGGTCGGTTCGGGGTGCCGGTAGGCGCGCAGAGCGGCACCGAGAGCGCCGATGGTGGTGGCGTAGTCGGCCGACGCCGTGTCGGTGAGGGTGCAGGGTGAGTAGCCGAGCTTGTCGTCCTTACGAGCCGACAGGCCGAGCTCGGCGGCGAGGGTGGCGAACTTCTTGTTGTGCCACCGGCCTTGGCGGGAGGTGTCCTGGATGCCGCGCGTGTCGGCAAGGCCGTGGGTGGCCTCGTGCAGCAGGGTCGTGAAGACCTCTGCCGGGGTGCGGGACAGGCCCTCACCGGAGACCAGGACTTCGGGGAGTTGGGTGTCGCCGGACTGCCAGCGCAGTGAGGCGAAGTGGCCCCACTTCATCGACTGGCTGCCTGTGGCAGGCGAGCCGGAACCGACGATCAGAACAGCGTCGGGAACCTCAGGGTGACGGGCACGGATCGCGGCCCAGGCGGTCTCCAACGCGGTGAGCAGACCGGCGGTGGTGAAGGTCGGTTGACACGTACGTGTCACATCAGCGATTTCGATGGTCATCGGGTGCCGCCGTGGATGCGGTCGTAGTCCTTGGCGGCGGCGTTGAGTGCCAGGACGACGTGCAGGCCGTGGCGGTGCGGGTCGTCGTTCCAGACGAACGGCGACAGCTCCAGGTCCAGGTCGATGTCTTGGTCACCGGACAGCCGGCACATCGGTTCGGTGCGGGCGAGGTAGTCGCAGAACACGTTGGCGGCGCGGCGGAAGTCACGGGTCGCCTCAGCACAGGCGAGTGGGTGGTAGAGGCCCTGACGGTCGCCGTAGGCGGCCATGGCGATAGCGCCGATGACATCGGCGGGAGGAAACGGGTTGGTGTCGGTGCCGCCGTAGTAGGCGCCCCGGTGCCAGCCATGCTCTTCGAGGTATCGGGCTGCTCCGCGCAGGATGTCAGCCGGGGTGACGGCAGCGAGTCCGTCGGTGTCGGCGGCGGGAGCGGTCAGGTTTTGGGTACGGTGCATGACGCCACGTCCTTTCGTGGGCGGTGGTGGTGGCCGACGGGCCGGTCCGGCTTTCTCAGGGCTTTGGGGCCGGTTCGTCGGCTGTTCCTATGGGGTCGTGCTGGTGGTGCCGGTTCAGCGGCCGGTGGCCGCGCGGGTGGCGAGGTATCTGCCGAGGCGGCCGGTCGGGCAGCGGCGGCAGGTGTTCGTGTTGCGGGCGAAGTGCCAGGGCTTGCGCCAGGTCCGGCAGGACGCGCAGCGGATAGCGACGACGCGAGCCGTCCGGTCGATACGGATGCGCGGGATCAGCGCGGCGATGCTGGTCATGCGACGGCCCTCAGTTCGGTGGTGAGCTGGTTGTCGCGGGCGGTGCGCCGCACTCGGGCGGCGTAGTCAGCGACGCGGATGATGTCGGTGTCGGTCATGTAGGCGGCCTTGACCAAGGCGGGGATGCCGCCTTCAGCGATGAGTAGCCCGCAGCCCTGGTTGTTGGGGTCGACGGTGTTGGAGGAGAACCCTCGGGCGGCCCAGCCGTGACCAAGGACGATGTCGGAGGACACGTCGTTGGTGCAGCGGCCGGCGAACCGCCAGGCGAACAGGTCCCGCAGCGACGGCGGGATGATGTCCGACGACGGGCGCTGGGTGGCGGCGGCGACGATGACACCGAAAGCGCGGCCCCGGGAGACGATGTCGCGGAGCAGTTCGGAGAACCGTTCCCGGCGGGGCTTGTCGCCCGCAGTGGCCGAGAAGTAGGCGATCTCGTCGATGGCGACGAGGATCTGCGTGAAGAAGGTGTCGCCACGCAGGACCTTGCGGCGCTTGTTGCCCAGCAGGAACGTCGATCGGTTGTCCATCACCGCCTGAACCCGTTCCAGGGTGGCGATGGCCAGTTCCAGGTCCGGGCCGACGAACACGTCGGCGCAGTCCATGTACAGGCCGAGTTCGACCTGTTTGCCGTCGAGCAGGCACAGGTTCACGTCGTGGCACAGGGCGGCGGTGCCGACGATGGTGTTCAGCAGGGCCGACTTACCGGCGCCGGGCTCGCCACCGATGAGGATGTTCTTGTAGATCATCGGCAGGTAGACCGGGTGGCCAAACTCGTCGATGCCGAGGAACACCGGGTCGAAGATGGACATCAGCGTGCCGACCGGGACACTCGGCCGGGCGGCCAGTGGGTTGGTCATTGGTCGGGCTCCGATCGGATAGACGGGTGTGTCCGGCGTGGCACTGGTGACGGGTTGTCGAGGCCACGCCGGAGCGCACGGGTAAGGGGTTTGACACCTACGTGTCAAGGGCGGTCAGGCGTAGTCGCTCGCGTCGTACTCGTCTGCGGGCGGTTCCGGTTTACGCGCGCGTCGCGGCCGGGACTCGGCGCTGTTGTCATCAGGTGAGCGCTTGAGGCTCTGAGCCGGAACGTCGACCAGGTTCACGCCGGTCGGCGGCAGCGCGGGAGAGACCGGCGCGGTGGCCGGCATGTCGTCGGGGACGTAGTCGGGCAGCGGCGAGACGATCGTCGCGGCCAAGGGTTCACGGCGGGTGATGTCCACCCGCAGCAGCGCGGCGTACTTACGCGACGCCCGGGTGACGCGGGCCTCGTTGGCCCAGCACGCGACGGCCAGCTTCTGCACCTGGCCGTCCTGCTCCAGATCACGGATCGACAGGCCGGGACGCAGCCACACCCACACGCGTTCACCGGCCGGGGTGGGCCGGGCGAGCAGGATCAGCGGCAGCGTGCCGGTGCGGTTGGTGGCGATGAACGCGGCGAAGCACATCCGCAGCCGATGCCGCACGATCAGGCACCACAGCGGCGCCAGCACCCAGTACCGAGACTTGGCGAACGCCGCCGGGACGCCGACGCCGACGGCGACGAGGACCAGGGCGAGCCACAGCGGGGTGGCTGACATCAGCCACGTCCAGCCGTACACGACGGCCAGGCTCAGCCCGATCTCGGGCAGCCAGTGCCAGATGATCCGCAACACCGGCCACGCCACGATCAGCGCGAACAGGACCGCACCGAGCACGACACCGGCGACAATGCCGAGCAGGCCACCGAGGATCGGGTGCATGTAGTGCGCGGCGACCGTGCCGGTCAGCAGACCGACGGTGAACAGGGTGACCCAGAACGCGATGATGGCCTTACGGCGCTGGCTGTAGCGGGTAGGGGCCTCGATGACCGTGACGGTCTGGCCCTTGTTGGTCGAGCCGAACATGGCCCGGCGAGTAGACTTGGGCACGACGATTCCTCCCCTTCAAGGGGGCTCAGGGATTGTTCGATGAACAGGTGCGGGGCCGCTCTTGGACGCCAATCTCTTGGCGGCCCCGCTTCCTGCGGGTCAGTGGCTCAGGAGCCAGGCTCGAATCGGGATCAGGCGGCGACCGGGACGGTCGTCATCGGGGCGGACACCACGTCCAGGCCCATGGCCTTGAACGCCACACCGTTACGCGAACGGCCGTTCTGCTCGGACACCCAGGGCAGGGCCTCCAAGTCGAGCGGCACGACCTGGTCGCCTTCCTCGGCGGCCGGCTTGTCGGCGGACACGACGGTGATGTTGAAGACCGCGTTCCACTTCTTGCCAGCGGAACGACCGCGACCGTAGATCGGAGCGGTCCACAGCGGCAGACCGGTCTCCCGGTCCATCTTCTGCGCACCGGTCTTGTCGTCGCGCTTCGGCGTCACGTCGTCCGACAGCTCGAAGATCGTGTTGGTGATGTCCAGCATCAGACGGGGCTGGTTGATCGGCATAACTGGCTCCCTAGGAGGTGTAAGGCTCGCCCACCATGGACAACTGCCTGCGACTCAGTATGCTGACTGAGTCAGTCAGCGTCAACCCTCGATTGGCTGACTGAAGCTAGGATGCCGCGTCATGCGGCCCGCCTTCATGCCCCTCGCGGGGGTACCCATCATGGGTAGGATGAAGCGATCCGCGTTGATGTGCCGGAAAGGACGGGGAGCCGACCAGTGCAATTACCCCAACCGCCAGCAGCAATCCCTCCAGCGATACTGGAGCGGGCCGACGTACGCGAGGCCATTGGACGGCACGACTTCGGCCAGCTATTCGCACTCGCCCGAAAATGGGCTGGAATCAGCTATTCTCGGATTGCCGAATCCTGCGGAATCAAGCCCGAGAGAGTCGGAACACTCGCAAGGGGCTTGGGAAACATCACAACCTACGAGAAAATCGTAGTCATTGCCGATGGGATGAGAATCCCAGGACATATGCTCGGACTAGCGGCCCGCCCATGGGAACACGTCGAAACCGACGCATGGAAGATCAACGACGACAGCCGAGGAGGTGAACCGGTGCAACGAAGGGACTTCTTGCGGGCGTCGCTGGCAGGGGCTACCGCGGCGCTCGGACTCGGCGGCACGATCGAACAGGTCGCTAAAGGCAGAGTCGGAGCGGACCTACCCTCAATTCTGCGGCAGAGAACGGCACGCCTCCGCAGACTCGACGACGTCCTCGGAGGCGGCGACACGTTCCGCTTGTATCAGGCTGAGTACGAGACCACCAAGGCGCTCGTCAAGAGCGCAAGCACGACAGAGACCGTGGGAAAGGAGTTGCTCGCTGTCCTCGCTGAACAGGCACAGCAGGCGGGCTGGGCCGCGTTCGACATGGGCGATCATGCCAGAGCAGTGCAGCTCTACAAGGAGAGCCACAACCTTGCTACCACCGCCAACAGTGATTCGCTGGTAGGCAACTCATTGGCCTTCCTCGCCTACGTAGAAATTCTTACCAACCCCGCAAGCGCTGTGACCATTGCCGAACAGTCCTGTTCCGCTATCCGCCCAAGCGCTCCCCGCAGTGCCCGAGCGCTCCTGCATGAGCGACGAGCTTGGGCACACGCCGTAGCCGGCAACGCCTCAGCCGCCGATGCAGCGCTAACCGCAGCAAAAGAAGCGCTACGCGAAGAAGAACAAAGCCCTCAACCCGACTGGTCGAGTTGGGTCGATGAGCAAGAGCTTGAGATCATGACTGGCCGATGCTGGACGGAATTGCGGCGCCCACTCCGCGCAGTTCCAGTCCTCGAAAAAGTCCTGCGAGGCTTCAACGACACCCACGCGCGAGACAAGGCCCTCTACTCATGCTGGCTGGCAGACTCCTACCTCATGGCGGGCGAAGTCGAAGCAGCCGCTGGTGTAGCGGCGAACGTTTTAACCCTGTCAGCGGGTGTTTCCTCCGTCAGGCCACGGCAACGCCTTAAGCCCGTGCTCGAAACACTGCAATTGAACCGCAATGTTCCCGAGGTGCGTGCCGTTCTAGAGCAAGCTAGCGGGATCTAGACCGTCAATCCTCTTTTACACTCTTGCGCAGCCACTCCAGGCAGTCAGCAGATCCAGCCACAATCGGAATTGCTACAACTTCCGGGCTATCCCATGGATGGTGCGCCAGCAGGTACGCCTCAAGATCCGCGTAGGTACTGGCACGCGTCTTGAGGAGAATCCGCCACTCTTCACCCGTACCGAACTCTCCAAGGTGCCAGAACGCAGACAACACCGGTCCGACGATCTGTGCCCCTGCGGCAAGCTTGTTCTCTACGATTGCGCGTACGAGTTTTTGGGCCTGGTCTCTTGTCTCGACTGCTGTAGAAACTTGCACGAATTCGTAGCTAGCAAGCGCGGCTGCCTGTTGGCGCGGCGACCGACCCTCATTCCAGGCGATGATGGTTGATGGCGACCACAGATGCGTGCGACCAATCGTCTTAGTAGGCTCGGGCATCTGCCCACGGTTCCGATAGGAACTGACCGTCCCGATAACAACGCCAAGGTATTCGGCAACGTCGGAGGTCGTCCACCACTCCGCATCAGGGTCAGGCTTCGTCATCACGAAGACCATTATGGCAGCGGCAGTAGCTAGACAACACCGTTGGGACGCTCCGAATCACCGGGGTCACAGCGGGAAGGCCCGGCAGCATAGTCTGTGAGAAGTTTCTATACGGGTTCAAGGCGGCCTGCTTCGCAGGCCGCTCGCGCCGCCCAGCAGGGCCGGGCCGGAGGCCCGCCGCTCGGGGACCCCGCGCCCGGCCGCTTCGCTGGGCGCACCCCGGCGGTTCCAGCCCGGCGGCAGGCGCGACACACAAAGAAGCCCGGGCCGCCGAAGTAGCCGGCAGATCCGGGGCTTACCAGTCCGCGGTGACATGACGCCTCCGGCGGGGACTCTGACCTCTGGGATGGGTGTGCCATCCCGTCACCCTTCGTCCAGGCGAAGCCGAGCAGACAGGGCCTGCCTGGTCAAGGTCGGTCAGACGTAGGGTGCTCCACCTTGCCCAGGCAGGCCCTGTCTGCACCACGGTGTGTGAACGAAGGCCGACGGGATGGCGAGCTCTTCCGCGTATGGACCTCCGGCGCTTATTTCACCTAGGTCGGAGAAGATGCTACGGTGTGGCTTGTGACTAATGAACCAACCCGCATCACCGCACCTCTTCTCGATGTCCTAGAAACTTTCCTTAATGCCGGTACCGAGGAGCTGCACGGGTGGGCCATCATCAAACTAAGTCAACGCGGTGGCCCCACCGTCTACAAGATCCTTGAGCGACTGGTGGCACTAGGTTGGATCACGGCTCGGTGGGAAGATCAGCCATCGGAGGCCAATAAGCCGCGCCGTCGCTATTACAGGCTCACCGGTGAAGGCGCTTCCTCCGCACGAGCACTGATCGCCGAACGTCGCCCAGAACGGACTCATGTAAGCCTTCGGCCCGTCCTCGGGGGCGGTGCCCTGTGACCGCTTTCTGGCTTGGGCTCATCGTGTCGGTAGTCACCGGCGCCGCTGTCAATGAATTCTGCGACCTGTCTCCAACACTTGCCAAGAAGATCATTCCACGCGCGGCTTACATGTGGGCAGGAGGTGCGGGTCATATCGCAGACGAGTATGAGTCCGAGTGGCTGGCACTCATCGAGGATTGCCCCGGAAAACTAAGTAAACTATTCCTTGCTTTGAGACTTGCGGGCGGAGCGGCTGGACGTGCGCAGCACCGACGTTTTCGGCGGCATGCGAGCCGTTTGCAGCGAGCTGCTCTCAGAGTTAGCGCGTCCGACCTGGGAATGCGGCACCTTGTAAGCGGCGTCCTGATGGTCACCGCGACTTTTGTTACCGTCTTCGGCGTGGGGATGGGTTCGGGGTCCGTTGTCGCTCTGGGTGTTTCCATGCTGCTACTCAGTGGCGGTTTGGCATTCCCATTTCGTAGCCGCCGAACGACAATGAAATATTTTGTCGCCTGCTCAATATGCAGTGCAGGTGCAATGCATGAAGTGCGCAGGTTCCATGTACTTGCCCCGGTTACAGGAAAGCCGGATAATCTTACTGCGATATGTCCGAGGTGCAACACAGAGCTAGCCGTGAGGCTCGCTCCTGCCGATGGCTAACGCATGTCGCGCTTCTGCGGGGGCACGGATCGCCAGATCACTCGCAAGTACGTCTGGCCGTGGTGGCTCCACGACTTCCTGCTCAGCTCAATGGCTTGGCATTGGCGTTGATCGACACTCCTAGACCGGCGTGCCTGCCGACCAGCCGCTACCGGCCGTTGAGGACCGAGTCGCACCAGCAGCAGGCAACACTGACTAGATGGCGGAGACGGATGACCTGTTGGCCCGGCTCGTAGCGAGCCTGGACGAAGCCCCAGCCTACGAGCGGCACGGCGAGCTGGGCTCCAGTCCGCGGGGCTCCGGGCAATGGGTGAAGTACACCGACCTGGAGGGCCAATCTCACTTTCTACGGATCGTGGTCGAGCCTTACCGGCCTGGCTGACGGCTACTCATGAGCGAGTATCGCGGCGACCGCTGTCGGAGTCGTCAGCTCAACGCCGAGCGTACTTATAACTGAACAAAGGGATGCCCTCTACCCGACTCCCGGTCACGAGAGTTGTTGCCAAGTTGACCAGCAAATTACCGATCATCGGCTCGACTCCTCCCACGAGTGCGGAAACCACCAGAAATGCGACAAAAATACAACATGGTAGTAGATACGTTGGAACCTTGCTCAGTATCCCGTGACCGGTAGACACCAGTCGCCCCAAAGGGTTCGGGAATCGGGTACAAGGCACCCCTTTATGATGATTGTAGCTGCTGCGGCCAGGGCGACTCCAGGTCGCAAGGGCCGGGCCCGGGCGTCAGTGGCGCTCAACGACGAAGCTCAAGCGTAGGCCAGAACCGCCGCGCCGGCTCCCGGATGGCGGCGTGGCCTGTTAGGCCCGGATGTTTGGTAGCCGGAGTCGTGGTTGAGGCTCTGCGAATTTCTCAGGCCGTCCCCAGGCCGTCAGAGGTTCCAAAACGTTGACCAACAACGACCACCGCTACCAACGTTTACCCAGCTCAGCCGCATCATGATCGATCATCACCAGGGCGGACATAGGTGGGCCGCCGGTACGGGACCTACCGACGGCCCGGGCGCATCGCACCCGGCTGAAGCCGGGACGGCGCCGCTCGCCCGAGACACCGAGAACGGGGGACCCGGCGTATCGGGACTGCCCCCAGGCTACGCGTGCGCGGGCCGCACCAGAAGCGCCTATCCGGGGCGAGAACGCCAGAGATTGGCAGAAATGCCTCGCGTCCGGGACCACGGCCGCGACGCACACCCCGTACCGTGTCGGGCATCACCCTTAGCCGGGCCTGATCGGGGCGCATCCTTTACTCAGCTCATTCTCAGGGGCGCCCACGGACAATGCCGTGTGCCCTGGAGCCGCGAGGTGGCTGACCGATGACCGATTTGTTGACCATGATGGCAACACCGGCATGGGCTTACCTTGCGCTCTTCGGGTTCCTCACCGTCGACGCGATGGTGCCCGTCGTGCCGATCCAGGCCATCATGATCACCTGCGGCGCGCTGACCGTCTACGGCAACCTCAGCCTGCCGCTGGTCATCGCGGTCGGCGCGCTGGGCATGTTCACCGGCGACTCCATCGCGTTTGTGCTCGGCCGCACCGCCGGCAACGTCGGCGGCCACTGGCTCAGCGGACGCCTGAGCGCCCTGCGACAACGCTTCGCGCCCCGGCACGAGCACATGGACAAGTCGAAGACCCGGCGCGCCGCCGAGCGGTTCACCCGCGGCCTGCGCAAGCCGGGCCCGCTGGTGCTGCTGCTCTGCCGCTTCGTCCCGGGCGGGCGGATGGCCGCCGGCTACCACGCCGGCCGCAGCGGCTACCCGATCAAGCTCTTCGTGATCTACGACGGCGCGGCGGCGCTGGGCTGGGCGTCGTACGGCGGCCTGGTCGGCCACGTCGGCGGCACCGCGGTCACCCAGTCGGCCTGGCGGCTGTTCGCCATCGCCGCCTGCGCCGCGGTCATCTTCGGCACCGCGGGCTGGATCCTGGCGCTGTTCGGCGGCCGCAAGGACGCCGACGACGCCGAGGAGCCTGAGCCTGCCGCCGAGCCACAGCCTGAGCCCGAGGGGCAACCGGCCCTGCGCCCGTCAGGCCCGCCCGCATAACCTGGCCCGATGCGCGACGCGATCGAGCAGGTGTACCGGGCCTACGCGCCGGTGCCACTCAACCCGGACGTGGAGTACTGCGACCACTGCGTGTCGCCGGAGCAGGTCGCGGCGCTGCACTCGTACCCGCTGCGGGAGGTTCCGGCCGGGACCATCGGCCGGCTGCTCACCAAGGGCCTCTCCACCTGGGGTGACGAGGCCTACTTCCGGCACTTCGTGCCCCGGTTGCTGGAGCTGATCGTCGCCGGCGACCTCAACCATGTCTCCTTGCCGGTCTACCTGCCGGGCAAGCTGTCCCGCTGTCTGGCCGCCGGCACGCCCGACGAGCGGGAGGCCGTCGACCGGCTGCTGACCGCCTGGTGGGCGGACACGCTCGCGCGCTACCCGGCCCCGCTGGACGCGCTGACGGTCTACGAGCTGCTCACCGCGCTCGGGCGGCCCGGCGAACCCCTGCTGGCGGCCTTCTCGGTAGCCAAGCCCGCGCATCTCGCGAGCTTCGTCGCCGACGCCGCGATCGACCACCCGCCACCGGAGCTCGACGCGTGGCTCCGGGGTGGCGTCCCGGCCGCGCTGCTCACGGCGGCCGGGAACACCACGGACGATCTGGAGCTCCTGGCGCAGCTCGACTGGGCCCTGGAGCTCCTCCGGCACAACTACTGACGGTCGTGCAGCATCAGCTGCCGGGCCGCCTCCGCGATCGAGCCGGACAGCGACGGGTAGATCGTGATCGTGTGGGCCAGCTGGTCCACCGTCAGGTTGTTCTCGATCGCCATCGTGATCGGCAGGATCAGCTCGCTGGCCTTCGGCGCCACCACTACGCCGCCGACGATCTGGCCGGTGGCCGGGCGGCAGAAGAGCTTGACGAAGCCGTCCTTGAGCCCGGCCATCTTCGCCCGGGCGTTGCCGGTCAGCGGCAGCATGACCTGCCGCGCGGGCACCTTGCCGGCGTCCACGTCGTTCTGCGAGACGCCGACGGTGGCCAGCTCCGGGTCGGTGAAGACGTTGGCCGAGACGGTCCGCAGGCGCAGCGGCGCGACGGCCTCGCCCATCGCGTGCCAGACCGCGATCCGGCCCTGCATGGCGGCGACGCTGGCCAGCGGCAGCACGCCGGTGCAGTCGCCGGCCGCGTAGATGCCCGGGACGTTGGTGCGCGACACCCGGTCCACGGTGACGTAGCCGCCGTCGGCGACGTCCACGCCGTACTCGCGCAGGCCCAGGTCGGCGGTGTTCGGCACGGCGCCGACGGCCATCAGCGCGTGCGAGCCCGCCACGGTACGGCCGTCCGAGAGCGTGACCAGCACCCCGTCACCGGTGTTGACCACCGAGTCGGCGCGGGACTGGTTGAGGATCGTCATGCCGCGCTCGCGGAACACCCGCTCGATGGCCATCGCGGCGTCGGCGTCCTCGTGCGGCATCACCCGCTCGCGGCTGGACACGAGCGTGACCTGCACACCCATGGCCAGGTAGGCGCTGGCGAACTCGGCGCCGGTGACCCCCGAGCCGATCACCACCAGGTGGCTGGGCAGCTCGTCGAGGTCGTAGACCTGGCGCCAGTCGAGGATCCGCTCGCCGTCCGGCACGGCGGTGGCCAGCACCCGCGGGGTGGCGCCGGTGGCGATCAGCACGGTGGCGGCGTCGAGCGCGTACTCACCGGCGCCGACCGGGGTGATCAACACCTGGTGGGTGTGACCCAGCGTGTCCTCGCCCATCCGGGCCCGGCCGGTGACGACGTCCACCCCGGCCTTGATCAGCTTGGCCTGGATGTCGCCGGACTGGGCCAGCGCGAGCCGCTTCACCCGGTCGTTGACCGCCTTGGCGTCGACCGTCACGCCCTCCAGGCCGGCCGAGCGGATCCCGAAGCGCTCGTTGTGCCGATACCCGGTGACCACCTCTGAGCTGGCGATGAAGGTCTTCGAGGGGACGCAGTCGGAGAGCACACACGCGCCGCCGGCCCCGTCGGCCTCGACGAGGGTGACGTCAGCGTCGAGTTGTGCGGCAACCAGCGCCGCCTCGTACCCGCCCGGCCCACCGCCGATGATCACGATCCGGCTCACGATACTCCGACCTCCATTGCACTCTTTTGACCGTTTCGTGTCGCTGATGTGCCGACACGCACACCTCGTATTCTCCACCACCGGCAGTCCGGGCTATCGTCATCGCCGTGGGTCACTACGCCGCGTACGGTTCCAACCTCGATCCAGCCCGGATGCGGGCTTACTGCCCGCACTCGCCCATGATCGGCGTCGGGTGGGTGGAAGGCTGGCGCCTGACCTTCGCCGGCGAAGGCGACATGGGCTGGGAGGGCGCGGTCACCACGATCGTGGAGTCGCCGGGCGACCGGGTCTTCGTCTCGCTCTACGACGTGCACCCCTGGGACGCCGCCCAGCTCGACGAGGTCGAGGGCGTGACCGCGGGCGCGTACCAGAAGCTCACCGTGCGGGTCTCCACGCTCGAGGGTGAGTTCAGCGCCTGGGTCTACGTCTTCGACGGCTACGAGGGCGGCATGCCGACCGCCTGGTATCTCTCCGAGATCGCCAACGCGGCCGAGAAGGCCGGCGCGCCGGACGACTACGTCGCCGACCTGCGCCAGCGGCCCACCCGGACCTCCTCGCCGTAGGACCCTCTAGACCGTGCGCTGGTAGATGTCGGCCTGGTAGAGCGGGTGCATCCCGACCGCGCGGTAGAGCCGCGCGGCCCGGGTGGGATTCGCCAGGTCAACCCCGAGGCCGGCGGTGGTGCGGCCCTTGGCCGCATAGGCCGCGAACGCCCGGTGCAGCAGGGCCGCACCCACACCCCGCCGACGGTACGGCCGCAGCACCGCGAGCGCCCGCACCCAGCCGCCGTTGTCCTCGGCGCTGCTGTCGGAGCTCTGCAGCACCCCGGCCCACTCGCCGTCGACCTCGCCGACGAACCACTCGTCCCACGCGATGCTCGACTCCGCGCCCAGCCGTTCCCGCCACGTCGGATAGTCGGTGGCCGGATGGTCGCTGTCCCGGAACGCCTCCTCGATGGTGGCGTGGAAGCGGCGCAGCTCGGCCTCGTCGCCACCGCGTACCGGCCGGACGGCCACGCCCGGCGGCGGTTCGGGCACGGTGCCGGCGCCGTCCTTCAGCGCGATCGTCATCCGCGCGTGCTGCTTGAGGAAGGTGAACCCGGCGTCGGTCAGCGTCGTGATCCACGGCAGCTCGGTGGGGATCGCCCCGGCCCGCACCGTGTACGGGTCGAAGCCGAACTCCCGCCCCCGCTCGGTCACCCGCGCCAGCATCAGGGCCAGCAGCGGGCGCAGGGCCGGCACGCCGCGCTCCGGCCACACGTACACCTCGATGAAGTCGCGGTCAGTGCCCGCCGGGTTGTGCGGATACGCCCAGCCGACGATCGCACCGGCCGCGTCCACCGCCACCCAGCAGTCCCGCCCGGGATCGGTGTGCCGGGCGGTCAGCGCCTCCCGCACGTCATCAACCGTGAAGTCGGGCTCGCCGACCGCCGCGATGTCGCTGGCATGGGCCAGCCGGAGGATCTCGGGCACGTCGTCCAGGGTCGGCCGGCGGGTACGCCAGCCCTCGGGCAGTTCCGTCACCCGAGCATCTGAGCACAACCCGGCAACCGGACGCAGGCGTTTATCGGCTGAGCCGGTGCGACAGCGACTCCAGCAGCCCGGCCAGCTCGATCCGCTCGGCCCGGTCCAGCTGCGCGTACGCCTGCCCGGCCAGCGAGTCCGCCACCGACTCCGCCCACATGAGCCGCCGCACGATCGGCCCCGGCGACGGATACGGCGGCTGCCAGCCGAACGCCACCGCGTCCGTCTCGCCGTCCGGCCCCGCGATGATCGCCTGCAACGGGGTGAGCCCGCTGGCCCGTACGGCCACCACGTGCACGCCCAGCCGGTGCTCGTGCAGCAGGTGCAGCATCACCGCGGCCTGGGCACCCGCGGACGCGTCCGGCACCGGCATCGCCCGCCAGGCCGCGAACAACGGCAGGCCGGCGGCGTCCACTGCGGACACCACCCGCTTGGACAGCTCCAGCAGCCGGGCCAGCCGCGGGAAACCGCCGAGCTCGTCGACCCCCCAGCGGCACAGCTCGTGCAGGTGCCAGGTGGCCACCTCGACCGGCGGCGTGGTCTTGGCCGCGGCCTCCCAGCCGTCGGTCACCGCTTCCGGGGCGATGAAGCCGATCGCCGCGGCGACCGTCTCCGGGCGTACGTCACCGAGCGCGCCGGCCCGGGCCGAGACGTGGTAGGCCCATCCGGACAGGCCCATCAACCGCGCGCGGCGGAGCGTCTGCGGGGATTCGGCGAACGCCCCGACGATGGTGGCAAGTCCCGGCTTGGCGTTGGCGGCTGCCTGTTCGGGGGTCACCTGCCCGATTCTGCTCCCCCTGCCCGGTTCTGGAAAATGGGCTAATGATCCGGTTCATCGGCGTCGAGGTCCTCCAGGGCGGCCTCGACGTCGCCGACCTCGCGCCGCGCGGCTGACGCGTCCCGTTCCGCCGAGCGTCGCGCCAGCTTGCGCCGGGACACCTCGGCCTGCGCCACGATCCGCTGCCGCTCCAGCTCAGCGAGCTGTTCCTCGATCTCCTCGACGGCCTGGGCCGCGTCGCTCTCGGCCGCCTCGGCGCGTTCCAGCCGGGTCCTGGTCTTCGCCTCGGCGGCGCGGGCGGCGGTCAGCCGGCGCTTGAGTTCGCGGCGCCGCTCGGCGCGTTCCTGCCGGGCCTTCTCGGCCGCGCGGCGTTTGCGCTCGTCCAGCACGGTGACCCGGGCCGCCGGGGACTCATCCGGTTCCTCGTCGTCCTCTTCGGCCGCGTCGTCGTCCTCGGTGTCCTCGGCTGTGACCAGGCGCAACCGCGGGCGGGGCACCTCACCGAAGCCCGCGTACGTGGCGGCCTTGACCAGCCGGCCGCTGCGCACCTGCTCGGCGACGTCCGGCTCGGCCAGCGCGGCGGTCAGCGTCGCCTCCACCTCGGCCATCGGCAGCTTCGCCGAGCGCAACCCCGGATCGTCCTCGATCGCCAGCTGCTGGGCGGCATTGACCAGGGCCGACACCACCTGCCGGCGTTGCGTGGACAGCTCCCGCAGCTGCTCGCCCTGCAGGCCGCGCTGGGCCGAGCGCAGCGCGGTGGAGAGCTCCACCAACTCGTCGATCAGCTCCGGGCGGCGCAACGCGAGCAGGTTGACCAGCCAGGCCGCCACGGTCGGCTTGCGCAGGGCGGCCAGCCGCTTCGCGGTCTCCTTGTCGCCGGCCCGCTTCGCCTCGGCGATCGCGGCGGCCCGGCCCGCGACGAAGCCGTCCGGCGGCGCCTCGTAGAGCGCCCGGATCAGGTCCTCGGTGCTGGTGGTGGGCACGTCAGTCCAGCGTCGTGCCGGGCGCGACGCGGGCGTACCGGGTGCCGCCGAGCCGTTCCAGGTGGCCGTCGGAGACCTGCGCGCCGGTCTCGGTGAGCAGGAAGTCGTGCAGCGCGAACGCCCGGCCGGGCCGGACCGCGCGGACGAAGTCGATCGCCTCGCTGAGCTTGAGCCAGGGCGCGTTGAGCGGCACGAACAGCGTGTCGACGGGCTGGTCGGGCACCGTGAACGAATCGCCGGGCGTGTAGACCGACCCGGCGCCGTCGGAGATCAGATAGCCCAGGTTGGCGATCCGCGGGATCTCCGGATGGATGACGGCGTGCTGCCCCCCGTACGCCCGGACGCTCAGGCCCGCCGCGGTGAACTCCTCGCCGGCCTCCACCACGGTCACCACGTCGGCGAACGCGGTCAGCTTCGGCAGCACGTCGGGGTGGGCGTAGACCCGCAGGTCCGGCCGCCGGCCCAGGGTGTCGGCGAGCCGGTCGACGTCAAGATGGTCGAAGTGCTCGTGGGTGATCAGGACGGCGTCCGCCCCGGTCAGGGCCGACCGCTCGCTGAACGCGCCCGGGTCGACGACGAGCACGGCGCCGTCGTGCTCGATGCGTAGACAGGAATGGGTGTACTTCGTGATGCGCACGGGACTCCTCCGGTGCCGAATCGTGACCGCTCATCTCGCAGTCTGCCGGAACCGGCCCCGGCGCGTCGCGCGTCCCAGGGGGCACACCTCTACGGGGAACGGAGTATCCATGCGTGCTCGACGAAGGATCACCGCGGCGCTCACCGCCGCCGGACTGGGCTTGACCATCGCGCTCGCCGGTTGCGGCGGGAGCAGCTCCGACAGCGGGACGTCGACACAGAGCAACGCGGAAGGCGGCGCACCCGCGCCGGCCGAGGCACCCGCCCGCGGCGGGGCGGACGAGGACAAGTCCGCCGCCAAGGCCGAGGCGCCGAACCTGAGCGTGGACCAGCGCGCGATCATCTACACCGGCGCGATCACGGTACGGGTCGAAGACGTCAACATCGCGGCGGCCCGGGCGGCCGGCATCGCCACCGCGGCGGGCGGCTTCGTCGGCGGCGACAAGCGCAACAGCGGCTCCGGCTCACAGGACGCCACGCTCGAGCTGCGCGTACCGGCCAAGCAGTTCTCCCCGGTGGTGGAGCAACTGGCCGGGCTGGGCAAGGAGGAGCAGCGCGGGATCAACACCGAGGACGTCACCGAGGAGACCATCGACCTGGACGCCCGGATCACCACCCAGCAGGCCCGGGTGGACAGCGGCCGCAAGCTGCTGGCCCAGGCGAAGTCCCTGAGCGACCTGGTGATGCTGGAACGCGAGGTGGCAACCCGCGAGGCGGACCTGGCCTCGTTGCAGGCGAAGAAGCGCCGGCTGGCCGACCTGACCGCGCTGTCGACGATCACGGTGGTCCTGCTCGACCCGGAGGCGGTCGCGAAGCAGGACGACGACGACACCCCGGGCTTCCTGGCCGGCCTGGAGAACGGCTGGAAGGGCCTGCTGACCTCGCTGGGCGTGCTGCTGACGGTGCTCGGCTGGCTGCTGCCCTGGCTCCTCGCCATCGGCCTGCCGGCCTGGGCGCTCACCTGGCTCTACCGCCGCTACCGCACCCGCCGCCCGGCCCGCACGCCCGCCCCGGCCTACGCCACGGCAGGCCCACCCCCGTACTACCCGCCGGCACCAACCCACCCGGCACCAACCCACCCGGCATCAACCCACCCGGCGGCGAACGTCCCACCCCGCCCGCAGCCACAGCAACCTCCGGCCCCGCAGCAGAGTGCTCAGCCTGCTCCCGCGGCCGGGGCGAAGCCCACGCCGGCCGACCAGACCCACCCACCGAAGAACGAGGAGAAGTCAACAGAGTGACAAACCCGGCTGGGCGAGGAAAGTAATCCGCAACCATAAAAGCGAGTCGCCAACCCCTCGCCCAGCCACAGCACCAACCAACTCACCCCACCGAGCCAAAGCGCCACAAGATCCACAACCACCCGGGGCGCCGCAACCACCCGGCGCGCCGCGAGGCCGCGGGAGGCGGCGCAGGACGAGGCGGCGCGGGCACGGCACGGACGGCACGGCACGGCACGGCACGGCACGGCACGAGACGGCACGGCACGGCACGAGACAGCACGGCACGGCACGAGACAGCACGGCACGGCACGGCACGAGACGGCACGGGGCGAGGCAACGCAGGAGGCTTGGGCGTGCAGGAGGCTCGGGCGGGTGCACTGGCCGGGGATGCCGCCCGCGCTACAAGATTCAGTGGGCGCGATTCAGTGGGCGCGGCAGGGGCGGCGAGACATAGGGCGCGGGGCCGCGGACAGGCGCCTGCGGGCAGCCCGCCCCGCCCCGCACCGCACCGCCCCGCACCGCACCGCACCGCACCGCACCGGATCTTGAAGAGCTAAACCGATCCTCAGCCTTATGCGTGACCGGTGGCGCGCCGGCGTCAACTCGCCCTTTCGAGGGAAGGCTGGCTGGCTCAACCCGGACCCGCACACGGATCGCTGGACAGCGCCGCGTTGGGTGGGTGGCTGTCGCCCGGCCGCGCTGAAGCCGGGCGGTGCAGGTCCGGCGCCGCGGCAGTGGGTGGCGGCAGGCGGGTGGCGGTGGATCGGCGGCCGGTCGTGCAGGAAAGCGTTGTTCCGGTCGGAGTGCGTTGCGGTGCGGGCCGGGCTGCGGGTGCTACCGGCTGCGGGTGCTGTCGGCCGCGGAGCGTGCTCCCGGCACGAGGCGTGCTCCCGGCACGAGGCGTGCTCCCGGCACGAGGCGTGCTCCCGGCACGAGGCGTGCTCCCGGCACGGGACGTTGTTCCCGGCACGGGGCGTGTTCCCGGCTGCTGGGCGCGGTGTCCGCATGATGGGTGTCGGTCTCGGATGCTGGCCGATCGTCTCAGCAGACGGCCAGGCGTCTCACCATCCGAGCCGCCACTACTCCCAAAATACCGCAAATGTGGCGCGGTGGTGGGTGTTGGCGGCGATCTTGTGACGGTGGGGTGAGGAGCTGACCACGGCGCTACAAGATCGGCGGTTGCTCGGGCGCCGCCGGTGATGCGGGGTGGCGGAAGCTGTTGTCTCGGCGTTGTCCGGGCACCGCCGGCGGCGAGAACGGCAGGAGCCACCGCCAACGGCGCGGCGGGGGCGAGCGCGAGGCACGGAACGAACGCGGGGCACGGAACGAGCGCGGGGCACGGCGGGCACGGGCGAGAGCAGCGAGAGCAGCGAGAGCAGCGAGAGCAGCGAGAGCAGCGAGAGCAGCGAGAGCAGCGAGAGCAGCGAGAGCAGCGAGAGCAGCGAGAGCAGCGAGA
>NZ_JBITLX010000003.1:278253-312696 GCF_044465625.1 Actinoplanes sp. NPDC049599
AGAGTTGTCGCCAGCGGTCAGCGGACCGGAGCCGGGTCCACCGATCCACGGCAAGGACCCGATCCGTCCAGGTCCATGCGCCTGCGAGACGACCGGCTGCTCCCTGCGCCCGTCCTGGCTATGGCGATCAACCACCGAACCAGCCGTGCAGAAGACTCTCCGGGGCCACCGTTTACCAAGATCGAAGTCAGCGCCCCGCCCGCAATCAACAGGCCGGCGGTAGGGCAGCGAGGACGACCACAACAGGGCTTGGGGCGGGGATGACCCACGCAGATATCAAGCCTGACGAGCCGCGTGGGTCATCCCCGCCCCCAAGCCCACCATGCACCCAGCCGGCAACAGAGCAGAAGCCATGCACCCAGCCGGCAGCGAAACCAACCATGCAATCAGCTCGCGTTCGGCGGGAGCGACGGTCAGCACCATGCAACCAGGCACGACCGGAATTGGATCTTAAAAAGCTCCCGTGGACAAAGCCGCCAACGCCGTGTGGACCATCACCCTGACCCCGTACCCGATGCACTTCTCGTCCACGTCGAAGTTCGCGGTGTGCAGGTCGGGCTTGCTCTCCGCGCCCGGCGTCCCCGTGCCGAGGCGGATCATCGCGCCCGGCACCTGGTCCAGGTAGAAGGCGAAGTCCTCGCCGCCCATGCTGATCTCGGCCTCGACCACCCGGTCTGCGCCCAGCGCCGCGCCCGCCGCGCCCGCGATCACCGCGGCGGCCATCCGGTCGTTGATCACCGGGGGTACGCCGCGGATGTAGCGGACCTCGACCTCGGCGCCGGTCGGTGCCACCACGTCGCGGATCAGTTTGGTGATCAGTTCGGGGGCTTCGCGCCAGGCGTCGCGGTTGAGGATGCGGACGGTGCCGAGGACCTGGCCCTCGCCGGGGATCGCGTTGAACGCCTCGCCGGCCTTCACCGCGCCCCAGACCATCGACACTCCCGCGCGGGGGTCGACCCGGCGGTCCAGCAGGGCCGGCACGTCGACGATGACCCGGCCCAGCGCGTGCACCAGGTCGGCGGTCAGGTGCGGCCGGGCGGTGTGGCCGCCCGGGCCGGACAGGCGCACCTCGACGGTGTCGGCGGCGGCCGTGAACGGGCCCGAGCGGACCCCCACCAGCCCGGCCGGCAGCTGGGGGTAGCAGTGCAGCGCGTAGATCGCCACGACGTCCTTGAGCGCGCCGGAGGCGATCACCTCGGGGGCGCCGGAGGGCACGCACTCCTCGGCGGGCTGGAAGATCAGCCGGACCCGGCCGGGGAGTTCGCCCTGCTCGTTCAGCTGGGCCAGGGCCAGGCCGAGGCCCAGCAGCACGGTCGTGTGCACGTCATGGCCGCAGGCGTGGGCGACCTTGGGGACCGTCGAGCGGTAGGACACCGCCTTGGTGTCCTGCAGCGGCAGGGCGTCCAGGTCCGCGCGGAACGCGACCACCCGGTCGCCCTCGCCGATGTCACAGATCAGCCCGTTGCCCTTGGGCAGCAGCCGCGGGCTGAGGCCGGCCACGGCGAGCTCGCGGGCGATCAGGGCGGCCGTCTCGAACTCCGCGTTCGACGGCTCCGGGTGCGCGTGAATGTGCCGCCGGATGGCTACCAACTCGGCGCCCCGGGAGGCGAGCCAGCGGTCCAGCTGGCCGGGCAGCGGTTCGGCTCCCGGCGGCGGCCCCGGGAAGGCAGCGTGCGGTGAGCTGTCGGACACGGTCAATGCACTCGTCACGTCGGATTCTCTATCGCTCTCGTCATGTGAAGCCGGTTACCGCAACGCGCGAAAGCCTAGACCTGTTCAGGTGACGCTGTGCAACGTCATTCCCGTATTGATCGACTTGCGCTGTGTTACTGATGCCCTGATAGAGCTGGTGGGCGGCGCCGCTGTCTCCAACGGATGGCGATTACCGGAGGTTATGAAGATCTAGAAGTGTTCCACCGGGTGGTACACGCCCCAGACGCCTCGCAGGGTGGTGCACACCTCTCCCACGGTGGCACGCAGCCGCAAGGCCTCGCGCATCGGCAGCAGCACGTTCTCCGTGCCCTCGGCGGCCTTCCGCAGGTCGGTCAGCGCCGCCTCGACCGCGCCGGAGTCGCGTTCGGACCGCAGCTCGGCCAGCCGGGCGGCCTGGTCGGCCTCGATCTCCGGGTTGACGCGCAGCGGCTCGTACTTCTCCTCCTCGGCGGCGCCGAAGCGGTTGACCCCGACCACGACGCGCTCGCCGCTGTCGATCTGCTGCGAGATCCGGTACGCGGACGCCTCGATCTCCTGCTTCTGAAAGCCCTGCTCGATGGCGTCCACCGAGGAGCCGTAGCTGAACACCCGCTCGATCAGCGCGGTGGCCGCGGCCTCCACCTCGTCGGTCATCGCCTCGATCACGTACGAGCCGGCGAACGGGTCCACAGTGTCGACCAGCCCGGTCTCGTAGGCCAGCACCTGCTGGGTGCGCAGGGCCAGCCGGGCCGACTTCTGGGTGGGCAGCGCGATCGCCTCGTCGTAGGCGTTGGTGTGCAGCGACTGGGTGCCGCCGGCCACCGCGCCGAGCGCCTGGATCGCGACCCGGACCAGGTTGACCTCGGGCTGCTGGGCGGTGAGCTGGACCCCGGCGGTCTGGGTGTGGAAGCGCAGCATCAGCGACTTCGGATTCTTCGCACCGAACTCCTCGCGCATGATCCGGGCCCACATCCGGCGGGCGGCGCGGAACTTCGCGATCTCCTCCAGCAGCGTGGTGCGGGCGACGAAGAAGAACGAGAGCCGGGGCGCGAAGTCGTCCACTGCGAGCCCGGCGGCGATCGCCGTGCGCACGTACTCGATGCCGTTGGCCAGGGTGAACGCGATCTCCTGCGCGGGCGTCGCGCCGGCCTCGGCCATGTGGTAGCCGGAGATGGAGATGGTGTTCCACTTCGGGATCTCGGCGTGGCAGTAGGCGAACGTGTCCGCGACCAGCCGCAGCGACGGCTTGGGCGGGAAGATGTACGTCCCCCGGGCGATGTACTCCTTGAGGATGTCGTTCTGGATGGTGCCGGTCAGCGCGGCGCCGGGCACCCCCTGCTCCTCCGCCACCAGTTGGTAGAGCAGCAGCAGCACCGAGCCGGGCGCGTTGATCGTCATCGACGTGGATACCCGGTCGAGCGGGATGCCGGCGAAGAGCTGCCGCATGTCGTCGATCGAGTCGATGGCCACGCCGACCTTGCCGACCTCGCCGTGCGCGATCGGGTCGTCGGAGTCGTAGCCCATCTGGGTGGGCAGGTCGAACGCGACGGACAGGCCCATCGTCCCGGCGGCCAGCAGCTGGTGGTAGCGGGCGTTGGACTCCACCGCGGTGCCGAACCCCGCGTACTGCCGCATGGTCCACGGGCGCTTGGTGTACATCGTCGGGTAGACGCCCCGGGTGTACGGATAACCACCCGGCTCGCCGAGCTTTTCGTCGATGTCCGGCGCCACGTCACCGCGGCCGTAGACCGGCTTGACCTCAAACCCGGATTCAGCGTTCACAGCTCGATCCTAAAGCAGCGTTAAGCGGGGAACAGCCTTCAGTCCGTGCAAGGGCGGTGGCGGGGCGGTCGGACGGGGTGAGGGATTTTGCACTCAGCGTCCGAAAAGTTCCACCGTACGCGACAACTCGGCTACCGAGGGTCGAGTTCCACAGAACACCCTTCCAGCGACTTTCCGAATCGGGGTGGGACCCGGCAAGATAGCGGAGTTGGCCGACAGCCCCCTACACCCCCTCGGTGGCATCTCACGTGACTCAGATTCCGACCTGGAGCGGTGGCAACTCTGCTCCGACCAGCGGACGCGCAGCCCCGGGCACGCTCATCGGCGGGCGGTACACACTGCGTGCCGCGGTCGGCCACGGTGGCATGGGCACGGTCTGGCGCGCGGCGGACACGCTGCTGCGCCGTGACGTCGCCATCAAGGAGGTCATCCTCCCGCCCGGACTGGCCCCCAGCGACCGCGACTCGATGTACGAACGCACGATGCGTGAGGCCCGCGCCGCGGCGGCCCTGCAGCACCCGGCGGTCGTCCAGGTCTACGACGTCGTGCACGAGAACGGCCGGCCGTGGATCGTCATGGAGCTGCTGGAGGCCCGCAGCCTCGCCGACATGGTGATCGAGGACGGGCCGGTCAACCCCCGGGTGGTCGCCAAGATCGGCATCGCCCTGCTCGGCGCGCTCGAGGTGGCCCACGCGCACGGCGTGCTGCACCGCGACGTCAAGCCGGCCAACGTGCTGATCTGCACCGACGGCCGCTGCGTGCTCACCGACTTCGGCGTCGCCCGGATGCCCACCGACGTGCAGCTCACCACGCCCGGCATGGTGCTCGGCTCGCCGCACTTCATCTCCCCCGAGCGCGCCATGGGCAGCGACTTCGGCCCGCCCAGCGACCTTTTCTCATTGGGTGTCACGCTCTACACCGCGATCGAGGGCCGGCCCCCGTTCGACAAGGGCGACCCGATCGAGACGATGCACGCCGTCGTCGAGGACCCGCCGACCCCGGCCGTGCGCGCGGCCTCGCTGACCCCCGTGCTCATGGGCCTGCTGGAGAAGGACCCGGCCCGCCGCTTCGACGTGCAGACCGCCCGCACGATGCTGCGCCAGCAGCTCGCCGGCCCGCTGGCCAGCAAGGCCCCGCCGCACATGATGACGGACCCCTACTCGGTGGTCCCGTCGCAGCGCCCGCCGGCGGCCGAGACCCAGCCGATCCCGCCGGCCCAGCCGAAGCCGTCCGGCCAGATCGGCGGCCGGGCCATGCTCGCCCCCGGCGAGTCGCTGACCGGGCGCCTGTCCAACGTCCAGCAGGGCGGCGCCACCGGCGGTGGCCGGCGGCGCGCCGCCGAGGCCCAGGCCGCCAGCGCACCGACCGGCGCCTACCCGCCGCCCCCGCCGATGGACAACAACCGCACCAGCGTCATCCCGCAGTCCGGCGGCTCGGAGAGCGACGAGACCAGCGTGCTCCCGCCGCGCCGGCAGTGGGACGGCGCCCGCGCGGCCCGCGACCCGCTGCCCGGCACGGTCGTGAGCAGCCCGGCCGCCAAGCGCCGCGCGATGATCGACAGGACGGTCGGCTCGGTCCGGGAGGCCACCGGCAAGGCGGTCACCACGGTCAAGGGCTGGCCGCGCAACACCCAGCTCGCCGCCGGCGGCGGCGCGCTGGCCGTGCTGGTGGTGCTGGTCCTGGTCTTCTCCCTGGCCGGCGGCGGCGACCCGGTCACGCCGCCCGACCAGCCGGCCGCCGGCGACCAGGTGGTGCCGGCCTCGTTCGCGACCCAGGACTACAAGGGCGACAAGGCCGTCACGGTCAAGGTCCCGAAGAGCTGGGAACGCGCCGCGACCGGCAGCTGGGTCGACTACGTCAACCCGGAGGAGAAGTCGACCAAGGTCCGGGTGCTGGTCGAGAAGGGGTCGATCCCGCCCCGCAAGTTCGCCGAGACCACCGCGCCCGGCACGCTGAAGAAGTCGAAGGCGTGCCCGAAGCCGTTCAACCACCTGGGCACCACCGACGTGGAGATGTCCGGGCTGCCCGCCGCCCAGTTCGAGTACACCTGCGGCGAGGGCGACAGCATGCGGCACGGCATCTGGCGGCAGACCACCACCGACGGCAAGATGTACTCCTTCTACCTCACCACCACCGAGTCGCAGTTCGCCGACAGCAAGCAGTACTTCGACGAGATGGCGAAGACCTTCACCCTCAAGTCGAGCTGACCTGCCCGGCCGTGCTATCCACTGAGCATGGCAACTGACGATCTCCGCAGGCTGGCCGAGACCTGGCTGGCCGACGATCCCGACCCCGGCGCGCGTGACGAGATCCGGGAGCTGCTCGCCCGGCTCCCGGACAGCGCCGCCGAGCTGGCGGACCGGTTCGCCGGCCCGCTGACCTTCGGGACGGCCGGCCTGCGCGGCCGGCTGCGGGCCGGACCCAACGGGATGAACCTCGCGGTGGTCACCCGCGCCGCGGCGGGCCTGATCGGCTGGCTGGGCGCGCAGGGCGGGCAGGGACCGCTGGTCATCGGGTACGACGCCCGGTACGGCTCCCGCGACTTCGCCGAGCAGACCGCGCGCGTGGCCACCGCCGCCGGTCGCGAGGCCCTGCTGCTGCCCCGGCCGCTGCCCACGCCGGTGCTGGCGTACGCCGTGCGCGAGCTTGACGCCGTGGCCGGTGTCATGGTCACCGCCAGCCACAACCCGCCCCAGGACAACGGCTACAAGGTCTACCTGGGCGCGCAGCTCGGCGGGCCGGCCGGCGCCGGGGCGCAGATCGTGCCGCCGGCCGACGCCGGCATCGAGGCCGCCATCCAGGCGGTCGGCTCGCTCGCGGAGGTCCCGCTGGGCGATCCCGGCACGGTCCTCGACGAGACGGTGGTCCAGCGGTACGTGGACAGCGCCGCCGCGGTCGTCACCGCCGGCCCGCGCGACCTGACGGTGGCGTACACGCCGCTGCACGGGGTCGGCGGCAAGGTGCTGGTTGCGACGTTCACCGCGGCCGGATTCGCCGCGCCCGCCGTGGTCGTCGAGCAGGCCGATCCGGACCCGGCGTTCCCGACCGTCGCGTTCCCCAACCCGGAGGAGCCGGGGGCGATGGACCTGCTGCTGGCCCTGGCCGCCCGGACCGGCGCCGACCTGGCCATCGCCAACGACCCGGACGCCGACCGGTGCGCGATCGCGATCCCCGCCGCCGAGCCGGGCAGCTGGCGGCCGCTGAGCGGGGACGAGCTCGGTGTGCTGCTCGCCGACCACCTGATCCGCCGCGGCGTCACCGGCACGTACGCGACCACGATCGTCTCGTCGACGCTGCTGCGGGCGCTGTGCGCGGCCCGGGGCGTGCCGTACGCGGAGACCCTGACCGGCTTCAAGTGGATCGTGCGGGGCGCCGAGAAGCTCGCGTACGGCTACGAGGAGGCGCTGGGCTACTGCGTCGCGCCCGACCTGGTCCGCGACAAGGACGGCATCACCGCGGCCGTGACCGTCGCCGACCTGGCCGCCTCGCTGAAGGCCGAGGGCCGCACCCTGGCGGACCGCCTCGACGAGCTGGACGCGGAGTTCGGGGTGCACCGCACCGGGCAGGTCTCGATGCGCGTCGAGGACCTGAGCCTGATCACCACCACGATGGCCCGGATCCGGCAGAGCCCGCCCGCGAGCCTGCTCGGCGACCCGGTCACCGAGGTCGAGGACCGGCTGCCGGACGCCGACGTGCTGACGCTGCGCACGGCGCGGGCCCGGGTGGTCATCCGGCCGTCCGGCACCGAGCCGAAGCTCAAGGCGTACCTGGAGGTCGTCGAGCCGGTGACCGGCGGTGACCTGGCCGGGGCCCGGGCGCGCGCGGTGACGGCGATGGAGAGCGGGCTGCGCGCGGAGATCTCCGCCGCCCTCGGCCTGGCCTGAGCGGCGCGGACCGGGGCCGGCGACGGCCCCGGTCCCGCATCCGTCAGGCCTTCGGCGCGCCCAGCGCCGCGGAGATCGCGCGGCTCAGCGTGGCCACCACCAGGGCGACGCTCGGGCGCACGATCGAGTCCTCGAGGTTCATCGTGCCGGAGAAGCCCGCACCGCTGGCGATCTCCTCCAGCCGCTGATGGGCCCGCGCGGCTTCCTCCGGCGGCAGCCGCAGCGCGGGCTCCATCCGGGTCGCGACGAGCAGCGTGACCAGCGCGGCGGTGCGCTCGTCCGGCGGCGCGTCGGAGATCAGCGCCTCGGCCAGCCGCTTGCGGATCTCCGCCTCGTACGCGGGGTCCGCCGTCGGGTAGCGATGCACGTGGATGTGACCCATCTGGGTCTCGTCCACGTCCCGCACCACGCCCCGGTCGAGCAGGTCCTGCAGCACCCTGTTCCGCAGGTTGTGGCGCAGCCGCTGCACCCACTGCGCGGGGGTGTGCGGCTCGTCCGCGGCGGCCTTGGCGAGCACCAGGTCCGCGATCGGGTCCCCGATCGGCGTCGGGTCGTTGACGACCAGGTTCCCGTTCACATAGGCGATCCGGCCGGCCAGCGCGAGGTCCACCAGCACGGCCGCGGACATCCCGAGGTCGAGCCCGATGCGGGAACCGGTCGCCTTGCCGGTCTGGTCGTCGTACGCGAGGAGGAGGAGTTCCTCAGCGAGCGCGATGGAGGTCATGGCAAAACGATAGTGGCCTCAGTCACGCCGCCTCCACCGCCACTCCCTTTCGCCCGGCCGCGAGCAGCCAGTCGACCAGCCGCACGGCCGCCTGGCCCGCCCCGGCGGTCGCGTGGCTCTCCGCGAACGCCTTGGCCGCCTGCTCGTGCTCGGCGGCGACGGTGGTGATGGCCTGCACCGCCGCCACCACCTCCGCGGAGGTGCGGAGCAGCGGTCCGGGCGCCGCCGCGCGGAGGTCGACGTTGAGGCCCGGCGAGGCCTCGAACTCCGCCAGGTCGGGGACGTAGAGGAAGGCCGGCCGGCCGGTGACCGCGAAGTCGGCCAGCAGGGCCGAGTAGTCGGTGATCAGCACGTCGGCGGCGAGCAGCAGCTCGGCCACCCGGGGGTAGCCGGAGACGTCCAGCACGCCCGGCACCAGGCCCAGCACGTCGTCGCCGAGCGCCGGGTGCCGGCGGACCAGCAGCTCGTGGCCGGGTGGCAGGGCCGCCACGACGCCGGGCAGGTCCAGCAGCTTGCCGGGGTCGCTCCAGCCCCGTTTGCGCAGGTCCATCGGGCGCCGGGTGGGTGCGTACAGGACCAGCCGGGTGGCCGGGGGCAGCTCCAGGCGGCGCAGCACCTCGGCCCGGGTCGCCTCGGCGTCCCGGGTGGTGAGCGCGTCGTTGGCGGGGCGGCCGTACTCCAGCACCGGGCCATCAAAGCGCAGCTCGCGGCGCAGCACCGGGGTGGCCGACGCACCGGGGGACACGACCGCCGTCCAGCTCGCCGCGTCGGAGTCGAGCTGGTCGATCAGCTCCTGGCCCAGCGGGTGGGCCACCGCCGTGGCGCCGAACCGGGTGATCGGCCAGCCGCCGGCCAGCCGGAGCACCACCTGGCCCGGCTGCGGCTGGAACCAGCGCGGCAGGTCGTCGTTGGCGACGATCCAGCGGCTGGTGGTCAGGGTCGCGTACCAGGACTCGCTGCCGTAGGCGACCGGCTCTGCGCCGGGCGGCACCGGCTGGCCGCGCTCCACCGTCCAGCGGGCGGCGGGGGCGTCGGGCCGGCCGGTCAGCTCGGCCAGCACCGCGGCGGGATCGTCGGCGAAGCGGCGGCCCGGCGCGGCGTCGAAGAGCACCACGTCACGCAGGGCCGGGCGGCCGGCGACCGGGGCGTACGCGGCCCGGAGCCGCTCCTGCTCGGCCGGGTCCAGCTCGGGCGCCTCGACGACCAGAACGGCCCGCTCGTTGCCGGCCGACCGCAGCACGCTGCGCACGCCGTCGCCGGCCGTCGCCGAGGTCGGCAGGGCCGCGGAGACCGCGCCGGCGAAGCCGATCCCGATGGTCGTGCGGTGGTGCACGCCCGCGGACCGGAACGACAGGTCCCAGGTGCCCGCGACCAGCGGCAACGGGCCGGCCAGGCCGGGCACCGCGGACGGGTCGAGGAGCACCTGCCAGCGACCGTCCCGCGCCCGCAGCGGCAGGCTGAGGTCCTTGCGCCGGCCGCGCAGCCGCAGCAGCAGCTCACCCTCGACGTCGCGTGGACTGTCGCCGCTGAGCACGAGCGCGCCGTCGGGCCGCCAGTCGGCCGCGGTCACCACCGGGCCGACCGGGCGGGTGCAGAGCGAGACGTGCCCGGCGGCGGAGACGGTCGTGTAGACCTCGTCGGTGCCCTGCACGGTGCGGGTCTGCGCATACCCGTCGTCGGCGACCAGCTGGACCGGCTTGTCCTTGACCACGATGTCGATCTTGAAGCGCTGGGCGTACAGCCCGCCGGCGTGGTTGTCGTCGGTGACGTCGAGGGCGATATCGGTCAGCGGCACCCGCGCGGTGAAGGCGAAGCCGGCACCGACCGGGGTCACCTCGGCCGGCATCCGGTGGGTGACGATGCCGCGGACCCGGCTCAGCTCGATCCGCACCGGGCCCTTCGGCTTGTTCCGCAGCATGCCGGTGAGCACCAGGTCGGCGCCGTCGCGGTGACTCCCGGTCAGCCAGCCGTCGGATTTGCTCACCCGCAGCCGCAGCCGGCCCTTGGTCACGATCGGCGCCACCCAGACGCCGGCGTCCAGCTGCAGGCGAGGCAGCGGGTCGGTCCACTCCTCGGGCATCTGCAGCCCGGCCCGGCGCACCGTGATGCCCCGGGCCGCGGCGACCGCGACGGTCCAGGTGCCGCTGCGCCAGACCTTGCCGTTGCGCAGGGCCGCCGGGTTGATCGAGACGGCGAAGCCCGCCGCCTGCTCGGCCGGGGAGGCCGCGGGGTCCTGGTGGGCCCGGGCGCGCAGCGGGATCTTGCGCCGGCCGCCGTCGCTGGACAGCCAGAGCAGCCGCATCGAGCCGAACCGGCGCGGCGCGCCACCGGGCACGTAGGCGTAGCCGGTCAGCTCCAGCCGGCCGTCCTGCCAGGACAGGCTGCGCACGGCCGATTCCAGCTTCGGCTGCGGCGGCGGCTTGGGCTTGCGGAAGCCGTGGTCGATGAGCTCGATCAGGTCGTCGACCCGGCGGTCCCGGATCAGCTTCCAGTGCCGGCGGACCTGGGCGGGCTGCCGGTCGACGGCGCCCGGGTCCAGCTCGGCGAGGTAACCCGTGGCCAGCTCCAGGAACGTCTCGCGGAACTCCGGCGAGGCGGCCGGCAGGAACTTCAGGTAGCCGCTGAGCTTGTCCCAGACGGCCTGCTCCTCGTACACCCGGAGCAGGTCGTGCCGGCCGGCGTCGCGCAGGGCCTGGCGGGTCAGGTTGACCGAGTGGAAGCGGTCGACCAGGTTGCGCAGGTCGTTGTCGGACTGGGTGATCGAGCGGACCGCGCCCTCGCGGACCCGCCAGAAGTAGATCGGCTCGTTGACCACCGCGACGCTGCCGGCCAGCGCGTGCGCCGGCACGGTGACCGGCACGTCCTCGAACAGCCGGCCGACCGGGAACGTAAAACCGTGCGCGTCGTAGAAGCTGCGGCGGTACAGCTTGTTCCAGATGGTCCGGTCGCGCAGCAGCTTCGCGTTCCGCGAGACGTGCGTGTCCAGGTCGGTGGGGCCGATCGCGTCGTTGTGCGGGGCACCCCGGTACGTGCCGCGCGACGAATACCGCCGCACCGCACCGCTGGCGAAGTCGGCGCCCCCGGCCAGGGCCTGCACCAGCAGCTCGTACGCGTGCGCCGCCAGCACGTCGTCGCTGTCCACGAACGCCAGGTATTCACCCCTGGCGACCGGCACGGCGACGTTGCGGGCGGCGCTGAGCCCCGCGTTGGCCTGCCGGATCAGCTCGAACCGGGGGTCCGCCGCGGCGAACTCCTCGGCGATGGCCGCGCAGCCGTCGGTGCTGCCGTCGTCGACCATCAGCACCTGCAGGGCGGTGTAGGTCTGCGCGCGCAGCGAGTCCAGGCAGTCCCGCAGGAACGGCTCCACGTTGTAGATGGGCACGATCACGCTGACGAGTCCGGGTACGAGCTCAGGCATCGGCTTGTGCCCTTCCATCCGTCAGGAACACCCGGCGGACCACGCGTTCGGCGGCGTGGCCGTCCTCGAGAGAGCAGAACCGCTCCCGGAACCGCGCCCGGGCCGCGGCGGCCGCGGCGCTGGTCACCTGCCCGCCGCGGAAGGCCGCGACCAGTTCCTCGAACGTACGGGTGAAAGTGCCGGGATGCTCGGTCGCGAGGTCAAAAGTGACACCCCGCACGGCCCGGTAGATGTCCCAGTCCGGCGCAAAGATGATCAATGGCCGGTCCAGCACGGCATAGTCGAACATCACCGAGGAGAAGTCGGTGATCAATGCGTCGGCGGCCAGGTAGAGCGTTTCCACGGCGGGGAAGGACGACACGTCGGTGACCCGCGGGTGCTGGGCCGGGAAGCCCGCCAGGCCGTAGAAGTAGTGGCCGCGCAGCAGCACCCGGGTGTCCGGGCCGAGCGCCTCGGCGAGCGCATCGACGTCGAGCACCGGGGTGAACGTGGCGTGCCACTCGCGGTGGGTCGGGGTGTAGAGCACCACCCGCTCGCCGGGCGCGATGCCCAGCTCGGCCCGGGCCGACGCGACGTCCGCGGCGGTGGCCAGGGCCAGCCGGTCGTTGCGCGGGTAGCCGGTCTCCAGCGTCTCGCCCTTGATCGGGAACTGCCGGTCCCAGAGCAACGTGGTGTGCCGGTTGGCGGTGATGCTGAAGTCCCACTTGTTGATGTTGCGGCGCATCCGCTCGGCGTTGTATCCGACCGTGGACGCCGGGAACTTGGGCTGGTCCAGGCCCATCGTCTTGAGCGGGGTGCCGTGGTGGGTCTGCACGTGGACGGCGCCCTTGCGCTTCACCACGTCCGGCGGGAAGGTCGCATTGTTGATCAGGTATTTGGCGCGCGCGATGGCGCGGAAATAGGCGCGGCTGCCGGCGACCACGTAGTCGACGCCCTTGGGCAGCGGCTGGTGGCCGGGCTTGACCACCCAGACGCCCCGGAGGCCGGGAGCCAGCTCCCGGGCCTTCTCGTAGATGGCGGCCGGGTTGCAGGCATAACCGCGATACCAGTACGCCGCGTAGACGGCCAGGTTCTCGTCGAGCGGGCGGCGCAGCTGCCACCGGTAGTACCAGCGCAGGGCGCGCTTGCGCAGCCGGGCCTTGGCCGTGCCGGGCACGCTGCGTGTCGACTCGACCGCTCCCCGCACGGCTTTCAGGGCCCGGTATGCCGCGAACAAGTCGGCGGCGACCAGTTTGTGCCGCAACCCGCCGGCGCCCGCCTCGTGTTTGCGCTGCAGCTCGGACACCGCGGTGAACATCGCGCGGCGGGCGTCCCGGGGCACCCGGGAGCCGTCCGCCACGATCTTCAACAGCTCGGTCACGGCCCGGTCGAGCGCCCGCCGGCGCAGCTTGGCCGGGGCGCCGGCCACCGCCGGACGGCTCAGCGCGTCGTCCCACTGCGCCACCGCGTCGGCGTGCCGGGCCGAGCGGGTGGTGCGGATCGAGCCGTCCCGGTCCAGCCGGCGGATGTAGCAGGCCGGCGTGAACGTCGCGACGCTGCCCGCCTCGGCGAGCACCGCGTACGCGAAGGCGACGTCCTCGTACCACCCCGGGCGGAAGCGGATCCCCGACTCGGTGAGGAACTGCCGGCGCACCACCAGGGCGCCCAGCGGGGGCGCCGGCTGGGTCAGCGCCTCGGCGCCGGTGGCCACGGACTTCGGCGTGCGCCAGCCCGACACGGACCTGTTCCACCGTTCGCGCGCGGCGCCCACGACGAGCACGTCGGGCTTCTCCTCGAGCAGCCGCGCCTCGATGGCGGCCAGCGCGCCGGGCACGATCCGGTCGTCGCCGTCGACGAACCAGACGTACTCACCGCAGGCGCGGTCGAGCCCGGCGTTGCGGGCCGGGCCGGGGCCACCGGTGGCCGGCAGGTGCACAACGGTCAGCCGGGAGTCACGTGCCGCACGCTCGTCGAGCACCTCACCCGAGTGATCCGGGGACGCGTCGTCGATGCCGATCACCTCGGCGTCCACTGTCTGCTGATCAAGAACCGAGGCCAGACACTCGGCGAGATATCCCTGCACGCGCCACGCGGGAACAACGACGCTGATGAAGTTCATATATGTGCGCAGACCGTCCGTACGATGTCTCAGAGGGGAACGCCCAGAGTAGCACCAGTGACATTCCGCAATTGTTTCCCCGATTTCAACTCGGTACCGGTCAGGGACCACACTGCACCGATGGAACACACCCACAATGAGACCTTCGTCCACCCCTCCGCGGACGTGGAGGACGGCGCCACGCTCGGCGCCGGGACCAAGGTCTGGCACCTCGCGCACGTCCGCTCGTCCGCCGTGGTCGGCGAGGAGTGCGTCATCGGGCGCAACGTCTACCTGGACGCCAACGCCGTGGTCGGCAGCCGCGTCAAGATTCAGAACAACGTCTCGGTGTACCAGGGCGTCACGATCGAGGACGAGGTCTTCGTCGGGCCGTGCGCGGTCTTCACCAACGACCTGCGGCCCCGGGCGCAGAACCCGGACTGGAAGATCACCCCGACCCTGGTCCGGCGCGGCGCCTCGATCGGCGCGAACGCGACGCTGGTCTGCGGCATCGAGGTCGGCGAGTACGCGATGATCGCGGCCGGCTCGGTGGTGACCAGGGACGTGCCGCCGTACCAGCTGGTGGCGGGGAACCCGGCCCGGCCCAAGGGCTGGGTGGACGAGCGCGGCGAGATCGTCAGCCGCGAGGTCTGAGACGGTCCCGGGGCGGTCGGCACCGCCCCGGGATCACCCGTCAGCCGCCGATGACGATCCGGCGGATGCCTTCGAGACGCTCCGGGTCGGTGGTGCGCCGGCCGTCGACGATGACCTTGACGCCGGGCAGGTCCGCGGCGGTCAGGCTGCGGTACTCGGCGTGGTCGGCCTGCACGACCGCGGCGCCCAGCTCCTCGCCGTTCCAGGTGGGCAGGCCCAGGGCGGCCAGCTCGGCCGCGGAGTACATCGGGTCGGAGACGTACGGGTTGGCGCCCCGGCGGCGCAGCTCCTCGACGGCCGGGAAGACGCCGGAGAACGCCGTCTCCTTGACCCCGCCGCGGTAGGCCGCACCGAGCACCAGCACACCCAGGCCGTTCAGGTCGCCGACCGCGGCGGCCAGCAGGTCCACCGCGTACGCCGGCATCGCCGCGTTGGCCTCGCGGGCCGAGCGGACCACCGTGGCCGACGGGTCGTTCCAGAGGTAGAGCCGCGGGTAGACCGGGATGCAGTGCCCGCCGACCGCGATGCCCGGCCGGTGGATGTGGCTGTACGGCTGGGTGTTGCAGGCGTCGATGACCAGGTTGATGTCGACGTCGATGGTGTCGGCGTACCGGGCGAACTGGTTGGCCAGCCCGATGTTGACGTCCCGGTAGGTGGTCTCGGCCAGCTTCGCCAGCTCGGCGGCCTCGGCCGAGCCCAGGTCCCAGACGCCGTTCGGGCGCTCCAGGTCGGGGCGGTCGTCGAAGTCGAGCACGGCGGAGTAGAACTCGATGCCGCGCTGGGCCGACGCGGCGTCGACGCCGCCGACCAGCTTGGGGTACTTGCGCAGGTCGGCGAAGACCCGGCCGGTGAGCACCCGCTCCGGGCTGAAGACCAGGTGGAAGTCGCGCCCGGCGACCAGGCCGGAGCCCTCCTCCAGCAGCGGCGCCCAGCGGGTGCGGGTGGTGCCGACCGGCAGCGTGGTCTCGTAGCTGACCAGGGTGCCGGGCCGCAGGCCGCGGGCGATGTCGCGGGTCGCGGACTCCATCCAGCCGAAGTCCGGCACGCCCTCGCCGTCGACGAACAGCGGCACCACCACGACCACGGCCTCCGCCTCGGCGACCGCGGCGGCGGTGTCGGTGGTGGCCGTCAGCAGGCCGGCGTTGACCGCCTGCTTGAGCTTCACGTCCAGGTCGGCCTCGCCCGGGAACGGCACCAGGCCCTCGTTGACCGTGCGCACCGTCGGCTCGGAGACGTCGGCACCGATCACGGTGTGGCCCTTGGACGCGAACTGGACGGCGAGCGGCAGCCCGATCTTGCCCAGGGCGACAACACAGATCTTCATGGTGGCGGTGCTCCTGTCGGTGATGAGAGTTATCCGAGGACCCGGCGGTACACGGAGGTCAGGACCTTCGCCTGGGCCGTCCAGGTCCATTCGTCGAGCAGGCCCGGCTTGTCGTACGCGCCCCGGTAGCGCTCGGGGTCGGCCAGCACCGTCTGCACGGCGCGCACGTAGTCGTCCAGGTCCTCGGCCTTGAAGACCTCACCCTGGCCGGTCGCCCGGACCGTCGCGGACATCGTCCGCACGTCGCTGACCACCAGCGGCAGCCGGGCGTGCGAGTACTCGAAGAACTTGGTGATCAGGGCGATCTCGTGGTTCGGCCAGTGGTGGATCGGGATCACGCCCAGGTCGGCGCCGGAGAGCATCGGCACCACCTGCCAGTGCGGCACGTACGACAGCACGTGCACCCGGTCCAGCACGCCCAGCTCGCGGGCCCGGTCGACCAGCCCGGTCATGAACGGGCCGTGGTGGTTGTTGGTGACCAGCGCGACGTGCACGCCGGGCTGGCGGGGCAGCGCCTCGACCATGATGTCCAGGCCGCGCTGCGGTGCCGCCGCACCGCTGTAGACCAGCAACGGGACCTCGGGGCCGACGCCGCACATGGCCCGCAGGTCGGCCGAGGGCACGTCCGGGAGCTCCCCGCCGTCCTCCTGCTCGGGGCCGTGCTCGACGGCCGGGGTGTTCAGCACCACCAGCGGGCGCTCGGGCAGGCCGTGCGCCTCCTGGAGCATGCCGGCGAGGTCGTCGGAGACGGTCATCGCGGCGTCCACGTACTTCACGTACTCGCGCTCGTGGGCCATGTGCCCGATCCGCCAGCGCTCGTGATCGGTCCACGGGCGGACGCCGGGCAGGAACTCGTGGGCGTCCCAGACCAGCTTCACGTCGCGGCCCTTGGCCTTGGCGCGGATCTTCGCGCGGGCGCCGACGCCGATCATCCGGAAGTCGTTGGCGTGGATCAGGTCGGGCTTGAGCTCGTCGATGGCGGGGCCGTAGGCGAGCTCCCAGGTCCACAGGCCCGGCTCGATCCGACGCCAGGACCGCTCGCCCATCGCCTTCTGCCAGAACCAGGTGTAGAGGCGGTCGGAGGGCGTGTCCAGCCGCTTGCGGGCCTGCCGCCACCGGTCGGTCTGCCGCCGCCGCAGCGACACCCAGCGCGACACGGCCCGGGCCAGCACCGACTCGACGCGCAGGCTGAGCTTGCCGGGGGTCTCCGCGTGCCGCACCCGCAGGTCGGCCTTCCAGGCGCGCATCGTCTGGGCGCGCTGCGCGCCCACGCCCGTCGGCGGGTACGCCAGCGGCGCCAGCACCCAGTGCCGGCGGAACTCGTGCGGGCGCTTCTGCTGCGGCGTGAGCATCGGCAGCAGGCGGACCTTGGCCGGCCCGAGCGTCCAGGTGTGTTCCTGCTTGTCGGGCGAGCGGCCCAGCAGCGTCACGTCCCAGCCGGCCTCGGCCGCGGAGCGGGCCTCCTTCTGCACCCGTGAGTCGCCGTTCACGCCGTTGTCGACCAGCATGACGATCCGGCGGCGGCCCTCCGGGGGCCCAGCCACGTCGGTTCCCATGACGCTCTCTTCCCGCTTCACATGTCTTGTGTTGATCACCACGCCGAGTCGGCGCCGTTTCGTACCCCGCTCGGACAGGGCACGCGGACGGTAGCGTCGTAACGTCGCCGAAATCAATTCTCGCCCGACTTTATAAGGCTGCCGCACCCGGCCGTCCGGGGTACCCCGGAACCCGGACTCTGCGTATTGAGATCATCGCGGACAGCGATACCGCCGACGGATTTCCGATGATGAATGACTTTCCCGATTGGATGTTTTACTTTAACTCGCCATCGGTTGACGTTCTTCGTCCCATGACGGCGCACCCACCGCTGCACGCCGGAAGTAAGGTGCCCCACCCATGAACCATCGCCACCGGTCGATCGGCCGCCGCTGGGCCCGGGTCAGCGGCCCGCGGCGCCGGCCCGACAGCGGCCGACCGCATGCCTACTATCTGGCGCTCGGCTTCCCGGCGGCGGCGAGCTGCGCCGACCGGATGCGCGCGACGGCCGATCAGCTGTACGCCCAGGGCTGGGACATAACCGTGGTCACGGCCTGCGGCGAGCGCGAGTCCGGCCTCGACCCGCGGATCCGCGTGGTGGAGCTGCCGCTGCGGCGCGCCGAGCTCGACACCGACATCCGCGCCTTCACCAGGGCACGCTCGGTCGACCCGGCGGGGTGGGCGGCCGAGGCGGACCTGCGCAACCGGGAGGTCTTCCCCGAGCCGCACTTCGGCGGCTGGCGGCCGGCCCTGGAGCGGGCGATCCTCGCGCTGCACCGGCGGGATCCGGCCGACCTGCTGGTCACCGCCTGCGCGCCGTTCGTGAGCCTGGCCGCCACCTGGCGGCTGTGGCAGGAGCATCAGGTGCCGTACGTGGTCGACCTGGGGGCCGGCTGGTCGGTGGACGGGGCCGGGGAGGAGACGTTCACCCCCACCTCCATCGCCGGGCGCTGGGAAGCCAAGGTGCTGGCCGAGGCGGTGGCCGTCTGGTGCGCCGAGGAACCCGTCGCCGAGCACTACCGCACCCGCTTTCCGGCGGTCGCCGACCGCGTGGCGACGGTGCCCGACGGCTACGACGAGGAAGCCGTCCCGCCGGCGGACCGGGCCCGCAAGCCCGGGGCCGGCCTGCGGTTCGGACACCTCGGCACGATCACCGTCCCGGCCGCCGTGCTGACCGCGGTGCTGGACGGCTGGCGCAAGGCCCGCGCCGAGGATCCGGCGCTGGCGGACGCGACGCTGGAGTTCCGGGCCGGCGCGACGTGCGAGGACACCGCTGCCGAGGAGCTGGTGCGCACGGCGTACGAGGACGGGGTCCGCACGGGCGGACCGGTGCCGCGCGCCGAGGTGGCCCAGCTCTACGCCGGCTGGGACGTCCTGGTTCTCATCGAGACCGGTAGCGGCCGGGCATACGAGGCGCTGGCCGGCGGCATGCCGGTGCTGTCCGTGCACAAGCCCGACCACGCCGGCGCCCGGGTGCTGACCGGCAGCCCGATGTGGACCGGCGCGGTGGGGCACGAGGCGGGGCTGCTCGCCGAGTCGTTCCGCCAGGCCGCCCGGCTCGCACTGACGGCCACCGCCGAGGACCGGCAGGCAGCCCGCGGGGCGGCGGCCGGGCACACCCGTACGGCCCTGCTGGAGCCGGCCGTCCGGCAAGTCACCACCACCGTCCGCCCGACGCCCGTGCCCGCCGGAGAAACCTCATGACCCAGGTACTGATCGTCTCCAACTGGCTGCCGGCCCGGCCCACCGTCTTCGCGGACACCCTGCGGACGTTGCGGGACAACGGGGCGCACGTCACGTACGTCTGCGGCGGCAACCCGGCGAAGGTCGTGGTGCCGGAGGACGTGGCCACCGTCAAGGGCCTGTTCGCGGCGAAGAAACTGCCGCAGGCGGAGCAGGAGGCGTACCAGGACGAGCCGAAGAGCCGCAAGCTGTGGCTGCGGGCGCGCCGCGACCCGCGATTGCACCGGCTCGCCCGCGCGGCCGACGTGATCGTCGCGCTGGACCCGAACGCCGTACACACCGTCTGGCAGCTCGCCCGCCGCCACCGGGCGGCCGATGCCGTCCTGGGGCTGCCGGCCGCGCTGGCCGCGGTGGACCGCCGCGCGCAACACCCCTCGCGGTACGCGGTCCGCCGCCTGCTGGGACGCGGCCCCTCGCCCGCGGCGGCCACCGACAAGCTGCGCGCCCGCGCGGACCTGCTCACCGAACGGGCGGCCGAGCGGGGTGCGGAGGACAGGTTCCTGCGCGCGGCCCGCGGCCGCCGCACGTGGGAGCTCGTGCTGAACGCACCCGGCCTCAGCGACGACACCCGCCTGCGCTGGGCGGACCGGGTCGCCGGGCGGCTGCTGACGCTGAAGCTCCCCACCGAGGCCGGCGCGGTCCGGGTGGCCGCGACCCGGCGGATGCGCAGCCTGACGCGGCGGGCGGCCTGGCTGAACGCGGCGGCGGCCGCCGAGTTCGAGGCCGGCCGCGTGCCCGGCTTCCTCGGCACGGCCGCCGGCGCCGAGCTCGACGCGGCCGACGCGGCGCTGCGCCGCGACGACGTCACCGAGGCCACCCGCGCGGTCGCCCGGGTCATCCCGCTGATGTTCAACCGGGCCGCGCACTTCGACGCGCTGGAATCACCGAGCGCGCAGGACCCCCGCGGCTTCCTCGCGCCGCTGCACGGCAGCGCGGCCGGCCGGGCGCTGGCTGCCCCGCAGGGCCGCTCGACGCCGGCCGCGGCGGCGCCCACCGACCGTCCGCACCGCCTGCTCTTCGTCACCCGCGACAACCAGTACTTCCTCACCGACATCCGGGCCCGCTACGAGGCCGACGCGGACTTTGAGGTACGCAGCCTCGACCTGCTGGCTGACCCGGAGCGCGAAATGCTCACCCGGCAGACCGGCAAGCTCATCCGGCACAAGCTGGCCGGCAGCTCCGCGTACGGCGACGCGATCCGCGAGTGGCTCGCGCCGATGGTGCAGTGGGCCGACACCGTCTTCGTGGACTGGTGCCTGATACAGGCCGCGCTGCTCACCGTGGTCGACCCGGGCAGCACCCGGATCATCGTGCGGCTGCACAGCTACGAGGCGTTCACGGTCTTCCCGCACCTGATCGACTTCTCCCGGGTCGACGACCTGGTCTTCGTCTCCGAGCCGCTGCGCGACTTCACCCTGGACGCGGTGCCCCGGCTGCGGGGACCGGGTGCGCCGCGCACGCCGGTGGTCACCAACGCGGTCCGGCTGGACCGCTACCGCCTGCCGAAGTCCGCCGACGCCCGGTTCACGCTCGGGCTGATCGGGCTGAGCGCCATCGCGAAGGACCCGCGGTGGGCCTTCGAGGTGCTGCGGGAGTTGCGCCGCCAGGACGAGCGCTACGCACTCGTGCTGATCGGCAAGGAACTGGACGGCCTGGCCACCCCGACCGCCGCGGCCTACCACGAGCGGTACGCCCGCGACCTGGCCGAGCTGGAGGCCGCGGGGGCGGTGCGCCGGGTCGGGCAGACCGACGACGTGCCGGGGGCGCTGACCGAGGTCGGCGTCATCCTGAGCACGTCCGTGCGGGAGAGCTTCCACCTGGGCCTGATCGAGGGGGCGGCCAGTTCCGCCGTACCCGTGGTCCGGGACTGGCCGTTCTTCGCCGGCCGGCAGGCCGGGGCCCGCAGCATCTTCCCGGCGGACTGGATCGTGACCACGCCGCAGCGGGCCGCCGAGCGGATCCTGCGGCTCACCGCCACCGAGGAGACCTGGCGCAAGGCCGGCGAAGCCGCCGCCGAGCACGCGATGATCACCTGGGACTGGTCGGTCACCCAGGCCGAGTACGACCGGCTGCTGCGGCCCTGACCGGCCGGCTCAGCGGCGCCCGCGCAGCTTGCGGAGAATCCGGCCGACGATCCGGCGCGGGGTCAGCGGCTGGGCGACCACGCCGATCCGGCCGCTCTTGTCCAGCGCCGCGCTGATCAGGTAGAGCCTGCCGCCGATCCGGTGCAGGTGGCGCTGGGCGCCGCTGACGTCGGTGGCGGTGACGTCGTAGCCGTAGCTGTCGCCGTTGCTGTCGCCGGAGAAGCGCAGCTTCCTGGCGCGCTTGACGACCTTGCCGGTCACCAGCTCGTCCAGCGGCAGCGCGGCGTTGAGGTGCACGCCGCCGTGGCCGTCGTCCTCGGCCGCGGGCAGCGCGGTGCGGCTGCCCAGGGCGACCCGGACGGCGGACGCGCCGGCCTGACCCAGGTCGGTCAGCGCGCTGTGCCACTTGACCAGCAGCGCGCGCCGGCCGTCGGCGGAGCGGCCCCACCGCACCTCGGCGGGGCGGTCCTGGTGGGCCTTCTTGCGCAGCTGGGCGGTGCCGTCGAACCACTCGTCGGGGAAGCCGCGGGACGGGTCGCGGAAACCCGGGAACGCCACGTAGTAGCGGCCCTTGTCGTACTCGACCGGGGAGAGCCCGTGGTCGACGTGGTGCTGGGCGACCGCGATCAGGTCGTCGAGCGTGCCGAACTGCGCGACGCTCAGCGGCACCCGGCGCTGCACGTCCAGGCTCGCCCGGATCTCGTCGGTCAGGTACGCCTCCGCGAGCTTGCGGACGCCCTCCTGCACCCGGCGCTGCTCCTCGCGGTCGGCCGCGAGGAACCGGGCGCCGAGCAGCTTGCCCAGCTCCCAGGTGAAGTGCCGGCGCAGCACCTTCATCCGGGCCACCGGATCGCTGATCACATCCGCGGCGGTGTCCATGATGACCGCGGTGTCGCGGACGAAGCCGGACAGCGACGTGCGGTAGGTGATGTTGCTGGAGTCGCCGCGGCGGGCCGCGTAGTAGAACTCGTAGTCCGAGCGGACCGCGATCCGCCGGGCCGCGACCACGGCCCGGATGGTGAACGGCTGGTCGCTGCCCGAGCGCAGGTCCTCGGGGTAGCGGATGCCGTGCTGTTCGAGCATCGAGCGGCGGAACAGCTTGGTGTTGGACAGCGCCCAGGGCAGCGCGGAGTTGACCAGGTTGATGTCGTCGCGGTTGCCCGGCTGGTAGACCGCCTGGTTGACGACCCGGCCGCCGGTGCCCACGAGCCGGCCGAGCACGATGTCGGCATCGAGCTCGTCGGCGGTGGCGACCAGGCGTTCCAGGGCCTCGAGACCCAAGGTGTCGTCGGCGCCGAGGAAGAAGACGTACCGGCCGGTGGCGACCTCCAGGGCCCGGTTGCTCGGTCCCGCCGGGCCGCCGGAGTTGGCCTGGTGCAGCACCTTGACCGTGCCGGGGTAGCGCTCGGCCCAGCGGTCCAGCTCGGCGCCGCCGTCGTCGGTGGAGCCGTCGTCGACCGCGATGAGCTCCAGCCGGTCCACGCCGATGGTCTGCCCGAGCACGGATTCCAGGCAGCCGACCAGATACGGCATGGTGTTGTAGACCGCGACGACCACCGTCACGTCCGGCACGTGCGCCGGGTCCGCCCCCCGCGGATGACCGTCGATGTCCACCGTATTTCCACCTTGTCTCGGGCTTGTCTCAATTTGGCGCCGGGTGGCGAGCTTACGGTACCGAAGCCGTCTCGGAAATGACCTTCGACGACGCGTTTCAGGAACATGGTTCGGCCGGGATGCGGGTCCGCATCCCGGCCGGAAAATCGTTACAGCGGGTCAGGCTGCGGTCGCTCCCACCGGCACCTGCACGGTGGTCCGGGTACGCGCGGACTCCAGCACGGCGGCGGCAACCTCCACCGTACGCATGCCCTGGCGCAGGGTCACGATGTCGCTCTCCTTACCCTCCACGGCGTCCCGGAACCGCTCGTGCTCGACCAGCAGCGGCTCCCGCTTCGGGATCGCGAAGCGCACCATGTCGCCCTCGGAGACCCCGCGGAACGCACGCAGCGCCTCCCACTCGGTGCCGATCGCGCCGTTGGCGTAGAAGGTCAGGTCGGCGGTGAGCGTGTCGGCGATGAAGCAGCCCTTGGCGCCGGTGATGACCGTCGACCGTTCCTTCATCGGGCTCAGCCAGTTGACCAGGTGGTTGGCCATCAGTCCGTCCTGCATGGACGCGACCACCGAGACCATGTCCTCGTGCGGGCGCCCGCTGCGCGACACCGTGCGCGCCGAGATGTCCACGTAGCTGCGTCCGGTCACCCAGGCGGTCAGGTCGATGTCGTGGGTGGCCAGGTCCATCACCACGCCGACGTCGGCGATCCGGCCCGGGAACGGACCCTGCCGGCGGGTGACGACCTGGTACATGTCACCCAGCTCGCCGGCCTCCAGCCGGGACCGCAGGCTCTGCAGCGCCGGGTTGTACCGCTCGATGTGCCCGACCGCGCCGACCAGGCCGCGGCTCTCGAACGCCTCGACCAGCCGCTGCGACGCCGCCAGCGAGGGGGCCAGCGGCTTCTCGATGAGCGCGCAGACGCCGGCCTCGGCGAGCCGCAGGCCGATCTCCTCGTGCAGGCCGGTCGGGCAGGCCACGACCGCGTAGTCCAGCCGCAGGTTGATGAACTGCTCGAGGTCCGCGACGACCGGCACGCCGAACGGCGCGGCCGCACCGGGCGCCGGGTCCAGCACGCCGACCAGCTCGACGCCGTCCAGCAGGTTCAGCACCCGGGCGTGGTTGCGCCCCATGGCGCCCAGGCCGATCAGCCCGGCGCGCAGTCCGCCGCTCATGCCCGCACCGCCACCGTGTTCACGGCCTCGGCGATCCGGTCCAGCTCCTCGGTGGTGAGCCCCGGGAAGATCGGCAGCGACACGACCTCGTCGGCGGCCCGGTCCGTCTCCGGCAGCTTCCACGGGCCCGGCGTGCCGTCCGCACCCAGGTACGGCTTCAGCCGGTGGATCGGCGTCGGGTAGTAGACCGCGTTGCCGATCCCGCGCTCCTTGAGCCCGGCCTGGAACGCGTCCCGGTCCCCGGTGACCCGCACCGTGTACTGGTGGTAGACGTGCTTGGCGCCCGCGGCCACCGGCGGCGTGACCACACCGGTCAGCCGCTCGTCCAGGTAGGCGGCGTTGGCGCGGCGCTTGTCGGTCCAGCCGGCGAGCTGGGTCAGCTGCACCCGGCCGATCGCGGCGGCGACGTCGGTCATCCGCATGTTCGCGCCGACGATCTCGTTCTGGTAGCGCGCCTCCATGCCCTGGTTGCGCAGCAGCCGCAGCTTGCGCGCCAGCTCGGCGTCGGCGGTGGTGACCATGCCGCCCTCGAGCGAGTGCATGTTCTTGGTCGGGTAGAAGCTGAAGCAGCCGACCGCGCCGAAGGCGCCGACCGGGGTGCCGTTCAGGGCGGCGGCGTGCGCCTGGGCGGCGTCCTCCACCACGGCGAGGCTGTGCGCCTCGGCGATCGGCATGATCCGGTCCATCGCGGCCGGGTGGCCGTACAGGTGCACCGGCATGATCGCCACGGTGCGCGGGGTGATCGCCGCGGCGACCGCGTCCGGGTCCAGGCAGAAGCTGCCGGCCTCGATGTCGACGAAGACCGGGGTGGCGCCGACCAGGCGGACCGCGTTCGCGCTGGCGGCGAACGAGAACGACGGGACGATGATCTCGTCGCCCGGGCCGAAGCCCAGCGCCATCAGCGAGAGCTGCAGGGCCGAGGTGCCGGAGTTGACGGCGACGCAGTGCCGGTCGGCGACCAGCTCGCCGAACTCGCGCTCGAACGCCGCGACCTCGGGGCCTTGCACGACCATGCCGCTGCGCAGCACGCGGACGGCGGCATCGATCTCGGCCTCGCCGATCACCGGACGAGCGGGTGGGATGGCGGCGTGGGTTGCCGACATGGAGAGTCCTCCTGGATACGCACAGCTTCAGACGCGGGTAGCCTCTGGTCACTGACTGTTAAGCTAGCGTGACCGGGCCTTCATGCCGCCGTAACATCGCGGCCGTCGCCACGATACATCATGGCCACCCTCCGTCTGATTACTCTGCGCACACAGGAAGCCCGGACACCGCCCCTCACCGAAAAACCTCACTACTGTGAGTTAACGGGAGGTGAACGGCGCTCAGAACCTCGGCATGCCGCCGAACTGCCGGTCCCCCGCGTCACCGAGACCGGGAACGATGTACATCTTCTCGTTCAGCCCCTCGTCGATACTGGCAGTGACCAGGCGCAGCGGCAGCCCGGAGGTGCGCAGACGCTCGACGCCCTCCGGGGCGGCCAGCACGCAGCACACGATCACGTCCGTGCAGCCGCGGTCGACGAGCAGCCGGCAGCAGTGCACCAGCGAGCCGCCGGTGGCCAGCATCGGGTCGAGGACCAGCACCGGCAGGCCGGCCAGGTCACCGGGCAGCGACTCCATGTAGGCGCGGGGCTCGTAGGTGGCCTCGTCGCGGGCCAGCCCGACGAAGCCCATCGACGACTCCGGCAGCAGGGCCAGCGCGGCGTCGGCCATGCCCAGGCCGGCCCGCAGCACCGGCACGATCAGCGGCGGGTTGGCCAGCCGGGTGCCCTGGGTCGGCGCCACCGGGGTGCTGATCGGGAACTGCTCGACGGCGAAGGTGCGCGCGGCCTCGTACACGACCATGGTGGTCAGCTCGTGCAGGGCGGCGCGGAAGACTCCGGAGTCCGTCTGCGCGGCACGCATGACGGTGAGTCGGGACTGGGCCAGCGGGTGATCAACGACGAGTACGTCCACGCTGATCAACCTACCGGGGTTCTCCAAGATCAACTGTCGGCGGGCCGCGTAGAATCCCTCTCATGACTGCGACAGCGACGTCGAGGCTCCCTCTCGGTTCTTCCAGCAGTGCGGCGGAGCCGCTCTCGGGGGGCACAGCCGTGTCCGGTTCCGCCTTCAATCTCCGATCTTTCCTGCACGGACTGCCCGGGGTGGACAAGGTCGGCGTCGAGGCGCGGGCGGCGGCCCTCGGCACCCGGTCGGTGAAGACGACCGCGAAGGCGGCGGCGATCGACCTGGCCATCCGGATGGTCGACCTGACCACGCTCGAGGGCGCGGACACCCCGGGCAAGGTGCGGGCGCTGTCGGCCAAAGCCCTGCGCCCCGACCCCGCCGACCCCAGCTGCCCCAGCGTGGCGGCGATCTGCGTCTACCCGGCGATGGTCCCGGTCGCGGCCGAGGTGCTGGCCGGCTCCGGCGTGCACCTGGCCAGCGTGGCCACGGCCTTCCCGTCCGGGCAGGCCCCGCTCGACGTCAAGCTCGCCGACACCCGGGACGCCGTCGCCGGCGGCGCCGACGAGATCGACATGGTGATCAGCCGGGGCGCGTTCCTGTCCGGTCGCTACGACTTCGTGCACGACGAGATCGTCGCGGTCAAGGAAGCCTGCGGGTCCGCGCACCTCAAGGTGATCCTGGAGACCGGCGAGCTGGGGACGTACGACAACGTGCGCCGGGCCTCGTGGCTGGCGATGCTGGCCGGCGCCGACTTCATCAAGACCTCCACCGGCAAGGTGCCGGTCGCCGCGACGCTGCCGGTGACGCTGGTGATGCTGGAGGCGGTCCGCGACTTCCGGGCGCAGACCGGGCGCCAGGTCGGCGTCAAGCCCGCCGGCGGCATCCGCACCACCAAGGACGCGATCAAATACCTGGTGCTGATCAACGAGACGGTCGGCGCCGAGTGGCTGAGCCCGGACTGGTTCCGGTTCGGCGCCTCGTCGCTGCTCAACGACCTGCTGATGCAGCGGACCAAGCTCACCACCGGCCACTACGCCGGCCCCGACTACTTCACGCTGGACTGAGGCATGTCCATGTTCGAGTACGCCCCCGCCCCGGAGTCCCGCTCGGTCGTCGACATCGCGGCGTCCTACGGGCTCTTCATCAACGGCGCCTTCGAGGCAGCCGCCTCCGGTGGCGCCTTCAAGACGGTCAACCCGGCCTCCGAGGAGGTGCTCGCCGAGGTCGCCGAGGCCGGCACCGAGGACGTCGACCGGGCCGTGGCCGCCGCCCGGCGCGCCTTCGGCCCCTGGTCGGAGCTGCCCGGCGCCGAACGCGCCAAATACCTCTTCCGGATCGCCCGGATCATCCAGGAGCGCTCCCGCGAGCTGGCCGTGCTGGAGTCGCTGGACAACGGCAAGCCGATCAAGGAGTCCCGCGACGTCGACCTGCCGCTGGTCGCCGCCTACTTCTTCTACTACGCGGGCTGGGCCGACAAGCTCAAGTACGCAGGCTTCGGCCCGGAGCCGCGGCCGCTGGGCGTCGCCGCGCAGGTGATCCCGTGGAACTTCCCGCTGCTGATGCTGGCCTGGAAGATCGCCCCGGCGCTCGCTGCGGGCAACACGGTGGTGCTCAAGCCGGCCGAGACCACGCCGCTGTCCGCGCTGTTCTTCGCCGACATCTGCCGGCAGGCCGAGCTGCCGCCCGGCGTTGTCAACATCATCACCGGCGCCGGGGAGACCGGCCGCACTCTGGTCGAGCACCCGGACGTCAACAAGGTGGCCTTCACCGGCTCCACCGAGGTCGGCCGGCAGATCGCCCGGTCGGTCGCCGGCACCGGCAAGCGGCTGACCCTGGAGCTGGGCGGCAAGGCGGCGAACATCGTCTTCGCCGACGCCCCGATCGACCAGGCCGTCGAGGGCATCGTCAACGGCATCTTCTTCAACCAGGGCCACGTCTGCTGCGCCGGGTCGCGCCTGCTGGTGCAGGAGTCGGCATACGACGAGGTGCTCTCGTCCCTCAAGCGCCGGATGGCGACGCTGCGGGTGGGCGACCCGCTGGACAAGAACACGGACGTCGGCGCGATCAACTCGGCGGCGCAGCTCTCCCGCATCCGCGACCTCTCCGAGGTGGGCAGCTCCGAGGGCGCGGAACGGTGGTCACCGCCGTGCGAGCTGCCGGCGCAGGGCTTCTGGTTCGCCCCGACGATCTTCACCGGCGTGACCCAGGCGCACCGGATCGCCCGCGAGGAGATCTTCGGGCCGGTGCTGTCGGTGCTGACCTTCCGCACCCCCGACGAGGCGATCGAGAAGGCGAACAACACGCCGTACGGGCTCTCGGCCGGCGTCTGGACCGAGAAGGGCTCGCTGATCCTGGCGATGGCGGACAAGCTCCGCGCCGGCGTGGTCTGGGCCAACACGTTCAACAAGTTCGACCCCACGTCGCCGTTCGGCGGCTACAAGGAGTCCGGTTACGGCCGCGAGGGCGGCCGGCACGGCCTGGAGGCCTACCTTGCCTAAGTCACCGTCCCCCGCCAAGGCAGCCCGCGCCGCCTCCGCAGCCAAGGCCGACCGCGGCGCGTCCCCGGCCAAGGCCAACCGTCGGGTCGCGTCGGTGGATGGCGCTGCCCGTCCCTCCGTGCCCGCCCCGGCCGGTTCCGCGGCGTCCTCTTCCGCGGCAGGCGCTTCCGAGACCGGCGGTTCCGTGGGTGCGGGGGCCGGGCGGCTTGCGGTGCGCAAGACCTACAAGCTGTACATCGGCGGGGCGTTCCCGCGCAGCGAATCAGGACGGACCTATCTCGTGGACGGCGACAACGTGGCCCTCGCCTCCCGCAAGGACGCCCGCGACGCGGTGGTGGCGGCTCGCAAGGCCCAGCCCAAGTGGGCCGGCGCCACCGCCTACAACCGCGGCCAGGTGCTCTACCGGGTCGCCGAGATGATCGAGGCGCGGCGCGCCGAATTCACCGCACTGGGGGTGCCGGCCGCCGAGCTGGACGCCGCCGTCGACCGCTGGGTCTGGTACGCAGGCTGGGCCGACAAGATCGCCCAGGTGCACGGCAGCGCCAACCCGGTGGCCGGCCCGTACTTCAACATCTCGGCGCCGGAGCCCACCGGCGTCGTCGGCGTCGTCGCCCCGGCCTCGTTCCTCGGGCTGGTCAGCGTCATCGCGCCGGCGATCGTCACAGGCAACACCGTGGTGGTGCTCGCCGCCGCGCCGCAGGTGGCGGTCACCCTCGCGGAGGTGCTGGCCACCTCCGACGTGCCCGGCGGTGTCGTGAACATTCTCACCGGCCGGGCCGCCGAGACCGCACCCTGGCTGGCCTCGCACGACGACGTCAACGCGCTCGACCTGACCGGCGTGACCGACCCGGCGCTCGCCACCGACCTGGAACGGGCCGCGGCCGGCAACCTCAAACGGGTGGTCCGCCCGCCGGCCGACACTCCCGACTTCACCGCCGACCCCGGAGTGCGCCCGATGACTGCCCTGCTGGAGACCAAGACGGTCTGGCATCCGAAGGGTTTCTGACCGCGGTCGGCCTCCTGTCAGGAGCGCACACTAAGGTGTGTGCCCAGACTCACCCGTCCGAACAGCTCGCCTGAACCAACCCGGAGGTCACCGTGACCAGCCAGTCGCCCGAAGAGGGCTCGACGGTCAAGGAAGAGAAGGCCGTCGTCAAGGACGGGCTCTCCGGCCGTGAGCTGTGGGACGAGGTACGCATCTCGCCCGTGGAGATCGCCATGCCGGGCGGCGTGGGGCTGACGCTGCGGGCGTACCGGCTCGCCTCCGAGCTGACGCCGACCGAGATCGAGGCCGACGAGGACGACCCCTTCGACGCCCGGGAACGGGCGGCCGCCGCCCGCGCGGCCGAGGAAGAGGGCGTCATCGTCGACGACGAGTTCGCGGCGCTGGTCGCCGAGGGCGACGCCGGCTCGAAGTCCGAGCGCAAGCCGGACGGCACCGTCACCACCGAGGACGGCGAGGTCGTGGCCGAGCCCGACCCGGCCGACTTCGCCGACGAGCCCGAAGAGGCGGCGGAGAAGGAGGACGAGGAGGCGGACGAGGAAGTCCCCATGTTCCTCAGCCACCGCGGCAAGCTGCTCACCTTCAAGACCCCCGAATCGCTGGTCTCCTTCATTCGATCGGGTGCTCCGCACGACCTGGCCCAGCTCGACACGTGGCCGACCGTGGCGGAACGGGTACAGTCGAGCGACATCGACCCGGCGCCGGACGACCGCTACGAACTGGATCTCGTGGTGGAAAACCTGCGCGGTGGTCACGACACGTGGGATCTGCCGCTGCTCATCGCCGCCGGCGAAGTGGCCCGAGACCTCGGCCACGCCCTGCGCCTCAAGCCCGTGATCCTGGCTCTCGCGCCGGGATCGCCGCTCGACGACCTGGACGAGTCCCTCCGGTCGGCCGAGAGTGGCGGAATGGGCGGTTTCTTCGGACGGCGCAAGCTGCGTAAAATCGGGGCGCAACAGGCGAGTCTGGGTTGGCGCTCGATTATCGGCAAGATCTCTGCCGCTGTGGACTGGCGCGACTGACCCCTCAACAGGGACCATCAGTCCTTGGCCGAATACAGCACTCCCGGGGAGGAGGACGACGCCGTGGCGCTCGTGCGCGTGTACTGCGGTCTGGCGTCGGCTGATGAGACGGTGCGGACGGCCTCGGCCGGCTCGCAACTGACCATCGCCGTGGTGGACGACGCGGGAAGGCTGCTCGGTGTCCACGAGATCAGCGACGACCCGACGGGTTATGCCCAGCTGGGGACGCTGCTCGTGGAACGGACGAGCGGATTCGCGGACGCCGCGGTTGCCGCCGACAGCGACGACCACATGGTGACGTCCCTGCTCACCGCGGCCGGCCGCCCCCTGGCCGTCGCCGACGACGATTCCGCCGACGACTTCGCCGAGCGGTTCGCCGACGACGACTCCCCCGAGGAGATGTCCGCCCCGCCGGCCGCCCGTCGGGCCGTGGGCCTGGCCCGCGCGCTGCAGGCGGGGGCCCTGACCGCGGCCACCATCCCGGCGCCACGGGAGCTGGTCAGCTACAAGCCGGTGCTCGCCGCCCACGTGGCGATGCTCAACGGCCGGCACGCTGCCGCCACGTCGCTGCGTGAGGTGCTGCGCGAGCTGTATCCTGCGGCGCTGCGGGCGTACCCGGATCCGGCCCACCCGCTCGCCCTGGCCGTGCTGGACGCGCTGCCCGAGCCCGGCCGCCTCACCGGCGGCCGTGGCCAGGACGGCGACCGCGTCGCCGAGGACGTGGCAGCCGAGCTGACCCGCGCCGGCGCGGGCACCGACGACCAGGTCGTCGCCGCAGTCACCGCGCTGGTCGTGGCGATCAGCGAATCACCGCGCCGCGGTGGCATCAACAAGTCGCTCTCCTCGGCCGCCGCCGACACCGTCCGGCACGCCATCGGCGCGGTCCGGTCCTGCGACTCCGCCTGCGAGGCCATGGTCGGCACCCTGGTCGCCCGGGTCAGCCCGCAGTCGCTGACCGGCGGCGCAGGCAGGCGCCAGGCCGGTTCCCGCCGGGCCACCGAACCGGCAGCCACCAACCAGCGTTCCAGCGAGACCGGCACCCGGATGCCCCGCCCCGCGGACACCGGCACCCGGATGCCCCGCCCCGCGGACACCGGCACCCGGATGCCCCGCCCCGCCGACACCGGCACCCGCCTGCGCCCCGCCGACACGGGCACCCGCCTGCGCCCCGCGGACACCGGCACCCGGCTGGGCCGCCGCAACCGCCCCGAGCCGGCCGCGGCGAGCCACGCCCCCGCGATGCCGCGCCCGATGACCACCCCGCCGGTCGCACCGGAGCCGGTCATGCCACCGCCGCTGGCGCCCCGCCCGGTCACCCCGCCGCCGGTCGCCCCGGCCGCGTCCTCCGGTCTGCCCAGCCGCACCCGCACGCCGGACCCGGGCTCCGGCCCGTCCAGCCGCCCCGTCTCGGTGCCGCCGCCCCCGCCGGGCATGACGCCGATCGTGCCGGGCTCCCGCCCGTCGTCGGTGCCCCCGGCCGACAGCGGCCAGCCGTTCCGCCCGACCCTGACCAACGCGGCGATGAGCAACGCCCGCGCCGAACGCCAGCGCACGGTGATCCCGCCCCGGACAAACACCCGCAGCCAGCAGCCGGCGGCCACGAACGGCGCCACCGACTACTCGCTGCCGATGCCGGCCCAGCGCGCGACGCAGGAAACCCCGGAACCGGGCTCCCGCGCCAACTGGCCACTGATGAACAACAACGACGACGCCGGGGCACCACCGTCGCCCGCCGCCGTGAGCAGCCCACCCTCCGACGGCCGGGTCCGCCCGCCGTGGCAGGACATGCCCCAGGAGCCGCCGTCGCTGCGCCTGGTGGAATCGGTGCTCAACGGCCTGGCCAACACCCCGGCCGACGTGACCGCGATCGCCGAACCACCCCCGCTGCGCCTGGTCGACGATCGAGGCGGCCGCAACGGCCGCCCCCTGGCCCGCCGCACCACCCTGACGGCCCTGGACCGAAGCACCACACCCCCGGTCCCGGCCGAGGGCGACGGCGACCTCCTGATCTTCGCCGCGGCCCGCTCGGCGTGGTTCACGGGCCACGACGAGGAAGCCTCGACCAACCTGGACTGGACAAACCCGTCCGACACCGGCTGGCGCGCGGCGGAAAAGGCGGCCACGCCGTCGGTGGCGGCCGAAACGTCGGCGGGTCTGCCGAAGCGCGTGCCACAGGCCAACCTGGTGCCGGGCTCACCGCTGCGCGAGGAACGCCCGCTGCGCATCGTCCGCGACGCGGCCAGCATCGCGGCGCACACCACGGGTTACTTCCGGGGGTGGCGCCGCGGGCAGGAGATCGGCGGGTACGCGATCGGCGGCCGGCCTGGCCGGGAGGCTGCCGGAGGGTGGGACTTCAGCCGGGACGGTGGCGCTCAGCAGGAGGATTACCGCAACGCGGGGTACCGCAGCAGCTGAGTTTCGTAGCTGACTGACGGCCACGCTTCCTCTCGGGAAGCGTGGCCTGTTTGTTTGTGGGGGTTGGCTGTCCTCTTCAGCGCCGGAAGCCCGCTGCGTGCCGACCGATTTGTCACGTCTGCCTGGATCCGCATGCACAGGTTTGTTGACGGTGATCCGGTGGCTTCGGTGGGTGGGCGTGGTGCAGCTCGGCGGGCGTTGTCCCGGCGCGGAAAAGGTCGGCGGTGGCCGACGTGGCCCCTGGGCGGTCAGCGCGGCACGAACGCCAGGACCATCGACCACACCAGCAGAGCGGCGCTGCCCACGCAGGCTGCCGTCCTGATCCGGTCGGCGAAACGCAACCGGGCGTAGGCGTCGGTGGCGAACCCGTCGCGCTGAAGGCGCAGGTGTGCCGGGACAGCCGCCGTGACCGTGGCCAGCAACGCGATCAGCCCACCGGCCGCGATCAGGAGTGCGACCCAGACCGGCACGGCCGCCGGCCGCAGGAACGGCAGGCTCAGACAGCCGAGGAAGCAGATCGCCGCCGGCACGATGATCACCGGGAGGATCTGCCGGTTGTACCGGCGGTGGTAAGCGACAAACGCCGGCGCCGGGACCGCGGCGTAGAGCGGATAGCTCACCCGCGTGGTGAGCGCGGAGACGCCGACGGTGTACATGGCCATGGTGGTAACGACACTCATGCTCGATCCATTCAATACAGTAGTGCTGTATCGGAATGACCGTAGCATGGGTCCGTGCCGCCACCACCCGCTGATTCCCGTCGCACCTACGACAGTTCCGGCCGCCAGGAGCAGGCCCGGCGGCGGCGAGCGGAGATCCTGAACGCCTGCCGCGATGCCCTCGTCCGGCAGGGCTATGCGGGCCTGACCATCCGCGCGGTGGCCGAGGCCGCGGGAGTCTCCCAGGAGACCGTCTACAAGACGTTCGGCGGCAAGCGCGGCCTGGTCAAAGCGATGTACGACGTCACCCTCGCCGGCGACGACACACCGTTGCCGATGGCCCAGCGCCCCGAGGTGCAGAAGCTCCTCACCGAGCCGGACCCGGCAGCCAAGATCACGAGTTACGCGGGAATCGCTCGTGGCGTGTCCGAGCGCCTCGGTGCGGTGATGGCCGCGCTGAGCACCGGCGGGCCGGAGGCCGCGGAGATCGGGGCGGAAACCGATCGGGAACGGCTGATCGGCGTCACGGCCTTCGTGGGTCATCTCGCGGAGGGCGGTCATCTTTCCGCGGGTCGCGATCTCACGGCGGCGGCCGAGGAGGCGTGGCTGCTGACCGCACCCGAGGTCTACCGGCTCTGTACGGCTGAGCGAGGTTGGTCCGCGGACCGGTACGAGGATTGGCTACGCCGCATGCTCACCGCGGTGCTGTTGGGGTCGGCCTGAAGGGGCCGCGGCGGGAAGACGCGGGGCGGCACCTCGAGGCGCTGGGCCCGGCGCAAGGCCGGAAGCCGGCGCAAGATCCGGCGCGACATCGGACGCAGGCGCAACCCACGCCCGAAGCCCGATGCAAAGCGCGGCAAACGCGCGCAGCCTGACCCAAGCGCGAGGCCAGACCCGAGAGGCGAAACGCGGCGAAGACCGGCTGCCGGGCGGAAGGCACGGAGCCAGTCCGGCACGGAGCCAGGCGCAACGCGCGGAGCCAGGCGCAACGCGCGGAGCCAGGCGCAACGCGCGGAGCCAGGCGCAACGCGCGGAGCCAGGCGCAACGCGCGGAGCCCAGGCGCAACGCGCGGAGCCATGCGCAACGCGCGGAGCCAGGCGCAACGCGCGGAGCCCAGGCGCAACGCGCGGAGCCATGCGCAACGCGCGGAGCCATGCGCAACGCGCGGAGCCCAGGCGCAACGCGCGGAGCCAT
>NZ_JBITLX010000003.1:312792-314588 GCF_044465625.1 Actinoplanes sp. NPDC049599
ATGCGCAACGCGCGGAGCCCAGGCGCAACGCGCGGAGCCATGCGCAACGCGCGGAGCCATGCGCAACGCGCGGAGCCCAGGCGCAACGCGCGGAGCCCAGGCGCAACGCGCGGAGCCCAGGCGCAACGCGCGGAGGCAGGAACAAGGTGCGGAGGCAGGAACAAGGTGCGGAGGCAGGAACAAGGTGCGGAGGCAGGCGCAAGGCGCGGAGCCGGTCGTATTGCGAGCACAACGAGCACTGCCAGACACGAGGTGCACTGCCAGACACGAGGTGCACTGCCAGGCGCAAGGCGCAACACCGGGCGCAAGGGCGCAACACAGGCGCAAGGCGCGAAGCTCACCCGCGAAGCGAAGCAAACCCACGCGGACGCGCAGCGGAAGGCGCGTTGCCAAACGCAAGCCCCGCCGCAGACCCCAGTCCGGCCTGATCGCGACATGACGCCGCCCAAGCCGCAAAGCACACCCCCAACGCAGCCCGCCGCAATGACCAACAACCCCCAGCGCAACGAAGGCGCCAGTGATGGGTTGACGTTGGAAGGCTGCTCCAGGGCTTCTGGAGCGTCGCCTGGGGCTTTGGGGGCCGTTCTGGCGGTAAGGGGCCTGGGTGGGTAGATTGAGAGCGCTCCGCGGCTTCCTGGGGCTCCCGTTTCAGGCATGCAAAAGTCCCGCTCTGTCGGCCAGAGCGGGACTTTCAGCAGCCTGTCAGGCCGGCGCTACCGCGCGCGAGCGACGCATCGTCAGGACGTACTCGACCAGCGAGATGAGTACGTTCTTCGTCGACTCGCGGTTGCGGGCGTCGCAGCTCACCACGGGTACGTCGCTGGAGATCGCGAGCGCGTCGCGAACGTCCTGGGCGTTGTGGTACTGCATACCGTCGAAGCAGTTTATGGCGACCAGGTACGGCAGCCGTCGGTGTTCGAAGAAGTCGATGGCGGCGAAGCAGTCGGCGAGCCGACGCGTATCCACCATGACCACCGCACCGATGGCACCCCGCACCAGCTCGTCCCACATGAACCAGAAACGTGTCTGGCCAGGCGTGCCGAACAGGTACAGGATCAGATCCCGGTCGATGCTGATCCGGCCGAAGTCCATTGCCACCGTGGTCGTCGTCTTACCCGGCACCTGCCGGTTGTCGTCGACACCCACACCGGCGGAGGTCATGATCGCCTCGGTGGTCAGCGGGGTGATCTCAGAGACCGACCCCACCAGCGTCGTCTTACCGACGCCGAAACCACCGGCGATGACAATCTTCGCCGATGTCACACGCCCGGCGGCCGGCCGGCGCGACATGTCAGAGCCTGCGAAGTCCACTCAGCACCCTTTCCAGCAGTTCCGTACCCACCGCATCGGACTCATCATCAAGCGATGTCGGCTCGTACACCGCGACCAGACCATCGGTGGCCATGTCCGCGACGATCACTCGAGCCACCCCGAGTGGCAGTTGCATGCGTGCGGCGATCTCGGCCAGCGACTGCACTCTGCCGCCGTCGCACATCGCCGCGATGTACTGGTGTTCGCTCCCGCCCCTGCCCGCTCCGGTGGAGCGGCCACGCACGGTGGTCTCGACGAGCGCTTCCAGCGCGATTTCCAGCTTCGGCCGGGTACGGCCACGGGTCACGGCGTACGGTCTGACCAGTGCCCCGGTCGGCTCATCGCGTTCGGGCATCGTCACCGCTCACCCCATCCCTTGGCCCATAGAAGTGTCTCTTGTCGTCAAGCTTTTGGACAGATGCCGACCGGAGCCGGCGGACCATCCGTTCAGCCCAGAACTCCGGCCGCGGAGCGCGGCGCGGGCG
>NZ_JBITLX010000003.1:314687-570332 GCF_044465625.1 Actinoplanes sp. NPDC049599
GTGTCTCTTGTCGTCAAGCTTTTGGACAGATGCCGACCGGAGCCGGCGGACCATCCGTTCAGCCCAGAACTCCGGCCGCGGAGCGCGGCGCGGGCGGTCAACGCCTCGCCGACCCGGTCGACCAGGAGCGCCATCTCGTAGCCCACCTGACCCACGTCACAGCTGCGGGCGGCGAGCACGGCGAACGACGAACCGTCAGAGATCGACATCAGGAAGAGGAACCCGTTGTCCATCTCGACGACCGTCTGGAGCACCGCGCCACCCTCGAAGCACCGCGCGGCGCCCTGAGTCAGGCTGACCAGGCCGGAGGCGATGGCCGCCAGCTGGTCGGCACGGTCGCGCGGAAGGTCCCTGGAGGCCGCTAGAAGCAGACCGTCGGCGGAGACCGCGATCGCGTGCGCCACCCCGGGAACGCGGTCGGCAAAGTTGGCGAGAAGCCAACCCAGATCCTGCGTACTTGTCATGCTTCATGCTCCTTGCCAGCCTGCGAGGACTGCTGCCCTCCCGGAGTCTCCTCCGGGTTGGTCGAATTTTCCTTCGTGCGACCCCGCTGCACCCCGCGATGGTAAGCGGACAGCAGCCCGCGCACCGCCTCGGGTGTGCGGCGTTGTACGGAGGTCTCGGCCCGGTCTACGCCACCCGGGACGAGCTGTGCCATCGGCGTACGGCGCGGCAGACCGGCCGTCGTCGTGGTGTCGACCGGCATTTCGGCAGCCTTGCGGGCCGCCTGCCAGCCGTCGTCCGCAGCAGTCTGCCACGGGTTCGACGCGGTGCCGTTGATTGAGCTGTTGCCGTTACCCGCGACCGCACCGACCGGAGTCGGCTCCCGGTCGCCGTTGCGGGACTCCGCGGAGACCTGCTGCGGCACCCCGACCGAGCGCGCCGGTTCCCCGGTGGAGAAGCGCTGGGTGGTGACCACCGAATCGGCACTGTCGTCGCGAGACGGCGATGCCGGTGCGGCGGCGGGGGCCGGCGCCGGTGTGGCCGGCTTCGCGGGCTCGGGGCGGGCCGTGGTGAACCAGGCCGACTCGAGCTCACGGAAGATCGGCAGCTCCATCGTCTCGTCGGCGAACTGCGTCGACGAGTCTCCGGCTGCCCGCTGACGGGCGGCGGCCTGGGCGGCGGCGATCTGCGCGGCGGCGGTCGCCTGAGCGGCGGCTGCCTGCGCGGTCGCTGCCTCGTGCGCGGCTGCCGCGGCCGCGGCCGAGCGCTCGGCCTCGGACGGCGGCGTCGCGTTCTGCGGGTTCGTCGGCCGGGCCACCTGGGGCTGCGGGCCCGTGGTGCCGCGGTCCGGACGGTACCGGGGCAGCTCAGCCGTCATGTCCAGGGCGGCCGCGAGGCTCTCCGGGACGTGCGGGGCGTTGCTGCCCGACTCGCGGTCGGCGGTGGTCGGCGGCCAGGCAGGCGGGGCCGAGGCGGCCGACTGCGGCGCGGGCGGCGCCGAGCTGGGCCGGTTCTGGCCGGGCTGCTGACCCTGGTACGGCGGTGCGGAGGCGGGCGCACCCGACACCGGCGGCGCGGAGACCGGCCGGCCACCACCGTACGGCGGGGCGGACGGCATCGGCGGCGCGGAGACCGGCGGGACCGGGGGCGCCGAGACCGGCGGCACGAACGTGCTGCGGCTCTGCGAGTCCGGGTTGGCCGGGAGCTGACGCGGGATGGTGTGGCCGTACGAGCCCGTGTCCTCGGGACGATAGGTCTCACCGTTGCGGCGCTGCGGCAGCCCGTCGGGACCGCTGAAGCCCTGCGGCCCGGCCGGCGACTGCGGCAGCGGCGGGATCGGCTCGTTGCTGCGCGGGCCGTGGAAGCCGTTGGCCCCGTTGGCGCCGCCGCCGAAGCCGTTGCCGTTACCCGGTCCGCCGAAGCCGTTGCTCGGGCCACCGAAGCCGTTGCCGGCGGGCTCGAAGCCGTTCGAGGGCGCGCCGGTCAGGTCGGACCAGGCCGGCACCGAGCGGTTGCCGCTGTTGCCGTTCGCACCCGCGCCGAGCATGCCACCGGCAGGCATCGGCGGGTTCGGGTCGAACGGCCGGCCGGCCGGGTAGCCACCGCGGCCGTTGGAGCTGCTCTCCAGGGCCAGCGGGGGCTCGGTGAAGGACGGGCGCGACGGCTGGTCGTACGGGTTCGAGCCGGGCAGCCGGTTCGACGCGGCGGCGGAGACCATGACGCTGGACGGCAGGCCCACGTCGGCGACCGTGCCGCGCTCGGTGTCGGCCGGGCGCAGCTCGACCTTGACGCCGTGCCGGTTCGCCAGCCGGGCGACCACCACCAGGCCCATCATCCGGGAGACGGCCACGTCCACCATCGGCGGGTTGGCGAGTCGCTCGTTGAGGTCGCGCAGCTGCTCACGGCTGATGCCGATGCCGCGGTCCTCGACCGAGAGCACCGCACCGTCGCCGAGGCGCCGGGCCTCGACGATGACGTGCGAGTTCGGCGGGGAGAACGCGGTCGCGTTGTCGAAGAGCTCGGCGACCAGGTGGACCATGTCGTTGACCGCGTGCGCGGACACCTCGATGTCCCGGTCGATCATGCCGAACTCGATGCGGGTGTAGTGCTCGACCTCGGACTGCGCGGCGCGCAGCACGTCGATCAGCGCGGCCGGCTCCCGCTGCACGCGGGTCGAGTCGGCGCCGGCGAGGACCAGGAGGTTCTCGTCGTTCCGGCGCATCCGGGTGGCCAGGTGGTCGAGCTGGAAGAGCTCGGCCAGCCGGTCCGGGTCCTCCTCGCCGCGCTCGAGGCGGTCGAGGTGACCGATCAGCCGGTCGACCAGGATCTGCGAGCGGCGGGCCAGGTTGACGAACATCGTCGCGACCGAAGACCGCAGCGCGGCCTGCTCGGCCGCCGTGCGGACGGCCTCGAGGTGAACCGCGTTGAACGCCTCGGTCACCTGCCCGAACTCGTCCCGGCTGCGCACCGGCAGCGGCTCGGCGACCTGGTCGGCCACCTGGGCCGGGGTCAGTGAGCCGATCAGCGCCGGATCACGCAGCCGCTCGACCGCCTGGGGCAGGCCGAACTGGGCGACGTTGAGGGCACCCTGGCGCAGCTCGCGCAACGACCGGGCCATCGAGCGGGCGACCAGCCAGGCGAAGACGATGGCCAGCAGCAGCAGGCCGAGCAGGACGCTGGTCTCCACGAAGACCCGGGTCTGCACGTCGTCGCGGATCTCGGTGGCCTGCGACACGATCAGCACGTCGAGCCTGTTCTCCACACTGCGGAACAGGTCGTTGTAGCCGATGAGCGCGGTTTCCCACTTCTCCCGGTCGTACGGGATGGCCCTGGTGTTGGTGCCGTTGAGGTTCTGCAGCTGACCGGTGAGGTTGGTCGCGGCCCGTTTCGCGGGGCCGGCGACGACCCGGTCGAAGAGCGCCTGCTCCTCGTTGGTCGCGACCTGACGCATGGTGGCGTCGGCGATCTGGAGGCCGGTGTCGGTCAGCAGGAACTCGCGGCGCAGGCCGGGCGTGAACTCGCCCTCTTGCAGGACCTTGTGGCCGACGTCGCGCTGCTGGGCGATGTAGTCCTTGGCCCGGGCGACGGCGGCGACCACGCGCAGCCGGTCGCTCAGCCGGGTGTCCTGGGCGAGCTGCGCGGACGCGTCGCGGACGTTCAGCAGGTCGTTGATCAGGGGGTCGTAGCTGTCCTCGACCTCGCCCGGCTTGAACTTGTTGTTCGCCGTCTGGCTGCGGATCGAGGGCAGTTCCTCGAGGTTGCGGTCGAGGCGCAGAAGGAGGACGGAGACCTGGTCCGGGACGTCGTCGAGGGCGGCCTTCTGCTGGGAGTAGGGCAGCTTCGCCGCGTCCACCTTGGGGTGCTCACGCTTGTAGGCGAGGTCCGCGGCGATGCGGTCCGGCGATTTGTCTTTCGAGGTCGCGATCATCACGCCGAAGGCACGTTCGTTCTGCAGGTGATCGACAAGACCACCAGCGGCCTGCGACAGCACCGACAGGGTGCGGGCGCGCTCGGCGTCACTGGCCTCGTTGATGTGGTCGATCAGGCCGCTGGTGCCGACGACGACCGTCGCCAGGGTGGGCACGAGCATGATGAGCCCGAGCTTCGACCAGATCGGCAGATCCCGCAGCCGGCCGGCCGGCCGGCGGAGACGCGACATGACAGCGTTCGCCGTCTTGGGGCGCTTGCTCACGTCACCGTCCTCCTGATTCGGACCCGGCCTTCGGATCACCGGGCACCGCACACGGCCGACTCACCGGGTCGGGCCCCCGAGATTCCATCACGACGAGTGTCAAAGAGAAAGAGCAGCCCGACCCGGACCGTTTGTGTGATGCGATGTTGCGTCCGAAGAGTTGAACATCGCCGGTCGGTCGTCACTGCTCGTATATCGGTGCTTCTCTGAAAGTCACTCGCCCCGAGCGGCGCGACGGGGTGTCCGTGCGCACCGATCAGACCCGATCCAGCAGCAATCGCGGCAGCACAGACGATTGCTCGCACGGGAGCCGACGGCAAGGCAAGATGCCGGATTGTGCAGTGTTTGAGACAGCAATCTGTCCGAAAGGATGAGGCGGCTGACCGAATCGGCAGTATCGCGGGACGAAAGTACGGACGTGTCGCCAATGCCGCTTAAAAGCGGACTTTAGGTCAACAACTTCGCGTAGGCCGGCTTGATCACGTCGGTGATGATGGCCAGCCGTTCGTCGTACGGGATGAACGCCGACTTCATCGCGTTGATCGTGAGCCACTGCAGTTCACTCCAGCCCCAGCCGAAGGCCTCGGCCAGCAGCGTCATCTCCCGCGCCATGGACGTGCCGCTCATCAGCCGGTTGTCGGTGTTGACCGTGACCCGGAAGCGCAGGTCGTGCAGCAGCCCGATGGGGTGCTCGGCGATCGACGGCACCGCGCCGGTCTGCACGTTCGACGACGGGCACAGCTCCAGCGGGATCCGCTTGTCCCGCACGTACGAGGCCAGCCGGCCCAGCTTGTCGCCGGTGATGTCGTCGACGATCCGCACCCCGTGCCCCAGCCGGTCGGCGCCGCACCACTGGATGGCCTGCCAGATCGACGGCAGCCCGAACGCCTCGCCGGCGTGGATGGTGAAGTGGAAGTTCTCCCGCTGCAGGTACTCGAACGCGTCCAGGTGGCGGGTGGGCGGGAAGCCCGCCTCCGCGCCGGCGATGTCGAAGCCGACCACCCCGGCGTCGCGGTAGCGGACCGCCAGCTCGGCGATCTCCTGCGAACGGGCGGCGTGCCGCATCGCGGTCAGCAGCGTGCCGATCCGGATCTGGTTACCCAGCGCAGCCGCCTCGGCACAGCCCTCCCGGAACCCGGCGTGCACGGCGTCCACCACCGCGTCCAGGCTCAGCCCGCGCTCCAGGTGCTGCTCCGGCGCGTACCGGATCTCGGCGTAGACGACGCCGTCGGCGGCGAGGTCCAGCGCGCACTCCTTGGCGACCCGGTGCAGTCCCTCCTCGGTCTGCATCACCGCGACGGTGTGCGCGAAAGTCTCCAGGTAGCGTTCCAGCGACCCGGAGTCGGCCGCGGCGACGAACCACTCGCCCAGCCGTGCCGGATCGGTTTCGGGCAGCTCGTGCCCGACCGCGGCGGCGAGTTCCACGATCGTGGCCGGCCGCAGCCCACCGTCGAGGTGGTCGTGCAGCAGGGCCTTGGGGGCTTTGACGATGTCGGCGTGGGTGATGGCGACCATCAACAGATGCTAGAGGGAAGCAGCGAATGATCGACGGAGCATTGCCGTACCTGCGCTGCCCGGTCTGCGGCGAAGGGCTGGCGCGCGCCGGCGACCAGGCGCTCCGCTGCCGCCAGGGGCACAGTTTTGACATCGCGCGGCAGGGCTACGTCAACCTGACGGCGGGGCGGTCGCCCCATCCGGGCGACACCGCCGAGATGATCGCGGACCGCGCGGCCTTCCTGGCCGAGGGCCACTACGGCTTCATCGCCGAGGCGCTGGCCGAAACGGTACGGCCGGACGACGGCCTCGTCCTGGACGCCGGTACGGGCACCGGCGACTACCTGGCCCGCGTCCTGCAGGCCCTGCCGGACGCACCGGGCCTGGGCCTCGACGTCTCCAAGCCGGCCCTGCGCCGCGCCGCCCGCGCCCACCCCCGCGCCGGTGCGGCCCTCGCCGACCTCTGGCGCCCGCTGCCCCTGGCGGACGCCTCGGTCTCGGTGCTGCTGAACGTCTTCGCCCCGCGCAACGGCCCGGAGTTCCACCGGGTCCTCCGCCCGACCGGCGTGCTGCTGGTGGCGACCCCGGCCCAGGACCACCTCCGCGAGCTGATCAGTACGTACGGCCTGATCCGCGTCGACCCGGCCAAGGCGGAGCGGGTGGCCGAGACCCTGGGCAGCTCGTGGCGGGCCGAGGGCACGGTCACCCGGCGCCGCACCTTGCACCTGACCGCCGCCCGGACCCGCACCCTGATCGGCATGACCCCGAGCGCCCGCCACGTCTCGCGGGACGACCTCAGGGCCACGGAGATCACGGTCACGGCCGCGATCGACCTGACCGTCTACCGCCCGGCGTAGCCCTCAGACGGAAAGATCGACTTCTTCCCACTCGGGCGGCGCCTCGTGGTACGGCCCGGCGAACACCACCGCCCACTCCAGCGCCCACCGCCGCTGCCCGATGGCGTTGCTGTCCACCTCGCCGGGCAGCCGCCCGCCGCCCTTCTCCGTCTCCTGGAACGCCCAGTCCAGGCAGTAGTAGAGGTCCAGCAGCACGGCCGCCTCGATCGCGTCCCGCGGCGCGACCAGCGACCGGGAGCGCCACCGGTCGAACAGCTCACCGCCCGGCAGGTCGGGCATCTGCTGCATGAACCGGTCCTCGGGCGGCGCGGTCGGGTCCAGGTGCCGGCTCAGCCCGAGCAGCCAGGCCAGCGCGAAGACCGCGTCGTGGTGCAGCACGAAGGACCGGTGGTCACCCTTGCCGGCGGCCACGAACTGCCACTCCGGCGGTGTGACGAAGTCCACCAGGTGCGAGCTGAGCAGCCAGCTCATCGCCGTGTCGGTGGGCATGCCGAAGCAGCACGCCACGACCACGTGCAGCACCGCCGCGCGCGCCTCGATCTCGGTCGTCGGCCGCAGTTCCACCCCGTCTCCCGGCTCCCAGACCAGCGGGAACGCCGGTGGCGGCAGCGGCAGACCGAGCCGTTCGAGCTCGGTCAGGCTGGCGTCGCGCACCGCTCGGGGATCGGGGGCGGCCTTCATGACCGGTCAGGCTATGCGGTCGATCAGCAGCGGTGCCGGGGTGGGCGCACTCTGCGCGATCCGGACCGCGCCGGCCGCCGTCGTCAGCGCCGCCGGGATCCGGCCCGGCTCGTCGGTGCGCAGCTCGAGCAGCACGTCGCCGACCCGTACCGGATCACCCGGGCGCACCTTGAGCAGGACGCCGGCGCCGAAGCTGACCGGGTCCTCCTTGCGGGCCCGGCCCGCGCCCAGCCGCCAGGCCGCCAGGCCGACGTCCATCGCGTCGATGCCGGCCACCACGCCGTCGGTGGTGGCGCGCAGCACCTCGGTCTCCCGAGCGGTGGGCAGCGGGGCGTCCGGGTCGCCGCCCTGGGCGCGGATCATCGCCTTCCACGAGTCCATCGCGGCGCCGGACGCCAGCACCTTGGCCGGGTCGGCCTCCAGCCCGGCCGCGGCCAGCATCTCCCGGGCCAGCGCCAGGGTCAGCTCGACCACGTCGGCCGGGCCGCCGCCGGCCAGCACCGCCAGCGACTCCTCGACCTCGATCGCGTTGCCGACCGCCAGGCCCAGCGGGGTGTTCATGTCGGTGAGCAGGGCGACCGTCCGGACGCCGTGCGCGGTGCCCAGCTCGACCATGGTGCGGGCCAGCTCGCGGGCCATCGCGACGTCCTTCATGAACGCGCCGGTGCCGACCTTGACGTCGAGCACCAGCGCGCCGGTGCCCTCGGCGATCTTCTTGCTCATGATCGAGCTGGCGATCAGCGGGATCGCCTCGACCGTGCCGGTGACGTCGCGCAGGGCGTACAGCTTGCGGTCGGCGGGGGCGAGCCCGTCGCCGGCGGCGCAGATGACCGCGCCGACGTCCTGGAGCTGGCGGACGAACTCGGCGTTGCTCAGCGCAGCCCGCCAGCCCGGGATCGACTCCAGCTTGTCCAGGGTGCCGCCGGTGTGGCCCAGGCCGCGCCCGGACAGCTGGGGCACGGCGGCGCCGCACGCGGCGACCAGCGGCGTGAGCGGCAGCGTGATCTTGTCGCCGACCCCGCCGGTGGAGTGCTTGTCGACGGTCGGCCGGGAGACGGCGGACAGGTCGAGCCGCTCGCCGCTGGCGATCATGGCGGCGGTCCAGCGGGCGATCTCCGCGGGCGTCATCCCGCGCAGCAGGATGGCCATGGCGAGCGCGGACATCTGCTCGTCCGCGACCACCCCCCGGGTGTACGCGTCCACCACCCAGTCGATGGCCCCGTCGGACAGCACCCCGCCGTCCCGCTTGGTCCGGATGACGTCCACAGCCGCGAACTCGCTCATGATTGCTCCCACTTGGCGCCGATGCCTTCCGGCGGTTCACCCTCGCCGGCCCAGGACAGCCCGCCCGCGGCGTCCACGACCACGACCCGGGCGGTGCGGGTGAGCCCCCAGGTGACGGCCGCACCGGCACTCGGGAAGATCGGCCCCTCCTCCAGGATGCCCTTCTCCGCGTCCGCCTCGCCCGCGATACCGGTGGACCGCTCCCAGTAGCCGGTCCAGACCTGCTCGCCGCCGGCCAGGTCCGGGTGCACGAAGACGGTGCCGCGGCCGCGCCACTTGGCGAGCTGGGCGGGCACGGCCGGCACCGCGGACGGTCCGGTGACCTTCTCGATATCCTCCGGCCCGAACGCGTACGGCAGCAGCTCGGCCACCCGCAACGGCCGGGGCAGCGCCTCGACGAGGCACTCCGCGCCGCCGTGCTCGTAGAGCAGCTGACGGCAGCGCCCGCACGGCATCAGCGGCAGCCCGTTGGCGTCCACGCACGAGACCGCCACCAGCCGGCCGCCGCCGGTGGCGTGCAGGGAGCTGACCAGACCGCACTCGGCGCAGAGCCCGACGCCATACGAGGCGTTCTCCACGTTGCAGCCGACCACCACGCGGCCGTCGTCGACCAGCCCGGCCACGCCGACCGGGAAGTCGGAGTAGGGGGCGTAGGCGCGGCGCATGGCCTCAATGGCGGCGGCCCGCAGCGAGCCCCAGTCGATCTCCATGCCGCCGATTCTGCCTCACCGCCGTTCGGGCCGGTCGCCGCTCCCCTGAACGACTGTTCAGGGGAGCGGGCACAGCTCAGGCCTTGATGTACGGCTGACCGTCGGCCGCCGGCGCGCGCACCCGGCCCACCAGCCCGGCCACCGCGATGATCGTCGCCAGGTACGGCAGCATGTTCAGGAACTGGCTCGGCACCGAACTGCCCGCGACACTCAGGTACGTGGCCAGCTTCTGCGCGAACCCGAAGAACAGCGCCGCCCCCAGCGCCCCGAACGGCGTCCAGCGGCCGAAGATCAGCGCGGCGAGGGCGATGAAGCCCGCGCCGGCCGTCATGTTCTTGTTGAAGCTGCCCGTGGCCACCAGCGTGAAGTACGCCCCACCGGCACCCGCGATCACGCCGCCCAGCAGCACGTTCAGGTAGCGCAGGCCGCGTACCCGGATGCCGACCGTGTCCGCCGCCGTCGGGTGCTCGCCGACCGCCCGGGTGCGCAGCCCCCAGCGGGTCCGGGTGAGCCCGAAATGGATCACAAAGACCAGGATCAGGGCGAGCCAGACCAGCAGGTTGGTGTCGAACAGCACCGGGCCGACGACCGGGATGTCGGCCAGGCCGGGGATGCGCCACTCGGGCATCCGCGGCGGCTGGTTGTACGACTGCGCGTCGGTCTGCATCAGGCGCTCGTACAGGAAGCCGGTCATGCCCAGCGCGAGCAGGTTGAGCACGATGCCGACGACCACCTGGTCCACCAGGAAGCGGATGGCCAGCACGGCCAGGATCGCCGCGATCAGCACGCCGCCGATCGCCGCGCTGAACAGGCCCGCCCACACGCTGGTGGCCATCGTGCCGATCAGCGCCGCGCCGAACGCGCCCATCAGGAACTGGCCCTCGATGGCCACGTTGACCACGCCGGAACGCTCGCCGAGCACCCCGGCCAGGGCGCCGAGCACCAGCGGCACGGCCAGTTCCAGGGTGCCGCTCGCCGTGTCGACCAGCGGCAGGAACTTGCCCGCCACCTGCCAGCACAGGAACGACAGCACGAAGCCCAGGATGCCCAGGCTCAGCACCGAGGTCTGGAACCGGCGGGCCAGCCCGGCCAGCAGCACCGCGCCCGCGACCACCGCGACCAGGCCGAAAAGGATCGTGCCGAGCTGGCCGTTGATGCTCAGCGCGGCGCCGGCGGCGTCCTCGCTGAGGGTGAACCGGGCGGTCTCCGAGGGCGCGAGCGGCCCGAAGATCACCGTCGCGATCAGGCCGATCAGCACCACGCCGACGCCGAGGCGCCGCTGCCGGTCCCAGAACCGGGCCGGTGCCGTGGTCTGCGTCAGGTCGTCCACTGTCGCCGTCGACACCGGGGTCACCAGCCCTTCGCCATCGATGCGCCGAGCCGCGCGGAACGGGCGGCTCGGAGGTGGAAGATCGCCTTCACCAGGGCGGGAGCGGCGATGAAGATGACGATCAGGGCCTGCAGCACGGTCACCAGCTCCAGCGAGATGCTGGAGAACGACTGCATCCGGTTGCCGCCGGCCCGCAGCGCGCCGAACAGGATCGCGGCGAGCAGCGTGCCCCACGGCCGGTTGCGCCCGAGCAGGGCGACCAGCAGGCCGTCGAAGCCGATGTTGCCGGCCACCTGGGTGGTCAGGGCGTGCGCGGTGCCCAGCACCTGGGTCGCGCCGCCGAGCCCGGCCAGCGCGCCGGCGGTGACCATGAGCATCGTGTAGGTCCGCGCGACGCTGATGCCGGCGGTCTTCGCGGCGGCCGGGTTGGCACCGACCGCGCGCAGCTCGAAGCCGAACGCCGACCGGTTGAGCAGCCAGGCGACCGCCGCGGTGGCCAGCACGGCGAGCACGATGCCCAGGTTGACCCGCAGCTCCCCGCCCACCGCCGGCAGCCGCGCCGAGGTGTCGACGGGCTCGCTGATCGCGTCGCTGCGCCCGCTCTGCTGGATGCCCTTCTGCAGGATCAGCCAGCTCAGGAACAGGTTGGCGGTGTAGTTGAGCATGATCGTGACGATCACCTCGTGGGCGCCGGTCCGGGCCTTGAGGATGCCCGGGATGAAGCCCCAGAGCGCGCCGCCGAGCAGACCGGCGGCGAGCGCGGCGAGCAGGTGGATCACCGGCGGCAGCGGCAGCAGGAAGCCGGCCAGCCCGGCGCAGACCGTGCCGACGACCGCCTGGCCCTGGCCGCCGATGTTGAACAGGCCGCCGCGGAACGCCAGCGCCACCGAGAGCCCGGTGAAGACCAGCGGGGCCGCGTAGGTCAGCGTCTCGGAGATCGGGAAGAACACCTGGCGCCAGGTGCCGGAGCCGTCGGCCCAGGCGGTGATCGTGGCCGGGTCGACGATCGCGCCCTTGGCCAGGTCCGCGTACGCGTTGCTGACCACGGTCCAGCTGGCGTCCAGGGCGTCGCCCGGGCGGGCGGTGAAGTACGAGAACGTGTTCAGCACGGCCGGGTCGGACACGATGATCAGGATCGCGCCGATGACCATGGCCAGGACGACCGAGAGCAGCGTCACCGTGACGGTGTTGGCCGACCACAGGTTGTACAGGAAGTGGCTCATGAAGGAGTCGCCGTCGCCCGGCTTCTCCTTGCCCGGAGCGGCAGCCGGCTGCTCCTTCGCGGGAGCGGCGGTGGCGGTGGCGGCAGCCGTGGCCGGCTCGTCGGCCGGCTGCTGCGGTGCGCCGGCCGGTTGGTCGGTGGTCACTTGGTCCCCTTCTCTGCGGCCCCGTCGCCGGCACCGTCACCGTCGGCCCCACCCGGCGCCTCCGGCTCGACTTCCGAAACCGGCTCAGGCTCGGCACCCGGCTCGGCCTCGGCAGCCGGGTCGACGGCCGGGGTCGACGGGGTCGACGGGTCCGTGATGCCGGCCATCAGCAGACCGATCTCCTCGCGCGGGGTGTCCGGCGAGACGATCGCCAGGATCCGGCCCCGGTACATGACGGCGATCCGGTCGGCCAGGGCCGCGACCTCGTCCAGCTCGCTGGAGACCACCAGCACCGCGGTGCCGACGTCGCGCTCGCGCACGATCCGGCCGTGGATGAACTCGATCGAGCCCACGTCCACGCCCCGGGTCGGCTGCGCGGCGATGAACAGGCGCAGCGGCCGGGACAGCTCGCGGGCCACCACGACCTTCTGCTGGTTGCCGCCGGAGAGTGTGCTGACCGTGGCGTCCGCCGAGGACGTCCGGATGTCGAACTGCTCCACCCACTCGCGGGCCTTGATCGCCACCGCGCCCGGGTTGAGCCGGAACGCGTTGCCGTACGGCGGCCGGTCGTACTGGTCGAGCACCAGGTTCTCGGCGACCGTGAACTCCTTGACCACCCCGTCGGTGCTGCGGTCCTCGGGCACGTAGCCGATCCCGGAGCGCAGGATCTGCTTGGTGGTCATGCCGGTCAGGTCCTCGTTGTCGACCTCGATCGTGCCGGCCCGCAGCTCGCGCAGGCCCATCACGGCCTCGACCAGCTCGGTCTGCCCGTTGCCCTGCACGCCGGCCACGCCGAGCACCTCGCCGGCCCGGACCACCAGGTCGACGCTGTCCACCGCGCGCACGCCGCGGTCGTCGTCGACGATCAGGCCGGAGATCTTCAGGACCTCCCGGCCGGGCTCGGCCGGCGCCTTGTCCACCGTGAGGTTGACCGCGCGACCGACCATCAGCGACGCCAGCTCGTCCTCGGGCGTCTCCGGCGCGACGGTGCCGACGGTCTTGCCGCGCCGGATCACGGTGATCCGGTCGGCGACCTCCTTGACCTCTTTGAGCTTGTGGGTGATGAAGACGATCGACTTGCCGGCGTCGGCCAGCCCGCGCATGACCGCCAGCAGCTCGCCGGTCTCCTGCGGGGTGAGCACCGCGGTCGGCTCGTCCAGGATGAGCAGGTCGACCTCGCGGGTCAGCGCCTTGACGATCTCGACCCGCTGCTGGGCGCCGACCGGCAGGTTCTCCACCAGCGCGTCCGGGTCGACCGGCAGGCCGTACCGCTCGGAGACCTCGATGACCTCGCGCCGGGCCCGGCGCCGGTCCAGGAAGCCCAGGCGGGCCTTCTCCGCGCCGAGCGCGATGTTCTCCGCCACGGTGAAGACCGGTACGAGCATGAAGTGCTGGTGCACCATGCCGATGCCGGCCGCGATGGCGTCCCGGGGGCTGCGGAAGGTCCGCGCCACGCCGTCGACGAGCACCTCGCCCGCGTCGGGTTGGAGCAGCCCGTAGAGCTGGTTCATCAGGGTGGACTTGCCCGCGCCGTTCTCACCGAGCAGGGCATGCACCTCGCCGGGTTCGACGGTCAGGTCGATGTGGTCGTTGGCCACCAGGTCGCCGAAGCGCTTGGTGATGCCGCGCAGTTCGAGTCTCAGCGGAATCTCCTGCAGACGAGAGGCTGGTGATCAACGGGGGGACGTTAGCAGCCTGAGCAGAGCCGCCGCGCAGGCCACGGGGTGACCCGTGGCCGCGCGGCGGCCAAAAATGCTGGAACTAACCGCGGATCACTTGGGTGCGTTGGCCGACTCGACCTTGACGGTGCCCGCGATGATGTCCGCCTTGAGCTTCTCGACCTCGGCCTTGAGGCCGGCGTCGACCTTGCTGTCGAACTGGTTGAACGGCGCGATGGAGACGCCCTCGTTCTCCAGCGTGCCCAGGTAGCCCGGGGCCGACCCGAGGGTCTTGCCCGCCGCGCCGTCCGCCACGGCCGTCTCGACCGCGTCGGTGATGTTCTTGACGACGGTGGTCAGGAAGACGTCGCAGTACTGCTCCGCGCTCTTGCAGCCGTCCTGGTCGACCCAGATGACCGACACCTTGCCGCCGGACGCCTTGGCGACGTCCGCGGTGCCCAGGCCCGTGCCGCCGGCCACCGGCATGACAACGTCGGCGCCCTGCGAGACCTGCGAGTTGGTGATGGTCTTGCCCTTGTTCTGATCGCCGAAGTTCTCCGCGAAGGTGCCGTTCTGCTTCGCCTTGTCCCAGCCGATGACCTTGACGTTCTTGCTCTTGACCTTGTTGTAGTGCGCGACGCCGTCGGCGAAGCCGTCCATGAAGACGGTGACCGGCGGGATCTTCAGGCCGCCGTAGGTGGCCACCTTGCCGGTCTTGGAGTAGCCCGCCGCGACGTAGCCGGCGAGGAACGCGGCCTGCTCGGTCGCGAACTGCATCGGGAAGACGTTGGTCGCTCCCTCGATGCTGCTGTCCACGATGCCGAACTGCTGGCTCGTGTTCTCCGCGGCGACCTTCTTGGTGGCGTCGCCCATCAGGCCGCCGACCGAGAGGATGAAGTTGCACTTCTGCGTGACGAACTGCCGCAGGTTGGGCTCGTAGTCGGCCTCGGCGGTCGATGCCACGTACTTCGGGTCGACGTTGCTCTGCGCCTCCTTGGCGGCCTGCAGGCCGGCCCAGGCCGAAGCGTTGAACGACCGGTCGTCGATGCCACCGGTGTCGGTGACCATGCACGCCTTATATGCCGCCGCGGTGCTCGCGCCGGAACCGCTCGGGGTCTCCTCAGGGGCGTCGCCACAGGCAGCGGCGGCGAGCGAGAGCCCACCCGCCGCGAGAATCGCAACGATTCGCTTCCCACGTACTGGGCGCAAGACGCCCTCCTTCCACAGCGCACCAACACTGTCGCGGTGCGTCTCAGGTCGGGAGCGTAGCCGCAGGCCAAGGCGGCGTCAGGAAATCGGGCCGGACTGTTGGCGCACCGTTATCTGGACGCGGCCGGGCGGCCTCCTGAACGCCGCTTTAGCAAGGCTGAGGCGGGAATTGCCCGGTTGGCCGAGTAACGCGCCGTTAATCTTTCGGCGCGACCGGACCCGAGGCCACGTTTTCTTCGGCGCGCCGCCGCGCCGGGGCGGTCGCGCGCCAGGCCCGGACGCCCAGCACGCCGACCGTCGTGCCGATCAGCAGCGACGCGCCGATCAGCAGCGCGTGCACCCACAGGAACGACGTCGGGCTCCCGCCGGCGAACGACCGGTCGTCCCGCCAGATCGCCAGCCCGAACCGTGGCCAGATGAGCCACGTCCAGACACCGACCAGGACCAGGAACGCCGACCACCGCCGCGAGAGCACCACGCCACGAGTATGCCGCGCCGCGCCGCGGCACCCGTCACCCCACCAGCGCCGGCTCGCGCTCCGGCTCGGCCGCGACCGCCGCGGCGGGCCGGCCGAGACCGCGCCGCCCGGCCGCGACCAGCACCAGACCCCCGATCGCGTACGCGCTCAGCACGGCCAGCGCCTGCCCGCCCCCGTGGCCGTCGAAGTACGCGACCGAGCGCAGCAGCGTCGACCCGGCCCCGATCGGCAGCGCCTGCCCGACGGCCCCCCACGGCTGCGGCAGCAGCTCGGCCGCCGAGCTGACCCCGGACAGCGCGTTGCCGATCAGGAAGACCAGCAGCGCACCGAGCGCCAGCCCGGCCCGGTCCAGCACGGCGGCCAGCCCCGCGACCGGGCCGGCGACGGCGAGCCCGAACAGCCCCAGCACGCCCGCGGTGGCCAGGAAGTCACCGGGCAGCACCCCCAGCCAGAGCTGCTGGACCGCGGCGCCGGCGAGCCCGCCCAGCACGGCGAACGCGCCGAGCGCGACCAGCCGGGCCGGGCGCCGCTTGACGAGCAGGAAGGTCAGCACCCCGGCGAGCATCCCGGTCATAGCCAGCGGCAGGAACCCGGCGCCGAACGCGGCGCCGCGCGGGTCGTCCGGGTCGGTGGGCACGACGTCCACGACCGGCACGGGGCGGCCCTGGCCGAGCTCGGCGGTGGCCTGGGTCAGCAGCGTGGCGACGGCCGGGCCGGCCGCCGAGGCGACGTGCAGGGACGGGCCGTCGGCGCCGAGCACGACCGCGCCGTAGACCTCGCGGTTGCGGATCGCGGCGTCCGCGTCGGTCACCACCCGGACGTCGAAGGCGCCCGGCCGGGCGGTGCGGAGCTGCTCGGCGAGCTGGGCCGCCGCGGGGGCCGGCCCGGCGACCGCCAGCGGCAGGTCCCGCGGCTCGAGATGCGCGGCCGGCCCGGCGAACAGCGGCACCAGCAGCACCTGGAAGGCGACGACAACAACGGCGACCAGCACGGCGAGGGTGGTGGCCCGGGGCGGCTCGGACATGACATTCTCCTAAAACGAATGCTCGTTCTCTTTCATCTCAGCGTCCGCCGAGAGGGCGCATTCGTCAAGAACGAGCGTTCGTTTTATACTGTGGGGCGTGCCACGCGTCTCCGCCGACCACCTGACCGCCCGCCGCGAGCAGATCCTCGCCGCGGCCCGGCGCTGCTTCCTGCGCAACGGCCTGCACAACACCTCGATGCAGGACCTGATCGCCGAGGCCGGGCTGTCGGTGGGCGCGGTCTACCGCTACTTCAAGTCCAAGAACGAGATCATCAACGCGATCTCGGTCGAGGTCGCCGGCGGCCTGGTCGCCAGGCTGGACGAGCTGGCCGACCGGGACCTGCCGTTGCTGGAGGCGATCAGCGGCGCGCTGGACCTGGCCGACCGGCAGGTCGGCGCGGACGGCAACTTCCCGCTGGTGATCCAGGTCTGGAGCCAGGCGGTCCTCGATCCCGCGATCGGCGAGATCGTCCGGGCCCGCTACCTGGAGCTGCGCCGGCCGTTCCGGAAGATCGCCGCGCTGGCGCTGGCCCGCGGCGAGGTGGCGCCGGGGCCGGATCCGGACGCGCTGGCGGCGGTGCTGCTGGGCCTGCTGCCGGGCTACACGCTGCAACGCCAGCTCGTCGGCAACCCGGACAAGGCGACCTACCTCGACGGGCTCCGCGCCCTGATCGGCCACCCGGGCGGGTCCGCCGGCTGATCAGGCGCCGGCGCTGAGCTTCGCGGCGATCCGGGCGAAGCCGGCGCGCACCTCGGCCTCGGTCGGCGGCCGGCCCGGCGTGGTGCGCAGCGGCTCGTCGCCGTTGACCTCGGTCGCCGTGGTGTCGATGTCCTGCCCGGAGCGGGCCAGCTCGACCTCGTCCCGGATCGCCGCGGCGTCGGCGAGCGGCAGCAGCGGCTCGACGACCGCCATCAGGTCCTCGTCGGCCACCACCGCCTGGGCCAGCGCCAACGCGTGCGGCCGCTCGTACGGCCCGCAGACCATGGGTTCCCACTCCTCGTCGTCGTCGAGCGCGCCGATGGTGATGATCCACGGCAGGTTCGCCACCGGCGAGTCAGGCGGCAGGTGCAGCGTCACGAGGGTGCCCACCCGCCCATCATTCCGGGCGGTCGTGCCGAATCCAGGTATTTTGCCCCACCGGAGCAGTTTTATCGTCAGCTGACAGGTCCACCACTCGACCGTGCGGGCTGGTCGCCGCCCAGGCCGCGCCGAAGAGCAGCAACTGGTTGAAGACGTACAGGTAGACCAGCACGCCGACGGCGCTGGCCACCAGGCCGTACGCGGGGTTGCGCTCCACCAGGCCGACAAAGGTCCGGCCGACCGTGTTCAGCAGCATGATGCCGATGCCGACCTGCAGCACCGGCGGCGCCATCCGGCGTGCCGTCATCCGCAGCCGCGGCACGGCGGCCAGCAGCGCCGCCGCGAGCAGCATGTTGGTGCCCATGGTGAGGATCAGGCTGACGACCGAGCGCAGGAACGACACGTTCCCCCCGGCCATCCATTCGAGCAGCGACTCCAGGCCGTAGGCCGCGAACACCGAGATGCCGAGCAGCAGCAGGACACCGATCATCACGACCAGGTCGACGACCTGGCGCACGCCGATGTAACCCGGTTGTTCGTTGAGCCGCCAGATCAGCCGCTGCGAGGACCGGATCGCCTCCACCCAGCGGATGCCGGTGAAGATCAGTCCCACCAGGCCCACGATGCCGACGGTCCGGCCGCTGTCCACGATCGCCTGCACGTTGAGAAACGGCAGGTTCTCCCCGAGGAACTCCTGCACGACCCGGAAGAGCCCGGTGTTGGATTTGATCAGGAAGCCGAAGACCGAGTAACCGATCAGGGCCAGCGCGAACACCGCGAAGAAGCCGTAGTAGGCGATCGCGGCAGCGAGCCGGCCGCCGTCCACCCCGTCGTAGCGCAGGACCGCCCGGCAGAAATGGTCGAAGTACTTCGATCGGTGCCGCAGCACCAGGACCCGTTTCTCTACCGCCGCGTATGCCCGCTCGATGGCGTTCACGCCGCTGACCGTACCCACTGGATCCGGGCCTGACTCCGCAGGCCCGGGCGGGTTTTCGGCCGGGCTGGGGCGGCTAACGCAGCCCGCCGAGCGGATATTCGCGGCGGCGCTGCCACGGACCCTCGCCGCCGTGCGAGAAGAGGGTGAATCCGCTGACGTGGAACCGCGCGGAGAAATCCGCCAGGTCCTCGAAGACCGCGTCCAGGGCGTCGCTGGGCACGTCCTGGGCGACCGTCACGTGCGGGTGGTACGGGAACCGGGTGTCCCGGTTGATCGCGTCGGAGGCGGTGATCGCCGCGGCCAGCAGCTCGCACTCGCTGATGCCCACCGCGAGGGTCACGAACACGACCTCGGTGATCGGCCGGAACGTGCCGGTGCCACGCAGGTGGATGGTGAACGGCTCCTGGCCCGAGGCGACCGCCTCCAGGTGCTTCTCCACGTCCGGCAGCGCGTCGGTGCGGATCTCGGTCGGCCCGAGCAGCGTGACGTGCGCCGGCGTGTACGCCGCCTGCGGATCGCCGGCCGCGCCCCGCCGGCGGGTCAGCGCCGAGCCCCACGGCTCGGGGATGTCGATCGCGACGCCGATCCGCGTCGTGCCCTCGGCCACGCTCCTCAGACCTCGCGCACGGGGCTGAGGAAGCCGAGGTGCTGGTAGGCGTTCGCCAGCGTGACCGCGGAGACCGCCCGGGCCTTGTCGGCGCCGACCGCGAGGACCTTGTCGAGGTAGCCCGGGTCCTCCAGGTAGGTGCGGGTGCGGTCCTGGACCGGCTTGACGAACTCCACGAACACCTCGGCGAGGTCCTTCTTGAGGTCGCCGTAGCCGCGGCCGTCGTACTCCTCGAGCAGTTCGTCTATGGTCCGCTGGGTCAGCGCCGCGTACATGGTCAGCAGGTTGCTGATCCCGGGCTTGTTCTGCTCGTCGTAGAGGATCTCCCGGCCGGTGTCGGTGACCGCCGACTTGATCTTCTTGGCCGAGCGGGCGGGCTCCTCGAGCAGCTCCAGGATGCCGTTCGGCGACGACGCGGACTTGCTCATCTTCGCGGTCGGGTCCTGCAGGTCGGTGATCTTCGCGGTGTCCTTGACGATGTACGCCGAGGGCACGGTGAAGGTCTTGCCGAACCGGGTGTTGAACCGCTGGGCCAGGTCGCGGGTGAGCTCGAGGTGCTGGCGCTGGTCCTCGCCCACCGGCACGGCGTCGGCCTGGTAGAGCAGGATGTCGGCGGCCTGCAGGATCGGGTAGGTGAACAGCCCGACGCTGGTGGTGTCCGAACCCTGCCTGGCGGACTTGTCCTTGAACTGGACCATCCGGCCGGCCTCGCCGAACCCGGTGATGCAGCTCAGCACCCAGGCGAGCTGCGCGTGTTCCGGAACGTGCGACTGGACGAACAGGGTGCAGCGCTCCGGGTCGAGCCCGAGCGCGAGCAGCTGCGCCACCGACAGCCGGGTACGGTTGCGCAGAGCGACCGGGTCATGCCCCATGGTGATCGCGTGCAGGTCGACGACGCAGTAGAAGGCGTCGGCGGTCTCCTGCATGGCGACCCAGTTGCGGACCGCGCCGAGATAGTTGCCGAGATGGAAAGAATCGGCGGTCGGCTGGATGCCGGAGAGCACCCGGGGACGGTGGTCGGCGTCGGACATGAGCGCCATTGTGTCAGCTTCGGCGGGCTTTCCGTCAAACGCCCGCCTCGGCATGCTGCGATGTTTGAACGTGTTGACTTATGCGCGTTCTTGGTGGAAAGCTATTCTGAGTTAGGCGCGTCCGTCCAGCATCCGCTACGAAAGGTCACGACGTGAAACTGCTCGTCACGGGAGGGGCCGGTTACGTCGGCAGCGTCACCAGCAGACTGCTGCTCGACGCCGGACACGAGGTCACCGTCCTGGACAACCTCAGCACCGGCTTCCGGGAGGCGGTCGCGCCCGACGCCACCTTCGTGCAGGCCGACATCGCCGAGGCCGGCACCGTGCTGACCCCGGCGGCGGGCTTCGACGCGGTGGTGCACTTCGCCGGCCTGATCGCCGCGGGCGAGTCGATGAGCAAGCCGGAGCTGTACTGGGACCACAACATGGTGCGCTCGCTGGCCCTGCTGAACGCCGTCCGGGCCGCCGGGGTGCCGCGGCTGGTCTTCTCCTCCACCGCCGCGGTCTACGGCAACCCCACCGAGCTGCCGATCACCGAGAACGCGGTCAAGGCGCCGACCAACACCTACGGCGCCACCAAGCTGGCCTTCGACTACGCGCTGACCTCGGAGGCGTTCGCGCATCAGCTGGCCGCGGTCTCGCTGCGCTACTTCAACGTGGCCGGCGCGCTGATCCGCCCCGACGGCACCGCCATCGGCGAGCGGCACGCCCCGGAGACCCACCTCATCCCGATCGCCCTGCAGGTGGCCGCGGGCAAGCGGGACAAGCTCCAGCTCTTCGGCGACGACTACCCGACCGTCGACGGCACCTGCGTGCGCGACTACATCCACGTGCAGGACCTGGCCCGGGCGCACCTGCTCGCGCTCGAGGCGGCCACCCCGGGCGAGCACAAGATCTACAACCTGGGCAACGGCAACGGCTTCTCCAACCGGCAGGTCGCCGAGGCCGCCCGCGAGGTCACCGGCGCGGAGCTGCCCGTCGAGATCGCCCCGCGCCGCGACGGCGACCCGGCGACGCTGGTCGCCTCGTCGCAGCGGGCCCGCGACGAGCTCGGCTGGGTGCCGGAGAAGAACACGCTGGCCGACATGATCGGTGACGCCTGGGCGTTCTACCGCGGCCACGTCGCGTGATCTGATCGTGGACATGACTGTCGCCTCCTCGGCCGCCGAGGCCTTCCGGAACGCCTACGGCGCCGACCCCGCAGGACTGTGGGCGGCGCCCGGGCGGGTCAACCTGATCGGTGAGCACACCGACTACAACGACGGCTTCGTGCTGCCGTTCGCGCTGCCCCAGCACGTGGTGGCCGCGGCGGCGCCGGCCGGCACGCCGGGCTGGACGGTGTGCTCGACGCTGGCCGAGGAGACCGTCACCTTCACCACGACCGAATCGGCCCGGGTCGAGGGCTGGGCCGGCTACGTGGCCGGCATCGTCTGGGCGCTGCGGGAGGCGGGCTTCACCGTGCCGCCGGCCCGGATCGCGGTCGCTTCGGACGTGCCGCTGGGCTCCGGCCTGTCCTCGTCGGCGGCGCTGGAGTCGGCCGTGCTGACCGCCCTGGTCGACCTGGGCGGACTGGACCTGCCGGTGGACCAGCGACCGGCGCTGGCCCAGCGCGCCGAGAACGTCTACGTGGGCGCGCCGACCGGCATCATGGACCAGTCGGCCTCGATCCGCTGCGTGGCGGGCAAGGCGCTGTTCCTGGACTGCCGGTCGCTGGCGGTCGAGCAGATCCCGTTCGACCTGGCCGCGGCCGGCCTGGCCATCCTGATCGTCAACAGCAACGCACCGCACCAGCACGTCGACGGCGAGTACGGCGCCCGCCGCAAGTCCTGCGAGGAGGCCGCCCGCATCCTGGGCGTGCCGGCCCTGCGCGACGTGCCGCCGGCCGACCTGGACGCGGCGCTGGGCAAGCTGGACGACGACGTGATGCGCCGCCGGGTCCGGCACATCGTCACCGAGAACCAGCGGGTGCTCGACACCGTGGAGCTGCTGCGCACCGGCCGCATCCGGGAGATCGGCCCGCTGATGACGGCCTCGCACGCCTCGATGCGCGACGACTTCGAGATCACGGTGGACCAGGTGGACGTGGCGGTCGAGACGGCGCTGGCGGCGGGCGCGTACGGCGCCCGGATGACCGGCGGCGGCTTCGGCGGCTGCGTCCTGGCCCTGGTCGACGCGGACCGGGCGGCGGAAACGACGGCGGCGATCGAGCAGGCGTACGCCGAACGCGGCTTCACGGCTCCGACGGCCTGGTCGGCCACCCCCGGCCCGGGAGCCGCCCGCCTGCCCTGAGGTCGCAAGCCCGTCGACAAAACCCGCGCCGACGCGTTCGCGGCGTGTCGGCCGCTCCCGGAGGGGTATGGGTCTGGACATGACGACGCAATCCGAGTCCGACCAGCCCAACGAGTTCGGCTTCGCCGGTGGCGGCACGGCGCCCCAGCCCGAGCCGGATCCGGCCGACCGGGCCGAGGCCGAGCGGGTTGCGGTGCCGTCGGACGACCTCACCGGGTCGATCTCCGACGGCATCAACCGGGCGACCCACGGCGACGACACCGACCGCTGACCCGCGCCACCCCGGCACGCCGGCGACCCATCGGGCCGACGAGACAGGCCGGACCATCGAACCGGGCCAGGCCGGCGGGTCAGCGTGGTGCGGGCTGGGGTTCGGCGTTCGGGCCGCGCACCACCGGCTTGCCGTCGACCCAGTCGACCCGGTCCAGCCACAGCTGGCGGCCCGGCAGCACGCTGCCCACCGCTTCCGGCGGCCATGCGTGGTACAGCAGCCAGCTCTCCCCCGCCGGCGTCGTGACCAGGAAGCTGTGCCCGGGGCCCGCCGCCGCCGGCGTTGAGCGCAGGATCGGGTTCTCGGCGGCCTTGCGGCACGGGCCCAGCGGGCCGTCGCACTCGGCGTAGCCCACCGCGTAGACGTCCTTGTCGAAGGCGTTCGCCGAGTAGAACAGGTACAGCTTGCCGTCGTGCCGGACCAGCTGCGGCGCCTCGATCACGTGGTCCTCCCAGGCGGCGTCGTTGGTCAGCAGCCGCACCGGATCGCCCCGCAGCGACCGGCCGTCCGTGCTGAGCCGGCTGCCGTACAGGTGGGTGGGCTCGCCGATGTGGTTGCCGTCGTTCTTCCAGTGCAGCCAGAGGCCACCGTCGGCGTCGGCGTACGGGCTCGCGTCGATCGAGCCGCCCTCGTCGGCCTGGCAGATCAGCGGCTGTGCCGAGGAGTCCACGAACGGGCCCTGTGGCGCCTCGGCGCGGGCGACGCCCACGCATTGCAGGTTCGCGGCCGTGGACCGGGCGGTGTAGTAGAGCAGGTAGCCGCCGTCGGCCGCGATCACCTCGGGCGCCCACGTGTTGCCCCGCTCGGCCCAGCTGCCGACCTCGGGCAGCGCGTCCCCGGCCGGGGTCCAGGTGACCAGGTCGGGTGAGGTCAGGATCGGCACGTTGCTCGCCGTGTTGTTGGTGCCGTAGGCGTACCAGGTGCCGTCGACCAGGAGCACCCCCGGATCGGGGAAGTTCTCCAGGTGGACCGGGTTGGTGAAAGTAGCCACAACCGGAGCCTCTCCGCTGCTGCACGCCGCCAGCATGACGATGGGCAAGACAAAGGCCAGCCTTCTCACCACCGGCTGAACCGCAGGTAGTCGAAGGACGCGGTGACCGCCGGGGCGGCGCCGCCGTGCGCGACCAGGCCGATCCGGGGCGTGGTGTCCGCGGGCAGGGTCCACACGCCGCCCCAGGTCCAGCCGCGGCCGTCGCGGCTGACCCCGGCGCGGTACTCGTGCTCGCCGTTGGCCGGGTCGGTCCGGTGCGCCAGCCGCAGCCAGGTGGTGGTCGCGCCGGGCGTGCCGGCGATGGTGCCGCCGTACGAGGTGGCGCCCGCGTACGGGATCTCCAGGCCGAACTCGACCTGCCGGGTGTTCCAGATCGCCACCGCCGACAGCCGCGCGAACCGGTCGTCGCCGACGTACGCGATGAGCCCCGCCTGCTGATAGTTGCGCACCGAGCCCTCACCCAGGTCCAGGGTCAGCTTCGTCTCGGCGATCCAGTTCCCGGCGGGTGCGTCGCGCAGCAGCACACCCGCGTTGTTCGACGTCCCGGTGAGATCGGCGCCCTGCACCGGCCAGCGCAGCGCGCCCCCGCTCACGGTCGCCGCCGGGTCGGGCCGCACGAAGGTCCACGCCGGGCCCAGCGTCGCGAACTCATCCGAGTAGCCGGGCAGCGCCCGTCCCGGCACCGGCACCGCCGGCGCCCGGCGGACGGGCGAGGCGAGCGGGCCGACGCTGATGTTGTCGAGCTGGGCGGGAGCGGTGGCGACGACGCCGATGACGTGCCGGCCGCGGGACGGCACTGGGGTCGAGGCGACCACGGTGTCGTCGAGTGTGGCGGTGAGCCGGCCGTCCCGCAGGTCCACGGTCAGGTGGTGCCAGGCGGTGGCGTCGAACCCGGCGGGCAGCGCGACCGACGCGGCGCCGACGCGGAGGACGCCTGCTGACACCCGTACCGTCGTGGTGTTGATCTTCAGGCCGGCCGGGCCGCGGAGGTCGACCTCAGCACGCAGGTCTCCCCGCACCGAGGTCCGGGACAGCAGCGTGCCGTGGCCGGAAAGCCGGCCGTCGACGGCCGCCCACCTGCCGTCGGCCACCCGCCACTGCCGCGACGACAGGGACGAGAAACCGTCCTGCAGAGGGGTCCGGGTTACCGGCGCCGCAACGGGCTGCTCCGAAGCGGTTGCGGTCGGCCAGCCGCCGATCCAGTCGAGCCGGTCCAGCAGCATCGGCCGCTCGTTGATGCCGAACGGCTCGTCCAGGTACGGGTCCGCCCGGTCGATCGCGTGGTACGCCAGCCAGTCCTGCCCGGCCAGGTCGGTGATCAGGCCGTTGTGGCCGGTGCCGACCCACTTGTTGCCGTTCGGCGCGAGCACCGGGGTGCCGCCGGCGCGGGAGGCGTCCAGCCGCAGCCCGGCGCGGTCGGTGAACGGCCCGCGCGGGTCGCGGGAGCGGCCCACGGAGACCGAGTAGCCGGTGGTCGGGCCCGCGCAGCAGTTGGCCGAGGAGGCGAACAGGTAGTACCAGCCGGCGCGGCGCACCACGTAGGCGCCCTCGAACTTGTTGTCGATCGCCACCCGGGTCGGCGTCCCGGTGATCCGCAGGCCGTCGGTGGACAGCTCGCTGACCCAGATGCCGCCGAAGTAGCTGCCGTAGTAGAGGAAGCTGCGGCCGTCCGGGGTGGCGAGCCGGGCCGGGTCGAAGGTCCACAGCCAGCCGCCGTCGCCGCTGGGCCGGGGTGCGACCACCGGCTCGTCGGCGAAGGTCCAGGGCCCGGCCGGGGTGGGCGCGGTGGCCGCGCCGATCGCCGAGCGGCCCGGACCGCCGGTGGTCTCGGTGACGGTCACGTACATGACCCAGCGGTCGCCGATGCGGCGCACGTCGGGGGCCCAGTAGGCGGCGTTCTCGGCGGCGAACGCCGGGCGCTGGCCGGCGGCGAACGCGTCGCCGACGTAGGTCCAGGTGACCAGGTCGGCCGAGCGGGCGGTCGGGATCCGGTGGAAGACCTTCTCGCCCTCCCGCAGCGGGTCGGTCGTGCCGTAGGCGTACCAGAAGCCGTCGTCACCACGGACGACCATCGGGTCGGCGAACGTGTCCGCGAAGGCCGCGGAGACGGGGTTGGCCTGCGCTGCGGCCGGGATGAGCAGGAGTGTTGCCGCGGCTAGCGCGGCCAGGAACCGTCGCATGAGATCAGCCCTTCAGTCCGGACCGGGAGACACCCTCGATGATGTAGCGCTGGCTGACCATGAACAGGATCAGCGCCGGGATGCTGGCCAGCGCGGCGCCGGCCATGATCACGGGATAGTTGATGCCGTAGGCGCCCTGCAGCGTGCCCAGCCCCGGCGGCAGCGTGAACTTCTCCGGGCTGAACATGACGTAGACCGGCCAGAGGAAGTCGTTCCAGTTGGTCAGGAAGCTGATCACGGCGAGCGTGGCCAGGGCCGGCTTGGACAGCGGCAGGATCACCTTGGTGAAGATCTGCCACGAGTTGGCGCCCTCCAGCAGCGCCGCCTCCTCCAGCTCCCGGGGCAGGCCGAGGAAGAACTGCCGCAGGAAGAAGACCCCGAAGGCGCTGGCCGCGCCGGGGATGATCAGCGCCCAGAGGGTGTCCAGCAGCCCGAGCCGGTCGATCAGCAGGAAGTTGGGGATGAGCAGCGTGAAGATCGGCACGAACAGCGTCGCGATGATCAGGGCGAAGATGATCTTCTTGCCGCGGAACTCCATGCGGGCCAGCGCGTAGGCGGCCATCGCGGCGACCGCCAGCACCAGCAGCGCCTGCCCGCCCGCGGCCACCAGGCTGTTGAGGAACCAGCGCAGCACCGGCGCCTGCGAGTCGCCGCCGAACAACGTGGCGTACGCGCTGGTCGTCGGCTCCGCGGGCAGCAGGGTGGGCGGGACCCGGGTGGCCTCGTCCGCGCTCTTGAAACTGGTGGTCAGCATCCACACCAGCGGGGCGATGAAGACCAGGCTGAGCAGGCTGAGCAGGGAGTACCAGGCAACACCGCGCAGGCGAACCATGACGTCAGTCCTTCGTCCGGAACAGCCGGAAAGTGATCATGCTGACCAGCAGCAGGCCGAGGGTCAGCAGGTAGCTCATCGCGGACGCGCTGCCCATCCGGAAGCTGCGCAGACCCTCCTCGGCGATGAACATGATGGCGGTGCGGGTCTCCACGCCCGGCGCGCCCTGGGTGATCAGGTACGCCTGGCCGAACATGTTGCTGGAGGCCAGGATCGTGTTGATCACGACGAACAGCAGCACCGGCCGCAGCCCGGGCAGCGTCACGTGGCGGAATTCCGGCCAGCGGCCGGCACCGTCCACCTTGGCCGCGTCGTAGAGCTCACGCGGGATGTCCTGGAGCCCGGCGAGGTAGATGACCGCGTTGAAGCCCAGCGTCCACCAGATGGTGACGCCGATCAGCGAGATCCACGCCCACGGCAGCCCGGTGGTCCAGGCGGTGTCGTCCGGCAGACCGATCGCGCCGAGCAGCCCGTTGACCGCGCCCAGGTTCGGGTCCAGCAGGAAGCGCCAGAGCACGCCGATGACCGCAACACCCAGCACGTACGGCGCGAAGTACACCGCCCGGAAGAACGTGCGCCCCTTGAACGAGCGGTTCAGCAGCAGCGCGATCGTCAGCGGGACGGTGACCAGCAGCGGCACGCTGAACACCGTGAAGACCGCGGTGGCCTGCATGCTCTGCCAGAAGAAGTCGAACTGCGGCGACGCGCTGTCGAACAGGGCGGCGTAGTTGTCCAGCCCGACGAACGGCTTGCCGGGCAGCAGGTAGTCCCACTCGTGCAGGCTGATCCACAGCCCGTAGCCGGCCGGCACGAGCGTGAAGGTCAGGAACAGCGCGAAGTAGGGGAACAGGTACAGGTAGGGAGTGACACCTGCCCCCCGCTTCGGCGCCCGGTCGGCTGTCGCCGGCGCATCGGCCATCGGTGCTCAGCCGCCGTACTTCTTGCGGTTCTGCTCGAGGATCTGGTTGGCCTTGGCGGCCGCGTCGGCCAGCGCCTTGCCGGGTTCCTTGCGCAGCAGGATCGCCTCGTTGACCGCGGTGTCCACGGTGGCCAGCGCGTCCGGGATGCCCGGCACCGACGGCGGGAAGTGCAGGTTGTCGATCTGCGTGCCGATCGCGGCCTGCTCGGTGAGCGCCTTGAACTCGGCGCTGTCGCGGATCTCCTTACGGGCCGGCACCTGCCCGCCCTTGGCCCACTCCAGCGACTGCTGGCTGATGAAGTTGATGAACACCTTGCCGGCCTGCAGCTTGTTGGCGTCTTGGCTGCGCTGCTTGAACTGCACGAACTGGTGCGAGCCGGCCCAGGCGGCGGGCTGGGTGCCGATCTGCGGCAGCGGTGCGACGCCCCACTCCATGCCCTTGACCGCGCGCAGCGTGTTGATCGTCCAGATGCCGTTCCAGTTGAACGCGGTCTTGCCGTTCTGCAGCGCGATCAGGTCGGCGTCCTGGGCCACGTTCTTCGGGCTGTGGCCGTTCTTGACCAGGTCGGTGAGCCAGGTCAGCGCCTGCACCCCGGGCTGCTCGGCGAACAATGGCTTGGTCGCCTTCTCGTCGAACAGCTGGCCGCCGAACTGCCAGGTCAGCGCCTCGAACTGGAGCGTGCCGGTGAACGGGAACGGGGTCGCCCAGTGCCCCTGGACGCCCTTGGCCTTGAGCTTGTCCAGGTCCGCGGCGTACTCGTCGGCGGTGGCCGGCGGCTTGTCCGGGTCGAGCCCGGCGGTCCGCAGGACCTTCTTGTTGTAGAACATGCCCAGCGGGTGCACGTCCAGCGGGATCGCGTAGCGCTTGCCGTTGTAGACCCCGGCCTGCCACACCGGCGGGGAGAAGTCGCCCTCGTTGAGCCGCAGCGACGTGGCGAGGTCGTCCAGCCCCAGGATCACCCCGCGAGCGGCGTTGGTGGCGACCTGGTCGACGTGCATGATGCCCAGGTCGGGGCCGTTGCCGGTGGAGACCGCGGCGGGCACCTTCTGGTAGTAGTCGGCCCACTCGTAGACGTTCATGGTGACCTTGATGTTCGGGTTCGCGGCGTTGAACTTGTCCACCAGCGCCTTCATCACCGGGCCGTCGCCGCCGGTGAAGCCGTTCCAGAAGGCCAGCGCGACGTTCGGGCCGGCGTAGCTGGTGGACGCGGGCTGCGCGTTCTCGCCGCCACCGCCGACGACGGGGTTGGGCCCGTCGTCGCCGCAGGCGCCGAGCAGAACGGCGCCGCCGGCGCCGACGCCGAGCCCGAGCAGGCCGCGGCGGGTGAGAGGTGGTTTCACGGTTTCTCCTCGGGGGTGAAGCTCAGGGCGTGCCAGGAGACGGGGGGAAGGACGACGGCGGCGCGGCCGCCGTCGAGGGCGGGCATTTCTTCGGTACGGGTGCCCACGCGATCAGGCGCAGCGGCGGTGTTGCCGATCGACGGGTCGTCCTCGGCGAGGCTGACCCGCCGACCCGCCCGCAGCCCGGGGAAGGCCCGCAGGTCGAGGGTCAGCGGGACCGCCTCGGTGGAACGGTTGACGGCGAACACGACGAGCCGGCCGCTCCGCTCGTCGAGGGTGGCGACCGCGTCCACGGCCGGCACCTCGCCGTAGCGGCCGGTGATCATGGCCGGTGACTGGACCGCGGCCCGCAGCACGGTGCCCCGGGCCAGCCGGGCGGTGTGCGCGAACGGGTGGAAGATGGTCTGCCGCCAGGCCGGCCCGCCGGGCGTGGTGCGGATCGGCGCGATGATGTTGACCAGCTGCGCCTGGGCGCCGACGGTGAGCCGGTCGGCGTGGCGCAGCATGCTGATCAGCAGGTTGCCGACCACCATCGCGTCGGTGACGGTGTAGTCGTCCTCGATCAGCGCCGGGGTGTCCGCGATCGGCCGGTCCTCCGGCTCGGTGAAGCGCGACTGGTACCAGACGTTCCACTCGTCCAGGGCCAGGTTGATCCGCTTGGTGCGGCGCAGCTTGGCCCGGACGTGGTCGGCGGTGGCGATCACGTCGTCCACGAACGCGTCGAGGTCGACCGCCGCGGCGCGGAAGCTGGCCTCGTCGTGGCGCTCGGGGTCGTAGTAGGTGTGCAGCGACAGGTAGTCGATCTGGTCGTACGCCTGCTCCAGCACCGTCGCCTCCCACCCGGCGAAGGTCGGCATGGCGGAGTTCGAGCTGCCGCAGGCGACCAGCTTGATGCCGGGGTCGACGCGCTTCATGGCGTGCCCGGCGCGGGCGGCCAGCCGGCCGTACTCCAGGGCCGTGGTGCTGCCGATCTGCCAGGGCCCGTCCATCTCGTTGCCCAGGCACCAGAGCCGGATGTTGTGCGGCCGGGTCACCCCGTGCTTGCGGCGCAGGTCGGCGGCGGCGGTGCCGTCCGGCAGGTTGCAGTACTCGACCAGCTCGGCGGCCTCGGCGATGCCGCGGGTGCCGAGGTTGACCGCCATCATCGGCTCGGCGCCGGCCAGCCCGGCCCAGCGCATGAACTCGTTGAGCCCGAAGGCGTTGCTCTCCAGCGACCGCCAGGCCAGGTCGAGCCGGCGCGGCCGGTCGCCGACCGGGCCGACCCCGTCCTCCCAGCGGTAGTTGGAGACGAAGTTGCCGCCGGGGTAGCGCACCAGCGTGACGCCCAGCTCGCGGACCAGCTCGAGCACGTCGGTGCGCAGCCCGTCGGCGTCGGCCGCGGGGTGGCCGGGCTCGAAGATGCCGGTGTAGACGCAGCGGCCCATGTGCTCCACGAACGAACCGAAGAGCCGCCGGTCCACCGGGCCGATGGCAAAAGCGGGGTCGAGGGTCAGCCGAGCCTGGTCCACGTAGTGCTCCCGTCCTCGATCTGTGTGCCGCCTCACACTGTTTACAACGTTGGAACCAACGTTGTAAAGAGGCCGACACACTGTCGTTACCAGGGAGCGTTGCGTTTTGTGGCGCTTAGCGGCCTAACGTGCTTTCCCGCGCGACCAGCCGGTGGCTGACCCGCACTTCCCGGGGCGCGGCGACGGCCGCCTCCCCCTCCCCCAGGCGCTCGGCGAGCAGGTCGACCGCCAGCTCGGCGATCCGGCCCAGGTCCGGGGCGATGGTGCTCAGGGTCGGGGTGCTGAACCGGCCGTCCTCGATGTCGTCGAAGCCGATCACGGCCACGTCGCCGGGCACCGCGCAGCCCCGCTCCAGCAGGGCGCGGATCGCGCCCAGGGCGAGCAGGTCGTTGAAGCAGAAGACCGCGTCCGGCGGCTGCGGGCCGTCCATCAGCCGGGCCATCGCGGCGGCACCGTCGGCGCGGTGGAACATCGCCACCTCGGCGATCAGCGCCGGGTCGACCGGCAGCCCGGCCTCCTCCAGCGCCGCCCGGTAGCCGGCCAGCCGCTGGTGCGCGGTCACCGCCGACGGGCTGTCCTGGGCCCCGATCGCCGCGATCCGCCGGCGCCCGGACGCGCAGAGGTGCCGGGTGGCGTCGGCCGCGGCGGTGGTGTTGTCGATGGCGACGTGGTCGGCCGGGCCGTGCCACACCCGCTCGCCGAGCAGCACCATCGGGGTCTCGTCGCCGCCGCGGGCCAGCTCCTCGCCGGCCAGCGCCAGCGGGCTGAAGATCAGCCCGTCGATCGCGTGCCGGCGCAGGCCGGTGACCAGGTTGCGTTCCCGCTCGGCCTGACCGTCGGTCTGGTCGATCAGCACGGTCCAGGACCGGCGCTCGGCGGCGTGCACGATCCGCCCGGCCAGCTCGGCGAAGTACGGCGACTGCAGCTCGGGCACGGCCAGCGCGATCACCCCGGACCGGCCGCTGCGCAGCTGCCGGGCGGCCATGTTCGGCTGGTAGCCGAGCGCGTCGATGGCCCGCTGCACCCGGGCGCGGGTCTCCGGGGCGACGTGCACGTAGCCGTTGACCACGTTGGAGACGGTCTTGATCGACACGCCTGCCTGTGCGGCCACGTCCTTCAGACCCGGAGGCACCCGCCCCGCCCTACTGCGCTTCGATGATCATTCCGGCGCCGACCGTACGGTTGCTGGCCTCGTCGATGAGGATGAAACCACCCGTGGTGCGGTTGCGCCGGTACTCGTCGGCGAGCAGCGGCACCGTGGTGCGCAGCTTGACCCGGCCGATCTCGTTCAGGCCCAGCTGCGGGGCGTTCTCGTCGCGGTGCAGCGTGTTCACGTCCAGCCGGTACTGCAGGCCGCGGACCACCGTACGGGCCGTGCGGGTGGTGTGCTTGATGGTGTACTTCGCGCCGACCCGCAGCGGGGCCGTCTCGTCCATCCAGCAGATCATCGCCTCGACGTCCTGGGCCACCGCCGGCGCGTTGTGCGGCCGGCAGATCATGTCGCCCCGGGAGATGTCGATCTCGTCGGTCAGCCGCACCGTCACCGACATCGGCGGGAACGCCTCGTCGACCGGGCCGTCCGCGGTGTCGATCGCCGAGATCGTGCTGGTCAGCCCGGACGGCAGCACCATCACCTCGTCGCCGGGCTTGAGCACGCCCGAGGCCACCTGACCGGCGTAGCCCCGGTAGTCGGTGACGTCCTTGGACTGCGGGCGGATCACGTACTGCACCGGGAAACGCACGTCGACCAGGTTGCGGTCCGAGGCGATGTGCACGTGCTCCAGGTGGTGCAGCAGCGACGGGCCCTCGTACCAGGGGCTCTTGGAGGAGCGGGAGGCGATGTTGTCGCCGTCCAGCGCCGAGATCGGGATGACCGTCAGGTCCGGCGCGTCCAGCTTGGCCGCGAACGAGGTGAACTCGTCGGCGATCCGCTCGTAGACCTCGCGGTCCCAGTCGACCAGGTCCATCTTGTTGACGCAGAGCACCAGGTGCGGCACCCGCAGCAGGCTGGTCAGGAACGCGTGCCGGCGGGACTGCTCGACCAGGCCCTTGCGGGCGTCCACCAGGATCAGCGCCAGGTCGGCCGTGGAGGCGCCGGTGACCATGTTGCGGGTGTACTGGATGTGCCCGGGAGTGTCGGCGATGATGAACTTGCGCCGCGGCGTGGCGAAGTAGCGGTATGCCACGTCGATGGTGATGCCCTGCTCCCGCTCGGCGCGCAGGCCGTCGGTGAGCAGCGCCAGGTTGGTGTACTCGTCACCGCGCGCGGCGCTGACCGCCTCGACCGCCTCGAGCTGGTCGGAGAAGAGCGACTTGGTGTCGAACAGCAGCCGGCCGATCAGAGTGGACTTGCCGTCGTCGACGCTGCCTGCGGTGGCGAACCGCAGCAGGTCCATGTTCCGGGCCTGCGCGGCCTCGGGCTCCAGCACGGACTGGCTCATCAGAAGTACCCTTCCCGCTTGCGGTCTTCCATGGCCGCCTCGCTGACCTTGTCGTCGCCCCGGGTGGCGCCGCGCTCGGTGATCCGGGTCGCCGCGACCTCGTCGATGACCCTGGCGACCGTGTCGGCGTCGGAGAGCACCGCGGCGGTCTGCGACGCGTCGCCGACGGTGCGGTACCGCACCCGGCGACTCTCGACCGGCTCGCCGTCACGGGCCACGATGAACTCGTTGACCGCGTAGAACATCCCGGCGCGCTCGACGACCTCGCGGTCGTGGGCGTAGTAGATGCTCGGCAGCCCGATGTCCTCCTTGGCGATGTAGTGCCAGACGTCCAGCTCGGTCCAGTTGGACAGCGGGAACACCCGGATCGACTCGCCGGGGTGGTGCCGGCCGTTGTAGAGCGACCACAGCTCGGGTCGCTGGTTCTTCGGGTCCCACTGGCCGAACTCGTCGCGGAAGCTGAACATCCGCTCCTTGGCCCGGGCCTTCTCCTCGTCGCGGCGGGCGCCGCCGAAGAGCGCGTCGAAGCGGTACTTCTCCACCGCGGCCAGCAGCACCGGGGTCTGGATCCGGTTGCGGGTGCCGTCGGGCAGCTCACGGACCACGCCGGTGTCGATGGCCTCCTGCACGCTGGCGATGACCAGGTTGAGGCCCAGCTCGGCGACCCGGGTGTCGCGGTACTCCAGCACCTCGGGGAAGTTGTGGCCGGTGTCGACGTGCATGACCGGGAACGGGATGCGCGCGGGCGCGAACGCCTTCTCCGCGAGGCGCAGCATCACGATCGAGTCCTTGCCGCCGGAGAAGAGCAGCACCGGCCGCTCGAACTCGGCCATGACCTCACGCATGACGAAGATGCTCTCGGCTTCGAGAGCGTCGAGATGCGAGACGCGATAGGGCTTCGTCTGGCTCATGGATTTCCAGACCTTTCGGTGTCGGCCGTCATCCGGGGGGATTACGGGAGGTGTCGCTGCAACGCTGCGAGCAGACGGGGCGCAAGGTCCTTGCGACATACCACCAGATCCGGCAACTTCGGATCGGCCTGGTTGTATTTCAGCGCAGTTCCATCGATTCGGGAAGCATGCAGTCCAGTGGCCGACGCCACAGCAACCGGGGCTGCGCTGTCCCACTCGTACTGCCCGCCGGCGTGCACGTACGCGTCCGCGTCGCCGTTGATCACCGCGGCGATCTTCACCCCGGCGGAGCCCATCGGCACCAGCTCGGCGCCGATGTCCTCGGCCAGCGCGGTGACGAAGGCCGGCGGGCGGGTGCGGCTGGCGGCGATCCGGATCGGGCCGCCGGTCGCGGCCGCCAGCGGCAGCGGGGGGTACGCGGGCGGCTGGTCGGTGGCCAGCGTCCGGTGCTGGGCCGGCATCGCCACGGCGCCGGCGGCCAGGCGGCTGGGCCGGGAGCAGTCGGCTGTCCAGAGCGCCACGTGCACCGCCCAGTCGGTGCGGCCCTCCTCGGAGAACTCGCGGGTGCCGTCCAGCGGGTCGATGATCCAGACCCGGGAGGCGTCGAGGCGGTCCGGGCGCACCGCGTCGTGCCGGTCGTCCTGCCAGGCGAGGCGGGAGTGGTCGTCCTCCTCCGACAGCACCGCGTCCGCCGGGCGCCACCGGGCCAGCTCGGCGCGCAGCAGGTCGTGCGCGGCCTTGTCCCCGGCGGCCTTGAGGGCCTTGCCGTCGGCGTACCCGAGGTCGGCACGCACCTGGAGCAGCACCTGGCCGGCCCGGTCCGCGAGCCAGCGCGCGAACGCCGCGTCGATGACCGGCGGGGTGCCGCCGTCGCCGGCGGGCTCCCGCTGGCCGGCTATGCGCGCGGACGTCCCTGTCTGCTCGCTCATCGCCTCGCTCCTCATGTTCAATAAGCTCAGTACGCCCCGGAAGAGCGGACCACGGCCGTCATCGTGCGCAAAAGGATCACCAGGTCCAAGCTGAGAGACCAGTTCTCCACATAGCGAAGGTCAAGCCTGACCGCCTCCTCCCACGACAAGTCCGAACGTCCGGAAACTTGCCATAGGCCCGTCATGCCCGGCTTGACGGCGAGCCGCCGGCGCACGTCGTCGGCGTACATGGCCACCTCGGACGGCAGCGGCGGTCGCGGCCCGACCAGCGACATCTGTCCGGCGATCACGTTCAGCAGCTGGGGCAGCTCGTCCAGGGAGAGCCTCCGCAACCACCGGCCGACCGGCGTCACGCGCGGATCGTCGCGCATTTTGAAGAGCACACCGTCGTGCTCGTTGAGATGCCGGAGCTCGGCCAACCGGGCCTCGGCATCGACGTACATGCTGCGGAACTTGAAGATGCGGAACTCGGACCCGTCACGCCCGACCCGCACCTGACGAAAGAGTACCGGCCCGCGGGAGGTCACCCGGACGCAGAGTGCGACGGCTAACAGCAGCGGGCCGAACAGCCCCAGCAGCGAAAGTGCACCGATCCGATCGACCAGGTCCTTCACGATGCGGGCGCCGCCGTGCAGCCGCGGGTGCTCGACGTGCAGCATCGGCAGGCCGTCGAACGGCCGGATGGTGGTGCGCGCCCCGGCGACGTCGATCAGCGCGCTCGCCACCACCAGGTCGACCTCGTCGCGTTCCAGCCGCCAGGCCAGGCGGCGCAGCGCGGCGCCGTCCAGCTCCGGGCAGCTCAGCACCACCACGGTGTCGGCGTCGGCGGCGTCCACCGCGGTCGCCACGTCGTCGAACGTGCCGAAGACCGGCAGGTCGATGATCCCGTCGTGGTCCGGCGGCAGGCACGCGCCGACCACCTCGAGCCCGTGGTACCGCTCCCGGCGCAGCTGCCGGGTGATGCCGATGACCGACAGCTCGTGGCCGACCACGATCACCCGGCGCAGCCGCTCGCCGCGGGCCCGGGCCAGGTGCAGCCGCTTGCGCAGGGCGAACCGCAGCACCACGGCGGAGAACATCGCGGTGGGCAGCGCGGCCAGCACGTACGACCGGGCCAGGTCGAGGTCGAGGGCGTACGACACGACGGCCACACCCGCGATCAGGCCCACCCCGCCGCGGAACACCCGCTGGTACTCGTCCGTGCCGACGAACAGGAAGCGGCGCTCGTACGCCCGGCTCACCACCAGCACCGCCAGCAGCGCCAGCGGCAGCAGCGCGGACAGCCACAGGTACGAGCGGTTGTAGGTGGTCACCTCGTCGCCGAAGCGCAGCCCGAAGGTCACCCCGCCCGCGGCCACCCCGGCCAGCAGGTCACACAGGACCAGCGCACGCACGTACTGCCGCTCCCAGCGCTGCCGCCGCGACATCGCCGCGTGCCGGCCGCGGACCCGGACGAACGGCCGGCCGGCCGGCCGGGCCGCGCCGGACCGGTTGCGCTCGGGCGACCAGTGCCGCTCGACGGCCCGGTTGCGGGCGCGCCCGTCGGCCGCCCGGCCACCGGCGCCGGCCAGCGGGGCGGCGTTGTCGGCGGGCTCCTCGACGGGGTCGCCGCCGGCCGGCCGGGCCGGCGACGGGATCTTGCTGTTCCGGCTCCGGTACAGCATCGGCCGGTTCGGGCGGGGTCCGTGGTTGCCGGGCGGATGGTTGGCCGGACCGTGGCTCTCCGGCGGCTCCGAGGGCACCACATCGCGACGGTGCACCGCCGGCAGCGCCGCCGTCGGCTCGCCCAGTGCCGCCTCGTGGTCCTCGGAGAGTTCCTGTCGCACCCGAACCTCCCCCGTACCGCTTGATCAACTCGTCCCGTTTGGGGACGCTACGTGACCAACGCGCTAACCGGGGGTAGCGTCACGGGACCGTTAGACGGACAAAACGGTCCAACCGTCCTGTCCGTTACGTCACACTGGATCAGGTTCCGTGGTATTTATTCTGCGCCCACTCCACACCCTCGAGCACCACGGCCTCCACCACGTCGGCGGCCCGGTCCACCAGGAAATCCAGCTCCTTGCGCTCCACGGCGGAGAAATCCGACAGCACGTAGTCGGCCGGATCCTGCCGACCCGGCGGCCGGCCGATGCCGAACCGGACCCTCGCGTACTCCTTGCTGCCCAGCGACTTCGACATCGAACGCAGCCCGTTGTGACCACCCTCACCGCCGCCGCGCTTGACTCGTACCTGCCCGAACGGGACATCCAGCTCGTCGTGCACCGCCACCACGTTCTCCACCGGCACCTTGAAGAACTGGCTCAGCGCCACCACCGGGGACCCGGACAGGTTCATGAAGGTCAGCGGCTTCACCACGATCAGCTTCGGGCCGCCGAAACCCAGCTGGCCCTCCGCCACCTCGGCGACGACCCGCTTGGCCCGGCCGAACCTGGCGCCCACCCGCGACGCCAGCAGGTCGGCCACCGCGAAGCCGACGTTGTGCCGGTTGGCCGCATACTCCCGGCCGGGATTGCCCAGGCCGACCACCAGCCAGGGTGCGTCCTCAGACACTGTGCTTCCTTTCGTCGAGCCCTTCCGGCCCTCGCACTCCCGGCCGCGGACGGCAGCCGGCCAGGCGTGGCTCGGTGCAGGCGGTCACGACAGGCCTCCTCAACGACAACAGGGAAAGTGCCCGACGGCACTTTCCCTGTGGATCGCGGTTCGTCAGATCAGGAAGCGGCTTCCTCGGCCGGCGCGTCGGCCGTCACGGCGGCCTCGGCAGCGTCGGCGGAGTCGCCCTCGAGCTGCTCGGCGGTCTGCGCCGCGGTGACCATCGCCAGCACGAAGTCGGGGTCGACCGCGAGCTCGGTGCCCTCCGGCAGCGTCACGTCGCCGGCGGTGACCTGCGAGCCGGCCTCCAGGCCCTCGACCGAGACCTCGAAACCGCTCGGCAGGTGCATCGCCTCGGCGGTGACAGCCAGCGTGTTGGACTCGTTGACGATCAGGGTGTTGCGGGCGGCCTCGCCGACCAGCGTCACCGGGACGTCGACCTGGACCTTCTCGCCACGCTTGACGATGATCAGGTCGACGTGCTCGTAGGTGTCCTTGATCGGGTCACGCTGGATCGCCTTCGGCAGCGCTAGCGTCGCGCCGGTGCCACCGACCACGTCGATGGTGAACACCTGGTTGAGACCGCCGTGCCGGATCGCGGCGGCGAACTCCCGCGCGGGCAGCGCGATGTGGACGGGGGCCTCGCCGTGTCCGTACAGCACGGCGGGCACCAGGCCGGCCCGGCGCGTGCGGCGGGCACCACCCTTGCCGAACTCGGTACGGGGCTCGGCGCTGATCTTTACCTCGGACACGGGGAAACTCCTGAAAACGTTGGATCGGGCGGCGTGAAGTAAGTCGGCGGGCTGCGGGCAATCGGCGCTCGGCGAAGGGGCGCACGGGCACAGGCCCGGAGCACCGCGTCGATCACGGTGCCTCAAGCGAACTCTGCAAACTGCAGCAGACCGCGTGGCACCCTCGCCGTGGCAACCGCACCAGCTTACCTGCCGCCACGGCGGCCGGACCGGCGGGTCCCGCCAGATCCCCCACCCTGCGGAAATTTCACTCGCACGGATGCAACTTGCAGGCGCCATCGCGCCACAAACCGGACACGGCGCGGGAGGCGTCGCTCAGCTCAGGCCACCGAACAGGGTGGTGACCGATCCGTCATCAAAAACCTCGCGAATCGCGCGGGCCAGCAGCGGCGCGATCGACAGCACGGTGATCTTGTCGAGCTGCTTCTCGGGCGGCAGCGGCAACGTGTTCGTCACCACCAGCTCACTGATCCGGCTGTTCTTCAGCCGCTCGGTCGCCGGATCCGACAGCAAAGCGTGCGTCGACGCCACGATCACGTCGGCGGCGCCCGAGTCGAACAGGATGTCCGCGGCCTTGGTGATCGTGCCACCGGTGTCGATCATGTCGTCGACGATCAGGCACACCCGGCCCTCGACCTCACCGACCACCCGGTTCGCCACCACCTGGTTGGGCTTCAACGGGTCGCGCGTCTTGTGGATGAACGCCAGCGGGCACCCGCCCAGCCGGTCCGTCCACCGCTCCGCCACCCGCACCCGGCCCGAGTCCGGGGCCACGACCGTCATCGGCCGGCCCTCGAACTTCTTGATGATGTGCTCGGCCAGGATGTCCATCGCGAACAGGTGATCCACCGGGCCGTCGAAGAAGCCCTGGATCTGCGCGGTGTGCAGATCCACCGTCAGGATCCGGTTGGCGCCCGCCGTCTTCAGCAGATCGGCGACCAGCCGCGCGGAGATCGGCTCCCGGCCCCGGTGCTTCTTGTCCTGCCGCGAGTACGGGTAGAACGGCAGCACCACGGTGATCCGCTTCGCCGACCCGCGCTTCAACGCGTCCACCATGATCAGGGTCTCCATGACCCAGCGGTTCACACCCTCGGTCACCGACTGGACGACAAACGCGTCCGAGCCCCGCACCGAATCCTTGAACCGGACGAAGATCTCCCCGTTGGCGAACTCGTAGGAATCCGACGCGGTCGGCGCGATGCCGAGCACCTGCCCGATCTCCTCCGCCAGCTCCGGGAAGCCCCGGCCGGAGAAAAGCATCAAACTCTTACGGTTCTCCGCGACGATGCTGCCCATGGGCCCGTCCGCTCCCGTGAAATCGAGGGGGTTGTCACCAGAAGTATTACCCGGACCCCAACCGGCGCCACGCCCCGCATCCCGGTCGTGGGATCCCTCACCCCAGCTTGCGCCCGCTACGCCCCGGTGTCCTCAGTCTCGCCCTTCCCGGCCCGATCCGCAGCCTCGGCCGACACCGTGCCCGGCCGCTTGCGCGCCACCCAGCCCTCGACGTTGCGCTGCTGCGCCCGGGTGACCCCCAGCTGGCCCGCCGGCACGTCCTTGCCGATCGCGCTGCCCGCGGCCACATACGCCCCCGGGCCGATCTCCACCGGCGCGATCAGCACGGTGTCGCTGCCCACGAACGCGGCCTCGCCCACGGTCGTGTGATGTTTGTGCACCCCGTCGTAGTTCGCGAAGATCGTGCCCGCGCCGATGTTCGCCTTCGGGCCGATCGTCGCGTCACCCACGTACGTCAGGTGCGGCACCTTCGCGCCCGCGCCCAGCTCGGCGTTCTTCGCCTCGACGAACCCGCCGATCTTCGACTTGCGGCCCAGCCGGGTGCCCGGCCGCAGATACGAGAACGGGCCCACCGAGGCGTCCGGGCCGATCTGCGCGCCGATCGCGTGCGTCCGCAGCACCACGGCGCCCGCCGCGACCACCGTGTCCACCAACGTGGTGTCCGGGCCGATCACCGCACCCGTCGCCACCGTGGTCAGACCCTGCAGCTGCGAATTCTGATCCACCACCGCGTCCGGCTCCAGCGTCACGGTCACGTCGATCCAGGTGGTCGCCGGGTCCAGGATCGACACCCCGGCCCGCATCCACTCGGTGTTGACCCGGTCCCGCAGCAGGGCCCGCAACCGCGCCAGCTCGGCCCGGTCGTTGCAGCCCAGGGTCTCCAGCGCGTCCTCGGCGACATGCACACCGACCGCGTGACCGACCGCGGCGAGCAGCCCGAACACGTCGGTCAGATACTCCTCACCCTGGTCGTTGTCCGTGGACAGCTTGCCCAGCGCCTCCCGCAGCAGCGCGGCGTCGAACGCGTAGATGCCCGCGTTGACCTCCCGGACGGCCCGCACCTCGGGCGAGGCGTCCCGCTCCTCCACGATCCGCTCCAGATTGCCGGCGCCGTCCCGCACGATCCGGCCCAGCCCGGCCGGATCGGGCACCTCGGCGGCCAGCACCGTGGCGCCCCGGCTGGTCGACTCGTGCGCGGTGACCAGCGCCTCCACGGTGCCGGGGCGCAGCAGCGGCACGTCGGCGTTGAGCACGACCACCGTGCCGGCGGCCTCCGGGATCGCGTCCAGGGCGATCCGGACGGCGTGGCCGGTGCCGTTCTGCTCGGCCTGCAGGACCGGGGTGGCGCCGGGGGCGATCTCGGCGAGGTGCGCGCGGACCTGGTCGGCCTTGTGGCCGACGACCACGACGGTGCGCGACGCCCGGACGGCGTCGGCGGCGTGCAGGACGTGGCCGAGCAGCGTGCGCCCGAGCAGCGGGTGCAGCATCTTTGGCGTCGCGGACTTCATCCGCTTGCCCTCACCGGCGGCGAGAACGACGACGGTACGACTCCGGGCCTGGCTCACGCGGACTCCATTGATCGCAGTGATGTGCAGAACGCGGCGCCGACTCAACCGCAGACACAGAGCTCCCGGGAGAGGATTCGAACCCCTATAAACGGCACCAAAAGCCGTGGTCCTACCCTTAGACGACCCGGGAGGGCAAAGCGGACATAACATCTAGGTCATGTTCGCGGCTCACATACTAGCGTCTCCCTTACAACCAGTCGCGTCGCCGATGCCTCGCATCATGCCCTCGATCTTCCAGTAGAGCTCTCGCGACTTGGGCACATCCACGATGAGACAGCCCCGATAAGGTTCTCCGATGTTGTACCGAACCGTGGACGGATTGTGCGTCTTCAACGTCGGGCGACGGAAAATCTCGAACGGCACGTCGGCCACTGCCGCCCACCACCGGCCTGCCGCCTCCGCGTCAGCAGACTCATGGATGCTGACCCGGTAGTTCAGCCGCATCCGATCCGCTCCCATCTGCCCCAGAAAGCGGATGAAGAGCCGGATGAGCACCGGGTCGCTGTTGATGAAGGTGACCTGACAGCGATTGGGTCGCCAAGGCTTCGACTTGCAGCCTTCGCACCAGTAGGCCACCGCGCCGAGCAGCCTGACCTCACGGTCGGAGAGCTCACCCACCCACGATGCCTCGTCCTCGTTGGCCGCCGCGCGGTCCGCGTCGCGCTTCTTGCGCAGCGGCTCCCAGCGCGTCTCGGAGACCCGCCGGGAGTGCTCGCTGCGCCGCTGCTGAGCGAGCTCACTCGTCTCGTCCAGCGGCAGGTGCTTGACCCACAGGTAGGCAGTGGACTTGGAGACGCCGAGCGTCTGGGCGATCTGCGGGACGGTCAGCCCGTCCTGGCGCAGCGTGATGGCCTGGGCGCGCAGGTCGTCCTTGGCGCGCGGCCGGCGGGTCCATTCGGGAGTCGGCTCGTCCCAGAGCCAGACGGCCATGGTGTCGCGGCTGACGCCGAAGTGCTCGCGGAGTTGAGCGAGCGACATGCGGCTCTCGGCACGGAGGCGCCGGGCTTCCCCGGCGCGAGGGTCTTCCTCTACGGGTGTAAGCATGTCGATACTCTACTAGTCGCAAGACTAGTTGTCATGCGACTTTCGGGCGACCGGCATAGTCGGCGGGCTGGCAGGATGGCCGGGTGACAGATCAGAGCGAGCCAGGCGGAGAGCCCCGTGGCCGGCGCGCCCGCAGTCCGCGCGCGGCGGCGTCGGGTAAGGGCGCCGCGCGGGTCCGGATGCCGGCCGCCCAGCGCCGTGAGCAGCTGATCTCGATCGGCCGTCAGCTGTTCGCCGAGCGTGGCTTCGACGCCACCTCGGTGGAGGAGGTCGCGGCCCGCGCGAAGGTCTCCAAGCCGGTGGTGTACGAGCACTTCGGCGGCAAGGAGGGCCTGTACGCGGTGGTCGTGGACCGGGAGGTGCGGGCGCTGCTGGACCGGATCGCCGCCGCGCTGACCGCCGGGCATCCGCGGGAGTTGCTGGAGCAGGCGGCGCTGGCGTTGCTGGACTACATCGATCAGGAGCCGCACGGCTTCCAGGTGCTGGTGCGGGAGTCGCCGGCGTTGTCGCCGGGCGGCAACTTCTCCAGCGTGATGAACGACGTGGCACACCAGGTGGAGCACATCCTGGGCGCGGAGTTCCGGGCGCGGGAGCTGGATCCGAAGTTTGCGGAGCTCTACTCGCAGGCGCTGGTGGGCATGGTGGCGCTGGTCGGGCAGTGGTGGCGGGAGGCGCGCAAGCCGAAGAAGGAGATGGTGGCGGCCCACCTGGTCAATCTGGCCTGGAACGGGCTGTCCCACCTGGAGGCGAAGCCGACGTTGCTGACCCGCCCCCGGTGAGGCGTCAGGCGGACTGGGACTGGCGTTCGCGTGCCTGCCGCGGCGCTCCGGTCTGCTCCGGCGGGGCGACCTTGCTGTAGTACGCGGCCATGATGAGCACCAGGCCGAGCAGGTAGCTGACGACCACCGTGGAGATGCTGAAGTTGAGGAAGTTGGCGTCGGTGCGGATCGCGCCGAGCGAGAAGGTGCCGATGGTGAGCAGTCCCCAGCCGAAGTAGCGGTCGACCACGGTGTCGGAGTTGCGGCCGAGGACGGCGGCGATCAGCACGATCACGCCGACGAGCACCGCCACGACGGACCAGAAGAGGTTGGTGTGCTGGCCGAGCACCCGGTCGTCGGGGTGGCCGAACAGGCCGTCGCCACCGGTCATGATCGCGCCGAGGACCCCGAAGAGCACGAGATAGGCCCCGGTGAGCGCGCCCAGGGCGCGGTAGATCGGCCGCAGCGGATGGTTGACCGGGTTGTGCCCCATGGTGTCCGTCTCCAACGTCGGGTGGTGTCGGAAGAGATTCTCGCGCATCGCCGGGGGACGGCGCAGGGGCACCCCCGGATCAGCTCTCCGGCACGCGTTCGGCGAGTTCGAGCCAGGCCTCCTCGACCTGGGCGCGTTCCGCCTGGGCGGCCTTGAGCTGGGCGTCCAGCTCCATGAGCTTGTCGTAGTCGCTGCCGTGCGCGGCCAGGCTCTCATTGATCTTGAAGATCCGCTCGTCCAGCTTGCCGACCTGGCGCTCCAGCCGGGACAGGTCCTTGCGGGCGGTCCGCAGGTCGGCGGCGGACATCCCGGCGGCCGGCGCGGGCGCCTTGCCGCCGTTGGTCAGCAGTTCGCCGGGCGGCGCGGCCGGGTTGCCGGCCCGCACCAGGTAGTCGTCGATGCCGCCGGGCAGGTGCACCAGCCGGCCGTCGCCGAACATCCCGTACGCGGTGTCGGTGACGCGTTCGACCAGGTAGCGGTCGTGACTGGCGACGATCATCGTGCCCGGCCAGGAGTCGAGCAGGTCCTCCAGCGACGCCAGCGTGTCGGTGTCGAGGTCGTTGGTGGGCTCGTCGAGCAGCAGCACGTTGGGCTCGGTGGCCAGCAGGCGCAGCAGTTGCAGGCGGCGGCGCTCGCCGCCGGAGAGGTCGCTGACCGGGGTCCAGATGCGCTTGTCGGTGAAGCCGAAGACCTCGGCGAGCTGACCCGCGGAGAGTTCCCGGTCGCCGAGCTTGACCCGCCGGGCGACCTCCTCGACCGCTTCGAGCAGCCGCAGGTGCCCGGGCAGCTCGGTGAGCTCCTGGGAAAGGAAGGCGGGGCGCACGGTGGAGCCGGTGACCAGCCGCCCGCCGTCGGGCTTGGTGAGCCCGGCCAGCAGCCGCAGCAGGGTGGTCTTGCCGGCGCCGTTGGCGCCCAGGATCGCGATCCGGTCGCCGGGGCCGACCTGCCAGGTGAGGTCCTTGAAGATCGGCTTGGGGCCGGCGTGCAGGGTGACGTTCTCGAGGTCGTAGACCTGCTTGCCGAGCCGGGTGGTGGCCAGCCGCTGCAGGCTGACCTGGTCGCGGACCGGCGGCACGTCGGCGATCAGCGCGTTCGCGGCGTCGATCCGGAACTGCGGCTTGGAGGTCCGGGCCGGCGGGCCGCGGCGCAGCCAGGCGATCTCCTTACGGAGCAGGTTCTGCCGGCGGGACTCGACCGCGACGGCGACCCGCAGCCGCTCGGCGCGCGACAGCGTCCAGGCCGCGTAGCCGCCCTCGTACGCGAACACCTGCTGGTCGACGACCTCCCAGGTGGCGGTGCAGACGGCGTCGAGGAACCAGCGGTCGTGGGTGACCACGACCAGCGAGCCGCGCCGGCCCAGCAGGTAGCGGGCCAGCCAGTCGACGCCGGCCACGTCCAGGTGGTTGGTGGGCTCGTCGAGGATGAGCAGGTCGGACTCGCGCACCAGCAGGGCGGCCAGCGCGACCCGGCGGCGTTCACCGCCGGACATCGGCCCGACCGGGGTCTCCAGACCCAGGTGGCCCATGCCGAGGCCGGTGAGGATCTCCCGGACGCCGGCGTCGCCGGCCCACTCGTGCTCGGCGCCCATGCCCTCGTCGAGCCAGGCGGTGCCCAGCACGACATCGCGGACGGTCGCCTCGGGGGCAAGCGTCAGCGTCTGCGGAAGTGCGGCGACGCGCAGGTCACGGCGGTGCGTGACCCGGCCGGAGTCCGGCTCCTCGAGCTTGGCGAGCATGCGCAGCAGGGTGGATTTGCCGGCCCCGTTGAGGCCGACGATGCCCACCCGGGCGTCGTCGTCCAGCCCCAGCGAAACGTCGGTAAGCAGCTGACCGGCGGCTCCGTAGCCCTTGTTCACCCGGTCCAGATTGATGATGTTGGCCACGATGGTTCTAGGTTACCCGGGCGCCCGGCATCGGCCCGCGCGCGGTGACCGCGCTCCGGCAGACCCCCGCCTTGTTCAGGTCGGCCGCCACCTGGTCGGCGTGCGCGCCGTCGGCGGCCAGGAAGACACAGGTCGGCCCGGAGCCGGAGACGATGCCGGCGACCGCGCCCGCGTCGTAGCCGGCCTTGAGCACGTCGGCCAGGGCCGGGCGCAGCGACAACGCGGCCGGCTGCAGGTCGTTGGCGAGGGCCGCGCCGAGCACCTCGGGCTTGCGCTGGCGCAGCGCGCCCATCAGCTCGTCCGCGCTCTCCAGCGCGGTCGGCGGCCACGGGCTGTCGCGCAGCCGGTCGAGCTCGCGGTAGACCTCGGGGGTGGACAGGCCGCCGTCGGCGATCGCGACGACCCAGTGCCAGGTGGTCGGGCGGGCCAGGATCGGGCTGACGGACTCGCCGTGGCCGGTGCCCAGGGCGGTGCCGCCGTACAGCAGGAACGGCACGTCCGAGCCCAGCTCGGCGCCGATCTCGGCCAGCTCGTCCTTGCCGTAGCCGGTGCCCCAGAGCAGGTCGCAGGCGAGCAGCGTGGCGGCCGCGTCGGCGCTGCCGCCGGCCAGGCCGCCGGCCAGCGGGATCGTCTTGCGCAGGTGCAGCCGGGCATGCGCCGGTACGCGCGCCTTGGCGGCCAGCGCCCGCGCCGCCCGCAGGATCAGGTTGCTGTCGTCCAGGGCCAGCTCGCCGGCGCCTTCGCCCTCCATGGTCAGCGTGAGGGTGTCGCCGGGGCGCGCGGTCAGCTCGTCGAAGAGGCTGATCGCGTGGTAGACGGTGCTCAGCTCGTGGTAGCCGTCGGCACGCAGCGGACCGACCCCGAGGTGCAGGTTGATCTTCGACGGGACCCGGACCTTGACCGGACCGGCGTACCGGCGGGGCTTGTCGTCGTCCGGCCCCCACGCCTCCGTCACGGAGTGATGTCCGAGATCGCCAGCCGGATCTCGAACGGCGCGCTCAGCACCAGCTCGTCAGTCGAGTCTGCGACCAGCTGGTATTCGCTGCCCACCAGGTCATATGCGAAGACGTGTAGCGGGTCCTGTTCGATGCGCCAGTAGTGGGTCACACCCGCAGCGGCATATTCCACCGGCTTCTGGAGGCGGTCCCGTTTCCTCGTGCTGGGCGACACGATCTCGACGGCAATGGCAGTCTGCGCCGCGTCATAGAAGTGGCTGTTCACCACCGGCTCACGAAGCAGAACCACATCGGGTTCGAGCGAGTTCTTGAATCCTGTCGCGACGCCGACCGCCAGACCCGGGCGATATCCTTCTGGAGCATGCTGACGGAACCACATCCACAACAACGCTCCCGTGTCCTGGTGGCCGAGAGTGGATGAAGGGACCACGACCATGACTCCATCGTTCAGCTCGACCCGAGGCGCGTCATCCGGCAATTCCAACACGTCTACCACCGTGTAGTTCGCCGCGCGCTGCCTGATCGGGTCCGGGGTCCACATGACGTGGCCCGTGGGTTCCGCCGTCATCGGTCCACCTCCTCGTGCCGCCTGCCCGACGCGCTGAGCTTACCGCCGTACCCCGGGCCTGTGGCGGCAGCCGCGATCGCGGCGAACTGGCCCACCGTGAGCGACTCCCCCCGGGCCTGCGGGCTGACCCCGGCCGCGACCAGGACCTCCTCGGCCTGCGCCGCACCGCCGGCCCAGCCGGCCAGCGCGGCCCGCAGCGTCTTGCGGCGCTGGGCGAAGGCCGCGTCGATCACCTGGAAGACGGTGCGCCGGTCGGCGCCGGCGGGCGGGGTGCGTGCGGTGAACGACACCAGCCCGGAGTCGACGTTGGGGACCGGCCAGAACACCGCGGGCGGGACCTTGCCGGCGGCGCGGGCCGCGGCGTACCAGGCGAGCTTGACCGACGGGACGCCGTACACCTTCGAGCCGGGACCGGCGACCAGCCGGTCGGCGACCTCCTTCTGCACCATCACCAGGCCGCCGCGCAGGGTCGGCAGCTCGGCGAGCAGGTGCAGCACGACCGGCACCGCCACGTTGTACGGCAGGTTCGCGACCAGCGTGGTCGGCGCGGGGGCAAGCTCGGCTGCCCGGACGCGCAGCGCGTCGGCGTGGTGCACGGTCAGCTTGCCGACATCGGCGCGGGCGGCCACCGTCTCCGGCAGCGCGGCGGCCAGCACCGGGTCCAGCTCGACGGCGTGCACGTGGGCGGCCGCGCCGAGCAGTCCCAGGGTCAGCGAGCCCAGCCCGGGCCCCACCTCCAGCACCACGTCGTCGCTGGTCAGGGCCGCTGCGGCGACGATCCGGCGGACCGTGTTGGGGTCGTGCACGAAGTTCTGGCCGAGCTTCTTGGTCGGCGCGACGCCGAGGCGCGCGGCCAGCTCCCGGATCTCCGCCGGGCCGAGCAGTGCGTCAGCCATGAGGTCAGAGCCTACGGCCGCCGGGGAGTGACGCGGCGGCACGGGGCAGCGGCGGGTGGCCCGGACACGGTAGAACGAGGTCATGACCGAGCTGCTCGAGCTGCGCGGGGTGGTGGAAGCCGCCCCGGACGAGGTCGCCGGGGTGCTGCTCGACGCCCGGCCGGGCGGGCGCTCGCCGCTGGCGGCCACCGGCTCGGCGGTCCCGTCCCGCGGTGACGAGTTCACCGTGGTGCGCGAGGGCAGCACGATCACGGTGACCCTCGACCGGGCCGCCCGCTCGATCACCGAGCAGGGCGAGTGGTGGTACCGCGGCGTCACCGGGGTCGAGCCGCACGAGCGCGGCTCGCTGGTGCGCCACCGCATCTTCAACGTGGCGCCGGGGCACCGCTGGGCGGTCCGGTTCGTCTCCCGGGGTCCGCTGGCCGCGGCGCCCACGGCGTTCGCGAAGCTGCTGGGCGGGCTGGGCGAGCAGCTGGACTGCGCCGCATACCCGCTGGCCTGATCAGCGCCAGGGGCCGAAGACCCGCTCGCCGGTGGCCGAGACGGCCGCGCAGAGCGCGTCCAGGTCGGTGCCGTTCGCCTCGGCCAGCGCCCGCATGGTCAGCGGGATCAGGTACGACGCGTTGGGCCGCCCCCGGTACGGCACCGGCGTCAGGTACGGCGCGTCGGTCTCGACCAGCACCTGCTCCGGCGGGGTGAGCGCCGCCGCCGCCCGCAGCTGGACCGCGCCGGCGAAGGTGACCGTCCCGGCGAAGCTGAGCAGATACCCCCGGCGTACGCACTCCGCGGCGAACTCCGCGTCACCGGAGAAGCAGTGCAGCACCACAACGTCGGGCGCGCCCTCCTCATCGAGCACCCGCAGCACGTCCGCGTGCGCCTCCCGGTCGTGGATGATCAGCGGTTTGGCGTACCGCTTGGCGAAGCCGATGTGCGCCCGGAAGCTGAGCTCCTGGGCGGCCCGGCCGTCCTCGCCGGTGCGGAACGTGTCCAGGCCGGTCTCGCCGAGGCCGCGGACCCGGGGCAGGGCGGCCAGCGCCTCGATCCGGCGCAGCGCCTCGTCGAGATCGGACAGCCTTGGCGCCTCGTTCGGGTGCAGGGCCACGGTCGCGAGCACCGCCGGGTGCCGGGCGGCCAGCTCGGCGCCCCACTGCGAGGACGCCACGTCGACGCCGATCTGGAGCAGCCGGTCCACTCCGGACTTCGCGGCGGCGTCGATCAGGGCCTCGACCGGGTCGTCGCCGGCGGCGCCGCCGGGCACCCCGGCCTCGTGCACGGTGATGTCGAGATGGGTATGGCTGTCGAAGACCGGTACGGCCAGCGGCTCGGGCGCGGGCGGGAACTCGCCGGCGCGCCGGGCGGCCCGGGCCTTGCGTGACTCGGTGGGCTGAGAACTGTTCATCGCCGTCCAGGATCACACAGGACGGCGGGTAACCTCGCGTTCATTTCGAATCCACCCGCAGGGCCTAAGTTGCACCCGTGACCGTGACCGGTGAGGACACCGAGGTCGGTGCCGATCCTCTCGAACCTCCCCTGCTGGCCCCGCTGCGCCGCGACCTGACCTGGGACCGGGTCCAGTCGATGAGCCAGTCCGCGGGGCACCGGGACGACGCGGTGCTGCACCGGATCCGGGCCACCGCGGCGGTGCGCCGGGGCACCCGGATGACCAAAGTGCTCTCCGCGGCCCAGCTCGCCGGTCACCTGGCCGGCTGGCTGCCGTACGGCTTCTGCTACCGCGCCTGCGACATCGCCCACCTGCGGCTGCCCACCGAGCTGGCGCTGCTGCGCACCGACGGCGCCGGCGACCCGGCGGTGACGTACGCGCTGCGCTGGCGCGCGGTCGACCCGAGCGACTACGAGATCCCGATGGGCGAGGTCCAGCAAGGTCTGACCGCGTTGCCGGCCCACTCCCGGATCGGCCCGATGGTGCTGGGCACCGGGTTCACGCCCAGCACCGACGACCTGATCCCGGAGTTCGTCACCGCGGGCTTCGCCGACCTGCCGCTGCCGGCGAACGCGCAGCTGCTGGCCTATCCGGGCACCGGCGACGAGGTGGTGCTCTACACCTACCAGCCGGAGCAGCACGGCTGGCTGCGGCTGGCCGGCCCGCGCTGGCGGCACCTGCTGGACGGGCTGCCCGGGGTGAGCCCGGACCGCGAGTACGTGCCGTGCACCGACGCCGGCTCGGCGCGGCTGGTGGGGCGGATCAACGAGCACGAGTACCAGGCGGTGGCCGACCCGCCGGAGGAGTTCCGGGTGCGGGCGCTGACCCGGGCCGCCCGCTACCCGGTGACCACGCTGAGCCGCCGGGCCGAGCAGGCGGTGTGGCGCGCGGTGCCGTGCTGGGTGCTGCAACGCGACGACAGCTGGGCGCGGCTGCGGCTGGTGCACCCCGACGCGGACGCGGTGTCCGCGGTCGGGGCGCGCTGCTACGAACGCGGCGTCTACGAGGTGTGGGCGCCGCTGCGCGAGCTGGCCGACCACCACATCGCCGAGCTGCCGTACCAGCTGTAGGCGGCGGGTGGCCGGCGCGCTCCCGGTCAGCTCCGGGTGATCTTGACCTTGACCGTCTTGAACTTGCCCCAGTTCGCGGACACGTCCTGGGTCGCGGCGTCGACCCACAGGGTGCCCTTGGCCACGCCCTTCAGCCGCAGGGTCCACTTGCCCTTCTTGGCCTTCACGTAGTGCGGCACGCAGTACTTGTCGGCCTGGGCGTCGCTGGTGACCCGCTTCCAGGTGTTCTTGGCGCTGTAGCAGTAGAACTTGCTGCCGGTGAGCCGGGAGGCGTACACCGCGACGCGGTACACCCCGGATCCCTTGTCCTTGGCCGTGCCGGTGGCGTACTTCCAGGACTTGATCCGGTTGCTGCTCTTCGGCTTCTTGACCGTGGTGACGGGCTTCCAGCTGTCCCGCTTGACGGTGACCTTGCCGATCACGAAAGCCGACGAGGCGCCGTACCGGTTGTGGAAGGTCGCCCGGAGCGACACGGCGCCCGAGATCTTGCCGCCGTCCTCATCGGTGTCGAGGTACATCCGCGAGGTCTGGTTCTTACCCGTCAACGTCGCGATGTAGCCGTCGCCCTGGTCGAAGACAATCTTCGTGGTGCCGGCCGGGACCTTCGAGAACGTGACGGTGAACGACTCGTTCGACCAGACCGTGGTCTTGCTGAGCTTGAACGCGCCCGGCGTCGTGACGGTGACCACGGAGGCGGCACTGCTGGTGTTGCCGGCGGCGTCACGGTAGGTCACCGTGACCGTGAACTTGCCGTTCTTCGGGTACTTGTGCGCGTACGTGGCCGTGTCCGCCGCCAGCGTGCTCGACGTGCCGTCACCCCAGGCCGCGACGCGGGTGATCTGGTCCGGGGCGCTGGTGTCGTCGGTGACCGCGCCCTGGACGAGGCTGACCGACTGGCCGATCCAGAGCGCCGCGGAGTTCAGCGTGAACCGGCCGGCCGGGGCGACCGTGTCAGCCGGGTCCGGGTCCGTGGGCACCGTCGGCGTCGGCGTGGGCTCCGTCGTCGCGGTCGGCTCCGGCGTCGGCTCGGGCGTCGCGGTCGGCTCGGTCGTCGCGGTCGGCTCGGGCGTCGGCTCGGCGGTGGTGGCGGTCGGGCCCGGCGCCGGGTCGTCCAGCAGGGCCGCTGCCTCCGGCGGGAGCGTGTGCGTGACGCCCGGGTCGGCGGACGCGGGCGCGCCGACCAGGCTGCCGCCGGTCAGCAGTGCGCCGGTGACGGCGACGGCCAGCAGCGGGCGGGTGAGGCGTGGGTTCATCAAGCTCCTTCGAGGGGGTTCCGCACCCCGAAGGAGACACGTCATCGGTACGGCAGCTACGTCAGAACGCTGCCGTACCGATGAAACGCTTGCGTATCCCCCGTGGTTCGCGCTGAAGGTACCCGACGACCACGAAAGAGATCAATCCGGTTTATCGCCGTGGATCGATCAGGAGCCGAGGCGCTCCAGCTCCTCCTCGACCACCGAGGGGTCGAGCTTGCGGAAGACCGGCTTGGGCGCGGCCAGCGGGGTGCCGGCCACCAGCGGCACCGACTCCCACTTGGCGCCGACGGTGTAGTCGCCGGTGAGCACCGGGTAGCCCGGGCCGCCGTCGAGGTCGTCGACCTCGACGATCGACGGCATCGGCGCGTGCACGCCGGTGCCGCCGAGCAGCTCGTGCACCCGCTGCGCGGAGTGCGGCAGGAACGGCGTCAGCAGCGTGTTCAGGTCGCTGATCGCCTGCAGCGCGGTCGCCAGGACGGTGCCCATCCGCGGCTTGACGGCCTCGTCCTTGAGCTTCCACGGCGCCTGGTCGGACAGGTACTTGTTGGCCTCGGCGACCAGCCGCATGGCCTCGCCGATCGCCGCCTTCTGCCGGTGCTTGCCGATCAGCTCACCGACCGAGGCGAAGCCGGCCCGGACCGTGTCGAGCAGCGCCTGGTCCTCGGCGGTGGGATCGACCGAGGGCGGGATCGCCCCGAAGTTCTTCGCGGCCATCGAGATCGACCGGTTGACCAGGTTGCCCCAGCCGGCCACCAGCTCGTCGTTGTTGCGGCGGACGAACTCGGCCCAGGTGAAGTCGGTGTCGTTGGACTCCGGGCCGGCGGCGGCGATGAAGTAGCGCAGCGCGTCGGCGTCGTAGCGCTCCAGGAAGTCGCGGACGTAGATGACGACCTTGCGCGAGGAGGAGAACTTCTTGCCCTCCATCGTCAGGTATTCGCTGGAGACCACCTCGGTGGGCAGGTTGAGCCCGCCCAGCGAGCCCGGCGCGCCGCCCTTGTCGCCCGAGCCCGAGTAGCCGAGCAGCAGCGACGGCCAGATCACCGAGTGGAAGACGATGTTGTCCTTGCCCATGAAGTAGTAACCGAGCGCGTCCTTGCCCTGGGCGTCGGCCGACCACCACTGCCGCCAGGCCTCCGGGTCGCCGGAGCGGCGGGCCCACTCGATCGAGGCGGACAGGTAGCCGATGACCGCGTCGAACCATACGTAGATGCGCTTGTCGGGCCGGTCGCGCCAGCCGTCCAGCGGGATCGGGATGCCCCACTCCAGGTCCCGGGTGATCGCCCGGGGCTGCAGGTCGTCGAGCAGGTTGCGGGAGAACTTGAGCACGTTGGGGCGCCAGCCCTCGCGGGCGTCCAGCCAGGTGCCCAGCGACTCGGCGAAGGCCGGCAGGTCCAGGAAGAAGTGCTCGGTCTCGACGAACTGCGGGGTCTCGCCGTTGATCCGGGAGCGGGGGTTGATCAGCTGCTCCGGGTCGAGCTGGTTGCCGCAGTTGTCGCACTGGTCGCCGCGGGCGCTCTCGTATCCGCAGATGGGGCAGGTGCCCTCGATGTAGCGGTCCGGCAGGGTGCGGCCGGTCGACGGCGAGATCGCGCCGAGTGTGGTCTTGGCGACGATGTAGCCGTTGTCGTGCAGGCCGGTGAACAGCTCCTGCACGACCGCGTAGTGGTTGCGGGTGGTGGTGCGGGTGAACAGGTCGTAGGACAGCCCGAGGCCGTGCAGGTCCTCGACGATCACCCGGTTGTAGCGGTCGGCGAGCTCCCGGGGCGTCACCCCGTCGGCGTCGGCCTGGACCTGGATCGGCGTGCCGTGCTCATCGGTGCCCGACACCATGAGCACGTCGTGGCCGGACATCCGCATGTACCGGCTGAAAACGTCGGAGGGCACCCCGAAGCCGGAGACGTGACCGATGTGGCGCGGGCCGTTGGCGTAGGGCCAGGCGACCGCGGCAAGAACGTGACTCATGGTGCCTAAGCGTAGTGACCCCCGCGGACGGCGGGCAGCCCGCCCTTTTTGTCCCGACACGCCCCATCATCTCCCTGATCGCCGCGGACCGCCGTAGTCCAATGGGAACCATGACGGGTGACGCGCCACAGCCTGGGGAAACACCGCGCGACGACGGCACCCCGTGGTCGCACGCCGACCCGGCCTCGCCCTGGTGGCGGGCCGACGAGCCGGACCAGGCCGCCGAGCGGTCACGCGGCACACGCCGCCGGGCCGCCCCGGCACCCACCCTCGAGACGCCGCAGCCGGCCCAGCACACCGGCGCGGCCGCCGAGGCGCACCGGGCGGGCGGCCAGGACGTGCTCGCGGCCCTGACCGGCGAACCGCCGAAGGCCGCCGCGCCCACGGTCCCCGGCCATCCGCCGGTGGCGGAGCTGAAGGTGGCGAAGCCCACCGAGAAGCAGCCGCGGCACGCCCAGCCCGGCGACGGCAAGGCCGTCGAGCAGGACCACGACCGGGTGGACGCCGAACGGTTCAACACCGCCGGCCAGGGCACCGTGTACGCCGCCCGCAGCCGGACCCGCGCAGCCGAGCCGCTCCACACGGAGACGGCCCGCGCCGAGGCGACCCACACTGAGGCGACCCGCGCCGAGGCGACCCGCGCCGAGGCGACCCGCGCTGAGGCGACCCGCATTGCCGAGGTGGCTCCCGTCAAGACGGCGGCCCCAGCCAAGACGGCGCCCGCCGCCAAGACGGCGCCTGTCCCCTCGACGGCGCCCGTGCCCGAGGCGACGCCGGTTCCCGAGGCGACGCCGGTTCCCGAGCCGGTCGCGGCCGTACCGGATGTGATGGTGCTGCCGGAGCCCGAGCGCAACCGGCCGACCGTCGCGCTGGACCGCACCGCCGTGCCCGGCCAGACGCCCGCCGGGCCGCCCCGGCCGGGCCGCGGCCGGCCGGACCCCGCCCGCGCCGACCGGGCCCTGCAGGACCGGGTACGCCAGGAGCGCACCGCCGCCCTGCTGGAGACCTCGCCCTTCTGGAAGGCCGAGGAGGAACGCCGCGCGCACACGTGGCCGCCGCCCCCGGAGACCCGCGAGCAGCCCGCCACCACCGGGCGCCCGTCCCGCCGCCGCGCCCGCCCGCCCCGCCGGCCCGCCACCGGGCTGTTCGCGATGCTCGCCCTCGCGCTGGTCGCCGCGTTCTTCGCCTGGGTCGGCGCGGAGCCGTTCTGGCTCGCCGTCGGGCACGGCGACCGGGGCTCGGCGACCGTCGAGCGCTGCACCGGCGCCGGCGTCACCCAGCGCTGCACCGGCCGGTTCGTCCCCGCCGACGGCGCCTACCGGGTGTACGCCCTCGCGCTGTTCGGCGTCGAGCCCGACCGCAGCGCCCCCGGGATGAGCTCACCGGCGCGAATGGTCAGCAGCGACAGCCGGCAGGCGTACGTGGGCAGCACCGGCCTGCTGATGCACCTGCGCTGGGCGCTGAGCTTCGTGCTGGTGCTGCTCTGCGGGCTGGGCATCGCGGGGCTGACCGGGGCGCGGCGGCTGGACTCGATCCCGGCCCGGCGCGGCGCGCTGCTGGCCAGCCTGGCCGGGCCGCTCGTGCTGCTCGCCGGGTTCCTCGCCGTCGCCTTCTGAGCCGCTCTACGGGGCGGTGTGCACGAGCGCGTACACCTCGCGCTTGCGCAGCCCGTACGCGTCGGCCACGGCCTGCACCGCGTCCCGGCGGGAGGCGCCGGCGGCCTCGCGCTCAGCGACGGCCGCGCGCAGGTCCGCGTCGGCCGGCCGCTCGGCCGGCCCGGCGGGCGCGCCCGCCACCACCACGGTGATCTCCCCGCGCGGCCCGGTCTCGGCCGACCAGGCCACCAGCTCGCCCAGCGGGCCGCGGCGGATCTCCTCGTAGGTCTTGGTCAGCTCGCGGCAGACCGCCGCCTCGCGTTCGGCGCCGAAGGTCGCCGCCAGGTCGGTCAGCGCCGCGGTGATCCGGTGCGGCGCCTCGAAGAAGACCAGCGTGCGCGGCTCGGCGGCCAGCTCGCGCAGCCGGGACCGGCGGCCCGAGCCGGTGCGCGGCAGGAAACCCTCGAAGCAGAACCGGTCGCTGGGCAGCCCGGACAGCGCCAGCGCGGTGGTCACGGCGCTGGGCCCGGGCGCGGCGGTGACCGGGAAGCCGGCGTCCAGGGCGGCCCGGACCAGCCGGTAGCCGGGGTCGGAGACGCTCGGCATGCCGCCGTCGGTGACCACCGCGACGACCTTGCCGGCCCGCAGCGCGTCGACCAGATCGGGGGTACGGCGCTCCTCGTTGCCCTCGAAGTACGACACGATGCGCCCGGTGACGGTGACCTCCAGGTCCCGGGCCAGCCGTAACAGCCGGCGGGTGTCCTCGGCGGCCACCACGTCGGCGCCCGTCAGCACCTCCCGCAGCCGGGCGGACGCGTCACCGATGTTGCCCAGCGGCGCGCCGACCAGTACGACCCGGCCCGTACCCGTCTCCGTCACCCGGGAAGTCCATCACACGACGACGCGCGGGCACCGGGCGCCGTGGACTTGTCCCGCGGCCTACGATCGCGGGGTGACTTCGGCGACAGCTGAGACAGCGATCAGCAGAGACGTCCCCCCGGACGAGCCCTCGGAACCCCCGGCGACCGGCGGCGCCGGCGGCGTGCCCGAGGCGGTGCGGCGCCGGCTGGCGACGCTCGACAGCTGGTGGAACCCGTACTCGTGGCTGGTCACCGCGGTGATCGTGGGGATCGCGGCGATCCTGCGGCTGGTCGGGCTGGACCGGCCCAAGGGCTACGTCTTCGACGAGGTCTACTACCCGACCGACGCCTGGGACATGTTGCAGTACGGCGTGGAGTGGGACGAGAAGACCAACGGCCCGGCGTACGTGGTGCATCCACCGCTGGGCAAGTGGCTGATCGCGCTCGGCGAGAAGGCGTTCGGCAACAACGAGCTGGGCTGGCGGATCTCCGGCGCGATCGCCGGCACGCTGATGATCCTGATCCTGATCCGGGTCGCCTACCGGCTGTTCCACTCGATCGTGCTGGCCGGGATCGCGGGCCTGCTGATGACGCTGGACGGCTTCCAGCTGGTGCTGTCCCGCACGTCGCTGCTCGACATCTTCCTGGGGCTGTTCATCCTGGCGGCCTTCGCGGCGCTGGTGCTGGACCGCGACCACTACCGCCGGCGCTGGCGGCGGGCGCTGGAGCGCGGCTACGACCCGGCGAATGCGCGCGGGCTGCCCCGCATCGTGCCCTGGTGGCTGCTCACCGCGGGCATGCTCTTCGGCCTGGCCTGCGGGGTGAAGTGGAGCGCGCTGTTCTTCGCGCCGTTCTTCGGCCTGCTGGTGCTGGTCTGGCGGATCCAGGCGCGGCGCTCGGCGGGCGTGCGCCGGCCCGTGCTCAGCGGCCTGCTCGGCGACCTCGGCTACCTGGTGCTCAGCCTCGTGCTGACGTTCGTCTTCTACCTGGCCACCTGGACCGGCTGGTTCGTCACCGACACCGGCTACTTCCGGCACTGGCAGGAGGCGAACGGCCACCGCGAACCGCCGGTGCTGGGCGCGCTGATCAACCTGCTGCACTACCACTCGGAGGCGTACAACTTCCACAGCGGCCTGACCGACCGGCATGTGTACCAGTCGTGGCCCTGGCAGTGGCTGCTGCTGGGCCGCCCGGTGGCCTTCTACTGGAACGGCAACGGCAGCTGCGGGGCGCCGAGCTGCGCCGCGGAGATCCTGCTGCTGGGCACGCCGATCCTGTGGTGGTCGTTCCTGCCGGCGCTGGGCGCGCTGGTCTGGTTCGGCATCGCGCGGCGGGACTGGCGCGCGTTCGCCATCGGCACCGGCGTGGTGGCCGGCCTGCTGCCGTGGTTCTACTTCGCGGTGGCCGACGGGCGCACGATGTTCGCGTTCTACGTGCTGCCGGCGCTGCCGTTCCTGATCCTGGCCGTGGTGTACACACTGGGCGCCATCATGACGCCACCGGCCGGGATCGTGGCGGGCCCGGGACGCACCGACCGGCAGCTGGTCGGCACCGTCGTGGCCGGCGTCTACGTGCTGCTGGTGGCGCTCTGCTTCGCGTACTTCCATCCGATCTTCGTGGGCCAGCTGATCCCCTACAGCGACTGGTCGGCGCGGATGTGGCTGGGCAGCCGCTGGATCTGACCGGGCCGGAGAGCCCCGGAAACGCGGAAACGCCCGTCGCTCGAGGAGCGGCGGGCGTTTCTCGTGAAAGTAGGTGCGCGCCCCGATCGCCTGCCACGGGGGAAGCGGGCGATAGAGGCGCGCATGAAGAAGCTTAACGACCGCCGATGGCGGACACAACGGGTGGACTGACTCAGTTATCGGGAAAATTGTCGCGGCCCGTCGTCAGACTGTGACCAGGCGCGTACGTCGTGTCCTGAAGAGCAAAACGGTCATAAGGGTATATTGTTTTTAAAGCCACTTATCCCCTGGTGAAAGCCATTCAGATAATCGCGTCCGGGTCGGTCGGTAATACGACACCAAGCCGTAGCGCAAATAGACGTAACCTTTGCCTCCCGAACGATTGTCCGCAGGTCAGCGGCGGCCCGAAATATCCCGCGCACACGCTCGCCAGCAGGTCAAACGTGAGACCTCACCGTTTCGGTTGATTCCGGTCCACGTTCGGTGGTCATCAGGTCGAATGACGCCGACCAAGATCGCCGTAGATCTTTCTAAGCTCGCGACGTGACATTGCAGGAGCCCCATAACCCGCCAATTGCCGACGTCGACATGCCTGACACCGAGGTGATCGTCGTCGCGCACCCCTCGCCGGTGTTCGTGGACTCGACCGGACGCCGCCGGCGCATGCTGCGAAAGGTCGCGTACGGCTTCGGTGCCCTCTGCATGGTCTACGGCGGACTCGTCAGCGTCAGCCTGGCCGGCGGGCCGGTCAGCTCGAGCGCTGTGCTGCCCCTGCCGGACCTCGCGGACGACAACAACGAGGAGGCCGTGGTCGTGGCCCGGCCGAGCCCGACCCCGGAACCGGTGGTCACCCGGGCGGCCACCCAGCCCATCCTCGAGGCGTTCCCGACGCGGGGCGCGCCGGTCACCCGGCCCCGCGAGGCGGGGGCCGGCACGCCGCGCTCCGCCGGCACCCGGCCGTCACCGACGCCCTCGGCCAAGCCCTCGCCGACCTCCGCCAAGCCGGTCGAGTCGACGGACACCAAGCCACCGGTGTCCAGCGGCACGCCGTCGCCGTCGGAGTCGGAGACCACGCTGCCGCCGGTGGCCCCGTCGCCACCGCCGATCCCGGGCGGCGGAGGCGGCCAGGGCGGTGGCGGCGCGGTGGGCGGCGGGTCGACCGCGGCGCCGGTCGAGCCCCAGGAACCGGTCGAGCCCTGGCCGCCGGCGGTGACGCCGGCCAGGCCCGAGCCCGCCGCACCGAAACCCGCCGAGGCGAAGCCGGCCGCCGCGCCCGCCGCACCCGCCACGGACCCCGAGCCGCCGGCCGAGCCGGAGCCCCAAGCCGCCGCCGGTGACGCCCCATGACCACGCCGCCGGTCCGGCGCGGCCGCACCCGGCGCCGCCTGCTGCCCCGGCCCCGGGTCCTGCTCGGCACGCTGCTGATCAGCCTGTTCGTCGGCGTGCTGGTGGTCCAGGCGTACATCAACGCCGAGTTCACCGGCGACCACCTGGAGTCCGAGGTCGGTGACCAGGCCGGCGTGCCGGCCGCCATCCGCAGCGGCGGGCCGATCATCAACACCACCGGCGGCCAGGAGAGCTCGAACCGGCTGCCCGCGCGCACCATCGCGCTGACCTTCGACGACGGCCCGGACCCGGAGTGGACGCCGAAGGTCCTCGAGGTGCTCCGGGAGAACGACGCCCACGGCACGTTCTTCGTCGTCGGCTCCGAGGTGGCCCGCAACCCGGAGCTGACCCGGAAGATCACCGCGGACGGCAACGAGCTGGGCCTGCACACGTTCACCCACCCGAACATGCAGCGGCTCGCACCGTGGCGGCGGGACCTCGAGATGTCGCAGACCCAGGTGGCCGTCGCCCGGGCCGCGAACGTGCACACCAACCTGGTGCGGTTCCCGTACTCGTCGAAGCCACAGGCCATCGACGAGGTGAACTGGAAGATCATCAAGCAGGCCGGCCGGCAGGGCTACCTGGTCGTGGTCAACGACCGGGACAGCGAGGACTGGCAGCGGCCCGGCGTCGCGCAGATCATCCGCAACGCCACCCCGCCCGGCGACACCTCTGCGGTCATCCTGTTCCACGACGCCGGCGGCGAGCGTTCGCAGACCCTGGCCGCCCTGAAGGCGTTCATCCCGATGATGAAGGAGCGCGGCTACCGGTTCACCACCGTCACCGAGGGCCTGAACCTGTCGATCGCCGAGCAGCAGGACGCGGCCGCCGCGGCGGTGCCGATGCTGCCGGTCAACCCCGAGGCCAGCTCGACCGACCGGCTGCGCGGGGCGGGGCTGCTGTGGACCGTACGGCTGGCCGACGGCCTGGTCTGGGGCCTGGCCGGCTTGTTCCTGGTGGTCGGGCTGCTGACCATCGGGCGTACCGCGTTGTTGCTGGTGCTCGCCACCCGGCACGCCCGGCAGCGCCGCAAGCCCGGCTGGAGCTGGGGCCCGCCGGTCACCGAACCGGTCTCGGTCATCGTGCCCGCCTACAACGAGAAGGAGGGCATCGAGGCCGCCGTCCGGTCGCTGGCCGGCGGCGACTACCCGGAGATCGAGGTGGTGGTCGTCGACGACGGCTCCACCGACGGCACCGCCGGCATCGTCGAGCGGCTCGGCCTGGCAGGCGTGCGGGTCATCCGGGTGCCCAACGGCGGCAAGCCGAACGCGCTCAACACCGGCGTCGCGCTCGCCCGGCACGACCTCATCGTCACCGTCGACGGCGACACCATCTTCGAGCCGGACTCGATCCGGATGCTGGTGCAGCCGTTCGCCGACCCGACGGTGGGCGCGGTGGCCGGCAACGTCAAGGTCGGCAACCGGCAGACGCTGGTCGCGGCCTGGCAGCACATCGAGTACGTGATCGGCTTCAACCTCGACCGCCGGCTGTACGAGGTGCTGAACATCATGCCGACCGTGCCCGGGGCGATCGGCGCGTTCCGCCGCTCGGCGCTGGCCGAGGTCGGCGGGGTCAGCGACGAGACCCTGGCCGAGGACACCGACGTGACGATGGCGCTGTGCCGGGCCGGCTGGCGGGTCGTCTACGAGGAGAAAGCCCGGGCCTGGACCGAGGCGCCGACAACGCTGGAGCAGCTCTACCGCCAGCGCTACCGGTGGAGCTACGGGACCATGCAGGCGATGTGGAAGCACCGCAAGGCGCTGACCGACTCCGGCGCCTCCGGGCGCTTCGGCCGGGTCGGGCTGCCGTTCCTGACCCTGTTCGGGGTGGCGCTGCCGCTGCTGGCCCCGGTCGTCGACATCATGCTGCTGTACGGCCTGGTGTTCTGGGAGCTGAGCGCGACCGTGGTCGCCTGGGGGCTGATGCTGGCCCTGCAGCTGCTCACCGCGGCCGTGGCGTTCCGCTTCGACCACGAGTCGATGCGCCCGCTCTGGCGGCTGCCGCTGCAGCAGTTCGCGTACCGGCAGCTCATGTACCTGGTGCTGATCCAGTCCGCGGTGACCGCCATGACCGGCGCCCGGCTGCGCTGGCACAAACTGCACCGCGCCGGGCTCACCGGCGCGCGCACCCCCGCCGCGGAGGCCCCGATGATCCCCTCGACCCCACCCGGACCCGGCCACGGCGTCGCCCCGGCCGTCGACACCTGGCCGCCGGTGCTGGGCCAGGTCACCGACCCGGCCCACCCGGCAGCCGGCCGGGCCACGGCCCGCCCCCCGGTGCCCAGCCAGGCGCTGCCACCGGACACCGACGAGGACCTGCCGTCGGCCGGCTCGCCCCCGGGCGGCGGTTCCGGCCCCGTGTTCACGCGCGGGGTGTGAGAAGGTCCCGCACCCGCCCGAACTGCAGCCGGGCGGGTGCGGGACCCCTGCGGTGCGGCGCCGCTCAGGCGGTGGCCAGCTCGCGTTCCGCGAACGGGAACACCAGGTGCAGGGACGTGCCGTCGCCGGGCCGGTCGGAGAGCGCCACCGTCGCGTGGTGGGCGTCCAGGATCCGCTTGGCCACGGACAGGCCCTGGTCCGGGCCCTGCACGGCGGTCGGGTTCGCGATCGCGCCGTAGTAGAGGTGCGGGAACAGGTCCGGGCGCAGCCCGTCCGGCATGTCCATGTCGTCGAGCCGGACGGTCGGGCCGGACTCGATGTCGGTGCCGACCCGGACCCGGCCACCCCGCGGTGTGTACTTGACCGCCGCGAACAGCAGGTGCATGAGGACCTGCTCCAGCCGTACGGGATCGGCGATGATCGGCAGCGACGGCCCGCCGGCCTGGTTGAGGATCCAGATCTGCTTGGTCGCCGCGATCGGCCGGACCGCCTCGACGGCCCGCTGGGTCAGCCGGGTCAGGTCGATCTCGCGCATGTGCAGGCTGTCCGCGCCGTGGCCGGCCTCGGCCATCGACGCCAGATGGTCCAGCAGGTCGCTGAACCCGCGGACGTGTGCCGCGGTGGCGCGCCCGACCAGCTCGGCCAGCTCGGGGTCGTGGCGGCCGGTGTTGCCGAGATCCGCCAGGTACGACCGCATCAGCCGCAGCGGGGCGCGCAGCTGGCCGTCCACCAGCCCGGCGATGTCGTCCTTGCGGCGTTCCAGCTCCTGCAGGCGGGCGGTGGTGTTGACCAGCGCGCTCGCGTACCGGCGCAGTTCGAGCTGGGAGGTCACCTGCCGGGCCAGCGCCCGCAGCGCCTGCACCTGCTCGTTGTCGAGCCGGCGGGGCCGGGAGTCGATGACGCAGAGCGTGCCCAGCGCGAAGCCGTCACTGGTGATCAGTGGTGCCCCCGCGTAGAAGCGGACCCCGCCGTCCAGCGTGACCGCCGGATTGTCGGCGAACCGCGGATCCTCCCAGGTGTCCGGCACCATGAGCACGTCCTTGCCGAGGATCGCGTGGCCGCAGAAGGACATGTCCCGCGGGGTCTCGGTGAGGTCGGTGCCGATCTTGGCCTTGAACCACTGGCGGTCGATGTCGATGAGGCTGACCAACGACATCGGCACGTCACAGACCGTCGAGGCGAGCTTGACGATGTCGTCGAAGTCGGTCTCGGGCGCGGTGTCGAGCACGTGCAGTTCGTAGAGAGCGGCGAGCCGGTCGGCTTCGTTGCTGGGCAGGGGTGCCGGCATGACTGTCACCTCCTGGAGACAACTCCAGGGATACCACCCAAAAGTAGCGAGACCCGCCGTACCGGAAAAACCAGTCAGGCCGGGCGGTGGCAGACCGCCTCGATGTTGTTGCCGTCGGCGTCGAACGCGAAGGCGGCGTAGTAGTTCTCGTGGTATTCCGGGCGCGGGCCGGGCGGGCCGTTGTCGACCCCGCCGGCGTGCAGCGCGGCGGCGTGGAAGGCATCAACCGCGGCCCGGTCGGCGGCGGTGAAGGCCACGTGCACCCGATGTGAGGGCTCGCGCAGGGCCAGCCAGAAGAACGGCTTGCCGCTGTCGTCGCCGAAGCCGACCAGCTTGGCCTCCTGCACGACGACCTTGATGCCGAGCGGCCGGAGCGCGTGCTCGTAGAAATGCCGGCTGTCATCGAGGTGGTGCACTCCGAGCACTACATGGTCGATCATGATCAGCCCCTCTCGCCGCCCACCTAACCTATCCCCGGGGTACGACATAACTTGATCCCGTGCGCCGAGCGGGCATCAGTATGCGCCGAGCAGGGCGGCGGCATGACTGACCTGCACGGTGTGCGTCACGCAATCGTCACCGTCGATCATGTGGAGCAGGAAACCGGTGGGTTCGGCCAGGTAACCCGGGGGCGCGTCGGAGCTGAGCAGCAACCCGGTCTGCCGCCACAGGCTGGGCGCGACGGTGAGCACGCTGCCGGCGAAGGCGGCCGTGATGGGCCGGTGCACGTGCCCGGCCATCACCCGGGCCACGTTGCGGTGCGCGGCCACGACCTCCCGCAGGTCGTCGCCGTCGAGCAGCCGCATCCCGTCCAGGAACTTGATGCCGACCGGCATCGGCGGATGGTGCAGCCCGATCAGGGCCGGCACCTGCGGCCGCTGGCCCAGCACGCCGTCGAGCCAGGACAACTGCGCGGCACCGAGCCGGCCGGCGGGCGAGCCCTCGATCAGCGAGTCCAGGGCGACGAGGGTGAACTCCGGATACTCGACCGCGTAGTGCGCCTCGCCGCCGAACTCCCGGAGCAGCGGCTGCCGGCAGTCGTGGTTGCCGGTCGTCAGGTGCAGCGGCAGCGGAAAATCGCCGATGATCTCCCGCAGCGCCGCATACTCGTCGGGCCGGCCGTGATCGGTGAGATCTCCGGTGATGACGACGCAGTCCGGGCGCGGGTCAAGGCCCATGATGCGGGCGAGAGCGAGCTGAAGTCCGGCGGCGGGCCCCGCCCCGAGCGGCCCGGTGGTGATGTGCGAGTCGCTGAGCTGAGCGATGAACGTCGTCATGCGCTCATGATCCGGCGCAGCCCGAGCCTGACAACCGAACGGTCGTAACTCCTACAGCGTCGGAATCAGGACGTGCACGATCACGCGGCGCTCGTGTCGACGTACAGGCAGAACGGGTGGCCGGCGGGGTCGAGCATGACCCGTACCGTGTCCTGCGGCCGGCCGCGCCCACCGCCCGATCCAGATCCGGCACCTCGATGTCGAGATGCATCTGCATCTGCTGGTGGCCGGGCTCGCCTGCGCAACACAATGGGAGGACCACGTCGCGCGGGACGGCGTCCGGTCACTCGTGGTCGCCCTGCCCGGTGGCAGCCGGGGTCTGTGGGCCGGCCGCCGAGCCGAGTGCCACGTGGACCAGGGGCGTCGCAGCGCCGGTGCGGGTCGGCAGCAGCAGCCCGTCACTCGCCGCCGCTCCCTGCTGCGCCGGCGTGGTGAACGCGAGCACGGTGTCGCCGCAGCGCAACAGGTCGCCCGACCGGACCTGGGTGCCGCCCGACGGACCCAGCTGGGCGCCGTTCAGAAATGTGCCGTTGCGCGATCCCAGGTCGACGACGGTGACCTCGCCCCCGCCCGCCACCCGGACGGCGGCGTGGCGTCGAGACACCGCGGTGTCCCCGGACAACAACACGTCGGCGGCCTCGGCGCGGCCGATCACCAGCTCACCGGCCCCCGGCAGCTCCCGGCGGCGGACCACACCAGCAGCGTCCAGCCAGGTCAACACCGGGCGACCCGTCCCGACCGGCTGAGGGGCGACCACCCGCAGCAGTTGCGAGGTGGCGGCCTGGCCCAGGATCGCCTGCTCCAGCTCGCGCAGGGCGCTCCCCGGATCCAGACCCAGCTCGGCGGACAGGACGTGGCGGGCCCGACGGAACGCCGCCAGCGCGTCGGCCTGCCGGCCGTCCCGGTACAGCGCCACCATCAGGTGCCCCCAGAACCGCTCGCGCAACGGATGGTGCAGCACCAGGTCCTCCAGCTCGGGCACCAGTCCCGGCATCCCCAGGCGCAGCTCCGCGGCCAGCACGGCCTCCATCGCGTCCAGCCGGACCGTCTCGTACACGGTGCGGGCCGCGTGGAAGTACTCATGGTCCGGCAGGTCGGCGCAGAACTCGCCACGCCATCGGGCGAGCGCGGACCGGTACCCGGCAGCGGCGGCCGCGGCGTCACCGGCCCGGTCGGCGGCCCGAGCGCGCCGCAGGCCGTCCTCGACGGCCTGCACGTCGCTGGCGGCCACCAGCCGGTAGCCGGCCGGGCCGTGCTGCAACGCGGCGGCCTGCCGGCCGAGGGCCCGCCGCACCTGATGCACGTGCACGTGCAGGGTGCTACGAGCTGCCGGCTGACCGGTGTCGGACCACACCGCCTCGGCCAGCCGGTCCGCCGGCACCGCGGCGCCGGCCGCGGCCGTCAGGGCCGCCAGCAGCGCGCGCTGCCGGGCCCCGGCCAGGGCGACGGGCTCACCGTCGACGGTCAGCACCACAGGCCCGAGCAGGCTCACGCCGGGACCGGGCACCTGCTCCGCCTGCTGGTTCACCGGCCCTCCCGCCGCTCCTGCGCTACCCCCGCCTCGGCCACTACAGCGCCGCTGAAGCGGCTTGAGCTGAACTGGTGGCCGTCAGAATGAGATTGGACAGCGTCCAGTCGATACCTCGATATTCTCCCTGGAGGGGTGCGATGACCACAGTATTGGCTGCCCTGGACACAGTGGTGGAACGGTTCGGACCGAAGGCGCTGTCCGATCCCCTGGCGCTGGGAGCGGCCCTGCGGGGACTGACGGACCCGTTGCCGGAAGACCAGATCAGCCTGCTCACGGAGGCGGCCGCAGCCGGTGCGCCGGGTCGGCTGCGGAGCGCGCTGGAGATCGGGACGCCGGTCCCGTCGGCCCTCGACGAAGCGGTGGCCCTGGCCTCGGGAGCCGGCCGTGGGATGCACACGGAAGCGGCCCGGTGGGCGGTGACACAACTGGGTTGCGCAGGCGGCCTGCTGCCGCGACACATGGCTGAGCAGGAGGCCGCGGGGTCCGCCCAACCGCCACACGGGGCAGGTGCACCGATGGGGCGCCGTTCGCGCAGACGCGTGGGTCCGGTCGTGGGAGCCGGCGCCGTCGTGGCGGTGGCAGCGGTCGCCGCCCTGGCGGGGACCCAGTTCGGCGGGGCAGGAGACACCGCCGCCCAGGCGACGCCAAGCGCGTCCGCGGGGCCTTCGACCACAGCGCCGGCTCTGCCGGCCGCAAACCCGACACCGAGCACGTCGGAAACGCCCACTGCTGCCGGTGCGGCGACGCCCGGCTTCGCCGCTGACCCGCTCAAGGCCTTCCAAGCACCCGAGCTGCGGCGGCTGGCCGAGATCTACCTGAAGTCCGGCAGGGTGCAGTGCCGCCCGTCGGAGACTCCGCTGGGCGTCCAGGAAGCCGTGGCGTGCAGCTTCGGCGACCACGAAGTGGTGGGCCTGTTCTACAAATACCTGGGCCCGGAGGCGATGCGCAACGCCCGGGACGGCCTGATCGACGGCAAGGTCTCCGCCAAGGACGGCACCGTGCGGCAGCTGACGTGGCGGTTCGTGGACAAACGGGCGGGGACGAAGGTGGGCATCCCGATGGGCACCAGGGCCCGTGCCGAGGGCCTGCGGGTGCGGTTCCAGAGCGTGAACACGGGCAGGCCCACCCTCTACTTCGACCAGGAGTCCATCTTGTGTTCCGCCACGTTCTCCGCGCTGACCGCCAACCGGACCGAGTTGCGCGAGTTCTGGGCCGACCCGGAGCGATGATCATGGCCGCGCGTGACCCGATGCCCGCCGCGCTCACCCACGTGGCGGTTACCCACGGCGGCGCCGCCCTGGTCGATCCCGTGGCGCTGCGGGCGGCCCTGGGCGCCGGCGGCGTCCCCCGGCTGGCGCCCCACGAGGCAGACCTTCTCGTGGCGGTGGCCGGCAGTGGCCTGGTCCCCCGCCTGCGATCCGCCGCAGGCACCGCGGAGGAGGACACCGTGGCCCAGACGGCTGTCCGGGTGGTCGCCGCCGCCGGGTATTCCGACGTGGCGGTTCGACGGGCCGTCAAAGCCTTCGTCACTGCCCTCCGCGGCCCCGGTACCGATCCGACGAAACCCTGGCCGATCGGATCGGCCGGCGGCACTGCCGGCGTGGAGACCGAACTGGACGCCGACCCGACCCAGGATCCGGTTCTGCACACCATGTCACCCGCCGCCGCGGCGGTGACGCCTGCTCATGCCGTCCTGTCGTGGGACGACGGCACCGGGACATCTGACCCGGTGACACCGCTACCGCCGGTCACACCATCCGGACCTGCCGATCGACGGACCGGCGGAAACCGGCTGGTCGCGGCGTTGCGTCGCGGTCGCACGGCGGTGGTGATCCTGTGCCTGGCCGGTGCCACGGCGGCGACGATCGGCGTCATCGCGCTCAACCGCGACGGCGTGCAGGAGCCTGCCCCGGTCGTGGACCGGTTCGCGTTGTCCGAGGTGGCGCAGCGATATCGGGAGCTGGGGGCGACGCTCCTGGCGGGCGCCCGTCGCTGCGTCCCGCTGGCGCCGCAGGTCAGCGAGGTCGAGCACGTGCGCTGCGACTTCACCGACCGCACGCTCGACCTGGTCCAGTACGGCTCCGCGGCCCAGCTCCGGCTGGAACGTGCCCGCACCGTGGACAGCACGATCGAGTGGGTGCGCTTCGGCCAGGTGCTGGACCGGGATGCGGCCTTCTCGATGCACGAGGACCGCGCCGGGGCGGCCACCGTCTACTGGGACTCCGTCCTGCCCCGCCCGCAGAGCGCCGTCGTGACCAACTCCGCCGGATCGGAGGCGACCGGTGAAGCCGGGTCCACCATCGCGCGGCTGTCGCTGCCCGAACTGGTCGACTTCTACGACGGCCGGCGGTTCGGCGGCCTGACCCGGCCGGAGCTGGACGCCGCGCAGTTCCGGTCCGGCGTGCTGGCCGACCTGGCACAGAACGACCTGAACGAGCCGGAGCTGCGCTGCCGGGCGGATCCGGGCGGGCCGTTCCGGCGGGCCGCCGAACAGGTCACCTGCACGTTCAAGGAGGGGGTCACGGCGTGGTACGTCCTGGTCGACGACGCGGACTCCTACGCCGTCTATCGCAAGGACATCGCATCCTCGGCGAACGCGGTGCCTGGTTCCCATCACAGCGAGGCCTGGGAGGTCAGCACCGACCACAAGGGCGGGACGCTCACCTACTACCAGGAGAGCACGACGAGCCAGTCGGTCCTCTACTCGGAACTGGTCTACCGTGACACGGCCGGCCAAGGTGCTGAGCAGCGGACCCTCGCCATCGCCGTGTACCGGCACCCGACCATGAGCCCTGCCCAGCTCAAGGCCTGGTGGCACCGGACGGCGGTGGACTGACTCCACTCTCCCGGGGGTCAGCCGGGATAGCTCAATGCGTCGAAGGTGCGCCGGACGCCGTTCACATCCGCGGGGTAGGGGCGATCGGGGTCGCCGTCGAGCACGGTCAGCACGTTGTCGCCGACGGTCCAGGCGTACCGCAGATTCTTGGCCGTGACGAAGCAGTAGAGCGTGCCCGAGCGACTGCCACGGGACCATTGTTCCTGGGCCGGCACATTGTCCGGGCAGGTACCGATCGGCAGCGCCGAAGGGTCGGGACCGCCGAGATGGCGAAGGTAGCCGGCCACCGTTCCCGGCTCGTTGAGTGCCATCAGCCGCAGCGACCCGGCGGAGGCGTCCGCGAGCTCGCAGTCACGACCGGCCTGAGCCCCGGCCTGCCGGTCGGCGTCCTCCAGCTCGATGTTCCGGCAGGTGATACCGGCCGGCGTCGCGGCCGTCAGCCGCTCCGCCGGCGAGGGACCGCGATCGACCAGGAGCAGCCACGCCCCACCGCCGAACAGCACGGCCGCGGCCACGCCGCCGGCGACGAGGACGCTGCGGCGAGCGACCGATCGGCCGCCCGGCGCTCCCGCCGGCCAGGGCTGGGCGCCGGTCCACCGAGCCGTCGGCGTCACCGGTTCCGACCGGCCCGCGCCGGCAACGGCCGGCCGCGTGTCACCGTCGAGCGGAACGGTCTCCCCGGCCGAGCTCGGGGCGGACCCGAGGGACCGTGGACCGGTTCCCACGGCGGGAGCCGCGACCAGCGCGGGCTGCTCCGCCGCGTCGCTCGTGGGCATCGCCAGGATCTGCCGGATCTGCCGACGGGCCTCGGCGATGGTCGGCCGCTGCACGGGATCCTTCGCCAGCAGGCCGGCCAGCAGACCGTTGAGCTCACCCGTACGCGGGTCGGAGCCGGCCAGCCGCGGAATCGGGCCCGCCGCATGCCCCACGATCATCTGAGCCTGGGTCCCGCTGAACGGCGGAGCTCCCGTCAGCAGCGTCCACAGCATGCAGCCGAGCGAGTACACATCGGATGCCGGGGTGGCCGGTCGGCCGTCCAGCCTTTCCGGCGCCAGATAGGCGACGGTGCCCACCACGTCGCCGGTCTCGGTGGCCTGGCCCGCGGGGTCGGCTGCGCTGCGGGCGATCCCGAAATCGCACAGGTAGACGAAGTCGTCCTCGTCGTGCAGGGCACGCGGGCGGCACAGCACGTTGCTGGGCTTGACGTCGCGGTGCACGACACCGACCGCGTGCCCGTCGCCCAGCGCACCGGCCACCTGGTCGGTGATGCGCAGGGCGCGCCGCGGCAGGAACGGGCCACCGGCCACCAAGCGGCCGAGGTCGGGCCCCTGGACCAGCTGCATGGCCAGATACAAGTTGCCGTGGATCTCGCCGTGATCGTAAATCTGGGTCACGTGCGGGGAGTCCAGCTTGGCCAGCGCGGCAGCCTCACGGCCGAACCGGCCTCGGTAGGCCGGGTCCTGTGCCACGCCTTGCGGCAGCACCTTCAGGGCAACCGGCCGGTTCATCCGGGACTGCCAGGCGCGGTACACCACGCCCATCCCGCCGCGGCCGATCTCGGCGTCGATCCGGTAGTCGCCGAACTCTCCGCCAACCTGGGGTAGTCCAGTCTCGGCTATGGCCGCACACCTCCCGCCCGCACAACGACAGACAGATCCTGCTGAACCACCCTAGCCAGTGGCCACCACGGCCGGCCATCGCCGAACGGCGGCACCCGAGGCGACGACGCACGGAGCCGTGCAGCAGGGGGCCGACCTGCTTTCTATCGGCTGCCCTGCGACAGGAAGAGTTCGACCTGCGCGCCGACCCTCACGGGCTGTCGACCGGGACGGTCCCTACGTCGCGACCACCGACCTTGCCGAGACCGTCGATCTCACAGGAAGGGAAAGCAAGAACGGCGGCAATGCCCGACCGGGCACTACCGCCGTAGTGAGTTCGAGAAGGAACTCAAGGGTGGAGCTGTGGGGATTTGAACCCCAGACCCCCTCGATGCGAACGAGGTGCGCTACCAGACTGCGCCACAGCCCCCCGGCCCCGTAGGACCGCAGCAAGGCTAACAGGTCAGCCCGGCCGCTTGCGAATCACCCTCCCCGGCGCGCCCTAAGCGGGATACGAAGACCCCCGCCCCCCGGCCTCATAGGCCCGTCCACGCAGCCCACCACCCCGCCGGTACGACACCGAGCCCCCGTTCACCGCCGCCGGCAGGTCCGACGGGTCCCGGTCCAGGCCCATCGCCGCTCGCCGGACCGCTTCCTTCTGGGCCGCCAGGCGCCGCTGGGCCTCCCTGCGCGCCGCTGCCCGGCGGGCCTGTTCCCGCCGTACCTCTGCTTGCCGTGCGGCCAGCCAGGCCGCTTCCCGGGCCTCGACCCGGCGGCGGTGCCGGTCCGCGATCGCGCGGTTGCGCAGGTGCACCAGGTACGCGCCGAGCAGCGTGCCGGTCACCGCGAAGCCGATCCAGAAGCCCGGGCCCACCGCCAGCACGCCGACCAGCTCGATCACGTTGAGCAGCAGCAGCGCCGCGAAGACCCGGCGGCGGCGGACGACGGCCGGGGTCTGCCGGCGCACCGGGGGGCGGCGGACCGGGCGGCGGGCCGGGACCAGGCGGAGCCGGCGGGCCGGGGGTGCCGAGACGGGGGCGGCCGGGAGTGGCGGTGGATCACCCGTTAGGGTCCGCGACGTAACCACATACTGGCGTGCGGGGTTGACCGGTCGGCGTCCGGGCACGGTGCGGAGCCGACGGCGGCGCTGCAGCACCCGAGCCGTCGACGACGCCCGCTCCGCCGCCAGGCGCTCGGTGGCGTCGTATCGGCGCACGAGCGCCGGTGCGAGGGCGAGCAACCCGGCCGCGGCGAGGACGGCGAGGAGCACCGAGGTCGGCACCCTCACCCCTCCCGTCAGCCTCAACCGGTGCCCGGGCCGGACAGCTCCGGGCACACAAAAGTCCCAATCTCCCCGAGGCTACGCACGGGAGTTGCGATTTAACGGCACGCCGCGCCGGGGACGTACCGTCGCGATGATCAATTAAGCGAGGCCGGCTACTTCGCGTTGGCGCGCAGCCGGCGCCAGCGGGCCACCAGGCCGCCCTCGGCGGCGACCTCTTCGCTGGTCATCGCGAAGCCCAGGTGGTCGCGCCAGGCGCCGTCGATGTGCATGTAGCGCGGGTGGTACGCCTCCTCGCGGAAGCCCAGCTTCTCCACGACGCGCCGGCTGGGTACGTTCTCGGGCCGGATGTTGATCTCCACCCGGTGCAGGCCGCCGGCGCCGAACGCGTGGTCCACCGCCAGCGCCAGCGCCGTCGGGATCACGCCCCGGCCGGCCACCCGGGCGTCGACCCAGTAGCCCACGTACGCCGAACTGAACGCCCGCCGCACGATGCTGCCCAGGTTGATGTGCCCGACCAGCCGCTCGCGGCCGTCCTCCTCGCGCAGGCAGACGGCGAACGGCATGCTGTCGCCGCGCCGGGCGGCCCGTTTCATGTCGCGGTAGACGTAGAGGTAGGCGCGGGCGGAGTTCATCTCCGCCCACGGCCCGGGTGGCGAGGACTCCCAGGGGCTCAGCCACGCCTGGTTCGCAATCCGCACCTCGGCCCATTCCCGCGCGTCCCCGCGGCGGTACGGCCTGAGCAGCACGGGCCCGTCCGCCAGGACGGCAGGCCATCCGGGCGTGGACCCCAGCATCATCGCCTCCGGTCGAGCAGCAACACGTCGACGGTCGACCCGGCTGCCGCCGAGGTGACCCGCTCACCGAGCACCAGCAGTCCGTTGGCTTCGGCGAGGCCGGAGAGAGTGTACGGCCCTCCGGCGAGCGGCTGCACAGTGTAGCCGCCGCCACGCCGCTCGGCGACGTGCGCCGGCCGGAACTCGCGCAGGCCACCGGGGGACGACACGGTCTCCAGCAGGTGGGCCTTGACGCTGGGCCGGAACACCGGCTCGGAGCCGGCCAGCAGCTGGATGACCGGCCGGGCGAGCACCTCGAAGCCGATCAGGGCGGCGCCCGGCTCACCGGGCAGGCAGACGACCGGCACCTCCTCGCCGCCGACGGTGCCGAAGCCGAGCGTGGCCCCCGGGCAGAGCGCCACGTCGGTGAACTCCACAGTGCCCCGGCCGTGGTCGCGGCGGGACAGCACCCGGCGCAGCATGTCGCCCGGGCCGGTGCCGGTGCCGCCGGTAGTGATGATCAGGTCGGCCCGCAGGGTCTGGTCCTCGAGCAGCCCGCGCAGGCCCTCGGGGTCGTCGTCGCAGATCCCGATCCGGTACGCGAGCGCGCCCGCCTCGACCGCCGCCGCGGTGAGCGCGTGCGAGTTGGCGTCCACCACCTGACCGGGCTGACTGGGCCGGCCCACGTCGACCAGTTCGTCGCCGGTGGCCACCACGACCACCCGCGGGCTGGGCCGGACGACCACGTGCCCGATCCCGGAGGCCGCGAAGACCGCCACCATCGCCGGCGTCACGTACGAGCCCGCGGGCGCCAGGACCCGGCCGACGGGCAGCTCGTCGCCGGCCCGCCGGACGCCGGAGCCGCGCTTGGGCGCGTGCAGGATCTCCACGGCCGCCATGCCCTGGTCGGTCCAGTGCACCGGCACCACCACGTCCGCGCCGATCGGCAGCGGCGCGCCGGCCGCCACCGAGAAGCACGTGCCCGGGGTCAGCCGGACCGGCCGCCAGCTGGCCGCGCCCAGGTCACCGACGACGTTGAGGCGGACCGGTCGCGGCCCGCCCTCGAACGCCCCGAAGGACGGGTGCGAACCGATCCGGCCGGCCGCGGCCAGGTCCTCCCAGCGCGCCGCATACCCGTCGATGGCCGCCTGGTCGAAGGCCGGGTACGGGTGCGGCGCCAGCACGTCGTTGGCGAGCACGTTGCCGTGCGCCTGGGTGAGGTCGAGGTCGAGCGGAGGCAGCGCCCGCAACCTGCGCAGCACGCTGCCCAGGTATTCGGCGAGAGGCATCAGCTCGTTGGCGGCCGCCTCGGCATCGGCCGTAGCGGTCATCCCTTGGTACCACCGGCGACGAACTCGGCCAGCCAGGCGCGGAACTCCGGGCCCAGGTCGGCACGCTTGGCCGCGAGCTGGACGACGGCCTGCAGGTAGCCCAGCGGCATCCCGGTGTCGTAGCGGTGGCCGCGGTAGATGATGCCGTGCACCGGCGTACCGGAATCGAGCAGCGCGGCCATCGCGTCGGTGAGCTGGATCTCGCCGCCGCTGCCCGGCTTGGTGTTGTTGATCGCCTCGAAGATCGTGGCCGGCAGGATGTAGCGGCCCAGGACGGCGAGGTTGCTCGGGGCGTCCTCGGGGGCCGGCTTCTCCACCAGGCCGGTCACCTCGACGACGTCCTCGCCCAGGTCGGACGGGCGCACCGAGGCGATGCCGTAGCGGGACGTCTCCTCGGGCTTGACCTCCATGAAGGCCAGCACGATGCCGCCGGTGCGGGCCTGCAGGTCGAGCATCGCGGGCAGCAGCGGCTCGTCCTCCTCGACGAACTCGTCGCCGAGCAGCACCGCGAACGCGTTGTCGCCGATGTGCGAGGCGGCGACGCCGACCGCGTGGCCGAGCCCGAGCGGCTCACCCTGGCGGCAGGTGTAGATGTCGGCGAGCTCGCTGGTCCGGCGGACGGCGGCGAGCCGCTCGAGGTCGCCCTTCTCCTCCAGCCGGGCCTCCACGTCGGGGCGCCGGTCGAAGTGGTCGACCATGGACGTCTTGCCCCGGCCGGTCACCAGCAGCACGTCGGTGATCCCGGCCGCGGCGGCTTCCTCCACGATGTACTGCAGCACCGGGCGATCCACCACCGGCAGAAGTTCCTTCGGCACGGCCTTGGTGGCCGGCAGGAAACGCGTCGCGAGTCCGGCCGCCGGAATGACGGCCTTCACCGCCCGGCGGCCGCTCGCATGGGCCTCTGTCGTCATCTGAGGGGTCACCGCACCTTCGCTCAGTTCGTGCCCGGACATGCCGCGAGACTATCGGCCACGGGCCTGTCGCGGCGGTTGTGGCCCACCGGGCGTGCCCGGTGGCACGACGTCGGAGCCCGCCACATGATCAAAATGCCCATCCGGTACGCCCGCCGAAACCGCGGCGTCCGTCACAGTCGCCGGGGGCACGCCCTTGGTCTCGGCCAGCCGATACGTGTCCCGTCCCGCATTCTTCGCGGCGTAGAGCGCGTCGTCAGCCGCATCGAGAACCTGCTGCGCGGTCGTGCCGTGCTCGGGGAAGACGGCTATGCCGATGGAGACGCTGATCGCCACCCGGTCGACCGGCGGCCCGGTCGCCGCGTCCTGCCGGCGGGCATCGATCGGCACCGGGATCTCCCGCACCGCGGCGCCGAGCCGCTCGGCCACGATCACCCCGCCGTACGCGTCGGTCTCGGGCAGCAGCACCACGAACTCCTCCCCGCCCTGCCGGAACGCGACGTCGACCTCGCGCAACCCGATCCGGATCCGCCGGGCGAACTCGCCCAGCACCGTGTCGCCGGCGGCGTGGCCGTACTTGTCGTTGACGTCCTTGAAGTGGTCCAGGTCGAGCACGAGCACGGTGAGCATCCGGCCGAACCGGCTGGCCCGCTCCACCTCGCGGCGCAGCGACTCGCGCAGGTAGCGGTAGTTCCAGAGCCCGGTGAGCGGATCGGTCAGGGACAGCCGCTGGGCCTCCTCGTGCACCCGGACGTTGTGCACGGCCACCCCCGCCTGCCCGGCGAACGTCCGCAGGGTGAGCAGGTCGGCGTCGTCGAAGCCGTCCGCGCCCAGCCGGTCGTACAGGGCCAGCACGCCCAGCGTCGCCGGCAGCCCGGTGACCAGGGCGTCGCCGGGCACCAGCGGGTCGCCGACGATGGCCGGGGCACAGATCGGCACGGCCACGTAGGTGCGGCAGGCCGGCTCGTCGAGGGTGCCGCCGCCGGGCCCGCAGATGCCGCGCCGCGGCTCGCCGCTGGACGCGACCGCGCCCAGGACGCCGGTGCCCAGCGGCACCCGCAGCGTGGGCAGTTCCGCCTCCGGCACGTCCCAGCGGCCGGTCAGCCCCTCGGCGCAGCGGGCCACGAGCCGGCCGTCGGTCGGGTCGAGGAGCAGCACGACGCCGGCGCGGGCCCCGGTCGCCGACAGCGCGGTCTGCAGGATGACCTGGAGGATCCGGTGCAGGTCGTGGGTGCTGGACAGGGTGTCGCCGAGGATCGCGAGGTGGCCGCGGAGCTGGTCCCGGCTGGCGGTCAGCGCCTGCACGTACGCCTGCAGCTCGCGGGTCATCCGGTTGAACGTGCCGGCCAGCTTGCCCAGCTCGTCGTCGCGGCCGACCGGCACCCGGGTGCCGAGCTCGCCGTCGGCCACCTTGCCGACCGCCCAGGCCAGCTCCGCCAGCGGCCGGGTGGTGGAGCGGGCCAGCCAGCGGGCGACCACCATGGCGACCCCGGCGACCAGGACGACGCCGAGGATCAGCAGCGTGTACAGGCCCACGGGATGCCCCTGCGGCACCGAGACCACCAGCGGCAACGGCTGGCCCGGCTCGGCGGTGACCGCGCGCAGATAGCGGTGCCCGCGCGGGGTGACCTCGCCGGGCAGGGCGGCGGCCACGGCCGCGCTCACGTCGGCGGGCTCGGAACTCAGCGCCGGGCCGGCGCCGGGACCGTCGTGGGCCAGCAGCGTCACTTCGGCGCCGCTCGAGGCCGCCAGCCGGGCGACGAACCCCGCGTCCAGCAGCTGAGCGGCCGCGACGGTGACCTCACCCTGCCGGGCCCGGGCGACGATGGCGGTCACGCTGCCCCCGGCGGCCGGTGCCGCGCAGTCGCGCTGCCCGCCGCGTTCGCTCCCGATCCGGATCTCGGTGGCCAGGCCGCGGGTGACGAGCTGGTCGGCCGCGGCGCGCCGGTCGGCGTCGGGCAGCACGGCAACGGCGTCGGCGGCGGCCTGGAGCTGCCGGCAGATGGCGCCGATGGCCGTCCGGACGGTGGTCGCGGCATGATCGAGCCGTTCGACGGTCCGGTCCCGGCTCACCGTGGCCACCGTCATACCGACGAAGAAGGACCCGAGCAGAACCGGACCGAGCACGACCACCAGAAAAGCCGTAGTGAGTCGGCCACGCAGAGTCACACGTCCTCCTGGAAGTGGCCTTCTTTGGAGCGATGCTGACATAGTGTGCCCCGTTTGCCGGTTTCAAAAAGGGGGTGTTGCATGCCGGATTTCGCCGGTGGAGCGGAAAGTCCAGGCCGGCGTAAGGTTGCGCTGCGCAATCGACTGCTTGCAGCCCGTAGATCACTGTCCGCGAAAGACCGCGCGCAGGCCGCGGCGGCGGTCCAAGCCGTCCTGCGGGATCTCGTACGCGCCCAGGCGCCCACGATGATCGCGGCGTATGTCCCGCTGGGCCCGGAACCGGGCGGCCCGGACCTGCCCGACGTGCTGGGCGACCGGCTCATCCTCCCGGTGCTGCGGCCGGACAACGACCTCGACTGGGTCCGCTACGCGGGGCCGGACACCCTGCGACCAGGCCCGCGGGGCCTGCGGGAGCCGTCCGGGCCCCGGCTCGGCGTCGACGCGGTCACCGCGGCCGCGCTGCTGATCGTGCCCGCGCTGGCCGTCGACCGCGGCGGCCTGCGGATGGGACGCGGCGGGGGCTCGTACGACCGGGTGCTGGCCCGGGCCGGCGGGGCCTTCTCGGTGGCCCTGCTGCACGACGGGGAGCTGCTGGCGGCCGTACCGGCGGAGCAGCACGACCGGCGGGTGCACGCGGTGATCACACCGGGCGAGGGTCTCAGCGACACCGCCGACTGGACGAAATAAACTCCGATGACGGAGCATTGGCACTCCCAGACGGCGAGTGCCAAGTCAGCGAGTAACGCGGAGGACCAGTGCCCACGTACCAGTACGCCTGCACCGAGTGTGGCGAGCAGCTCGAGGCGGTGCAGTCGTTCTCCGACCCGGCCTTGACGGAATGCCCGAACTGCGCCGGCAAGCTCCGTAAGGTCTTCAACTCCGTCGGCATCGTTTTCAAGGGCTCCGGCTTCTACCGCAACGACTCCCGGGCCGGCAACGTAGGCGCGGAGAAGTCGGCCGCGCCGGCCGCCGACAGCAAGTCCGACTCCTCGTCGTCGACGCCCGCCGCGGCCCCCGCGTCGACGACGGCGGCCTCGGGTTCGAGCTCGTCGGGCAACGGCTCCGGCTCATCCGGTTCGTCGAGTTCCGGCTCGTCCGGTTCGTCGAGCTCCAGCCCGGCCAAGACCGCGACGTCCTCCTCCTGATCCGGTTTTCCACATCCCGGGGTTGTCCACAGGACTGCCCCGGGATCTGCTGTGCGGCGCCTACCGTGCTGATCCCAGGCGCCCGTCCGCACGGCGCCCCGGCCGGCTCAGGAGGCGGCGATGCGGGGCAAGACCCGCCGGGAAGCACGGCTGGACCCGGTGCGCTGGCGCCGGCCGGGCCGATCCGCCCTGCTGCGCACGGCGGTCGTGGCGGCGCTGATCGGGACGGCCGCGCTGCTGATGTGGACCGGCCCCGAGACGTGCGCCCCGACCTGCCCGGCCTCACCGGCTCAGCACAACCCCGCGGTCCCGGACGGCAGCCCGCCGGCCGTCCGCCCCGCGGTCCCGGACGGCAGCCCGCCGGCCGTCCACCCCGCGGTCCCGGACGGCAGCCCGCCGGCCGCCCGGCCCGCGGTCCCGGGGGGCGGTCCGCCGGTGGCCGTCCGGCCCGCGGTGCCACCGGGGCTGATCGGCGTACCGGTCCGCCTGGCCGATCCCGCCGCGCTCAAGCTCATCCATCCGGGTGACCGCGTCGACATCTTCCGGGTCCCCGGGACCGGCGACAGCCCGCAGGCCATCGCCACGGCAGCGCCGGTCCTCGAGGTCACCGGCGCGGAGGATGTCGGCACCGGCGCCCTGCTGGTGGCCCTGACTCCCGCGGAGGCCCGGCGCACGGTGATACCACCGGCCGGCGGCTACGCGGTCCTCCTCCGAGCCGATGAATAGCGCTCGGTCCCCGGACCGCCCGGCCGGGCCGGTCGCCTGATGCCCGGGCAGTGGCGGGCTCAGCCCCAGTGCGGCGGCCGGTCCTCCAGCAGCCGGTCGTCGTTGGAGTCGGCGCCGCCGAAGCCCCAGCCCCGCTCGGTGTCGTCGCGGGTCTGCTCCGGCAGCAGCGGCGCGGCCTCCTCGGACTCGAAGTCCACGGTGCGCTCGGCGTCGGCATCACGTTCAGGCTCGTCCAAGATGTCCACGCTATGAGGGTAGGACGCGTCGCGGTGCGCTGTCGGCCCCCGGGGGATGTAGCGTCGATGAACGTGAGCGCCCCGACCGGTTCCGACGACGAGTACTGGCAGCGCCCCGATGCCGAGCCGGAGCCCTTCGGCGCCGGCCGCCCGCTTCCGGCGCCCGACCCCACCCCCGCCTACCAGGGACCGCCGCGCACCCCGCCGCCGTCGCCGCACTGGCAGCCGCCGGTGGTGCACGAGCCGCCGCCACCCCGGGTGATGCCACGGCAGGACATGGACGCCCTCGACGAGGCCGAGGGCTCGGCCCGGACGATGACCTACGGCGTCGGCCTGGTGGTGGGTGCGGTCGCGCTGATCCTGATGTGCCTGCTCTGCGCCCGCATCATCTTCTGAGACCGGGCGCCCGCCGCCCGTGCCGGGGCGGGCACCGCCCCGGCCGCCACCCCACATGGCGGCCGGAGCGGCGGACCGTCAGGACGACGAGCCCCAGACTGCCTGGGCCCCGGAGTCCCCGGTCCTGAACACGTAATAGCCGGAAACCGCGGCGAGCGCCACCATGATCACTGCCAGTCCCAGCTCCGCCGCGCGGGGTAGCGGGCGCTCCGAGCGGCGCAGCGCCAGGAAGACCATGACCAGCGTCACCGCGCCGAGCCCGAGCGAGTAGTAGAACGTCAGCTCGCCGAAGCCCACGTGTTCGTCGATCGCCGCCAGCGGCGGGCCGCTCATCCCGTTCGCCACCAGCCGCTCGCGCAGTTCCTCGCCGGATTCGGTGGCCACCCAGGACGTCGCCGGCGCGGCAACCGCCAGCAGCACCGCGGCCCAGCCGACCCGGGCCCGCCAGCGGGGCACCACCGCGAACACGATGGCCATCAGCGCCAGCAGCGGCACGAAGACCACCGCCGCGTGGACCACAAGAGCGTGTACGGGCATGCCGTTGATCTGGTCGAACACGGCCACCTCCTTCAAGTCGCGCGGGATCCCGGCCCGCCAGACCAGAAATCTCTGACGACGCAAACATCCCCCTGTGTGCGCCTACGCGCAGTGGACCATTCTGGTTCACCACCGCACGTGAGGATCTTCCGGCGCGGCACGTTCCGGCCGATCACCAGGTTGAGCCGGTAAGGATCCCGTGCTGTCATGGTGGGATGCCGACCGGGGAGCACCTGCTGCGGGCCGCCGGCCTGCGGGTGACCCGTCCCCGGGTGGCGGTGCTCGCCGTCCTGGCCCAGGGCGGCCACCTCGACGTCGAGGAGATCACCCGCCAGGTGCGGGACCGCCTCACCTCCGTCTCCACCCAGGCCGTTTACGACGTGCTCGGCGCGCTGTCGCGGGCCGGCCTGGCCCGGCGGATCGAGCCGGCCGGCAGCCACGCCCGGTTCGAGGCGCGGGCCGGCGACAACCACCACCACGTCGTCTGCCGCGGCTGCGGCACGATCGAGGACGTGGACGCCGTGGTCGGCGAGCAACCCTGCCTGGAGCCCGGCGCCGCGCACGGCTTCGAGGCCGTGGAGGCGGAGGTCACGTTCTGGGGTCTGTGCCCCGCCTGCCAGCAGGAACGTCGCGCGGATCGCGCTGCCTGAACCTGTTCAAATTCGCCGCCGGCGTGGCACGCTGGGGGGATGAACAGCAGCCCGGACCTCGGACTCTTCGGCCCGGAGTCGGTCACCTGGAAAGTGCACAACGAACCGATCGTGACGATGGGCGGCCTCCGCTCGCTCTATCTGCAGGCGCTGCACCCGCGGGCGGTGGCGGCGGTGGCGCAGAACTCGGGCTACAAGTCGGACCCCTGGGGCCGCTTCAACCGCACCTCGGAATACGTCGGCACGGTCCTCTACGGCAGCACCGACGAGGTGGAACGGGCCGCGAGCCGGATCCGGCGCATGCACTCGCGGATGACGGCGACCGACCCGCGCACCGGCGAGCGGTTCCGGATCGACGAACCCGACCTGCTCCGCTGGGTGCACGTGGCCGAGGTGGAGTCGTTCCTGTCCACCGCCCGCCGCGCCGGCCTGAAGCTGACCGAGCAGGAAGCCGACACCTATTACACGGAGCAGCTGAAGGCCGCCGAGCTGGTCGGCCTCGACCCGGCGACCGTGCCCGCCACGGTCGCCGAGGTGGCGGCCTACTACGAGCAGATGCAGCCGCAGCTGGGCATCACCCGGGAGGCGGCGGAGACCGCGCTGTTCCTGACCGTGCCGCCGCTGCCGGACTTCTGGGGCAACCGCGCCCTTCGGCTCGGCCTGAACTTCGGCCCGGCCCGCTGGGCCTACTTCGGCGTGGCCGGCACCGCGGTCGCCCTGCTGCCACCGTGGGCCCGCAAGATGTACGGCGGCCTGGGCCTGCCCACCACGGACCTGTCCGCCGACCTCTCGGTGCGCGGCATGCGACTGCTGCTCAGTGCCGCCCTGGCGGCGGCCCCGGAGCAGTACAAGATGGCCCCGATGCGCCGGGAAGCCCTGCAACGAGCCGGCCTGGCCTGACGGCCACGGCCCCCGCGCCGCGCCAGGTCCGAGGCCGCGCCAGGTCCGAGGCCGCGCCAGGTCCGAGGCCGCGATGGGGCTAGCCCGGCGGCCGTTCGAGGTGTTCGACGGCGGCCCATGGCTCCTTGGCCTGGGCCTCCTGCCCCGCCGGGCAGGCTCGCCGGAAGTCGCACCAACTGCACAGGCTGCCCGGATTCGTGGGGAACTCCGCGTCCGGATCCGCGCCGGCCGCGACCGCCTTCTCCGCCGCGATGATGTCGCGAGCCGTGTCCTCGGCGCGCGCCACCTGCCTGGCCAGCGACGCCTCGGTGTGCTCGTGCACCGCGACCGTGGCCGTCGGCAGGTGGTGCAGCTCGACCCGGTGGCACGGGCGCCGGAACACCCGCTGTGCCGCATACGCGTACAGCGCCAGGGCCATCGAGCCGCGGGCGTCGTCGGCGTCGAGGCCGGAGCGGCCGGTCTTGTAGTCGACGATGACCGCCTCCGGGCCCTGCTCACCCGTCCGGGCGTCGATCCGGTCGGCGCGGCCGTTGAAGGCCAGCACCGCCGTCTTCGTCGCCACCACCCGCTCCACGCCCAGCGGCTCCTCCTGCGGGTCGAGGCCCGCCACATACGTCTCGAGCCAGCCCAGGGCCTTGCGGTAGGTGACCCGTTCCTGCTCCACGTCGCGGTAGCCCTCGCGGACCCAGGTCGACTTCAGCAGCGTGGGCAGCGACTCCGGGACCCGGCGCTCGGGCGGCACGGCATACCAGTTCTTCAGGGCCGTGTGCACGCTCGCGCCGAGGGAGTTGTGCGCCCAGGGCGGCCCCTTCTGCGGGGACGGGCGGTCCACGTATGTGTAGCGGTAGCGCCGGGGGCAGTCCGCGTAGGAGCCGAGCTTGCTCGGCGTGCACACGAAGAGTCGCTCGGGCATGCCGGCGAAGCCCAACTGCTCGGGCACCGCGGCCGTTCGGGGGGAGATCCTGGGCACCTCGTAATCCTGCCAGCACCCTCCGACAAGAATCAGGCCCCGGCGGTGTACAGCTTCACGAAGGCCGCCACCGCGTCCGCGATCAGCTGCACCGCGATGGCCGCCAGCAGCAGACCGGCGATCCGGGTGACCACCTCGATGCCGCCCGGGCGCAGCAGCTTGACGATGCCGCCGGAGAAGCGCAGCACCAGCCAGACGGTCATCATGACGGCGAGGATGCCGAGGCCGATCACCGTGTAGTCGGCGGCGCCGTCGGCCCGCTGCACGAACAGCATGGTCGCGACGATCGCACCCGGGCCGGCCAGCAGCGGGGTGCCGAGCGGCACCAGCGCCACGTTGCTGGTGCTGCCCTGCTCCATGGGCTCGTCGGTCTTGCCGGTCAGCAGTTGCAGCGCGACCAGCACCAGCAGCAGCCCGCCGGCGCCCTGCAGCGCGGGCAGCTGGACGTGCAGGTAGTCGAGCAGCGTCTGGCCGGCGACCGCGAAGATGACGATCACGCCGAGCGCCAGCAGCACCGCCTGGGTGCCCGCCCGGGTGCGTTCCTTGGCCGGCAGCGTCCCGGTCAGCGCCAGGAAGACGGGCACCATGCCCGGTGGGTCGACGATCACCAGGAGGGTCACGAAGACCTCGCCGAACAACTTCAGATTCACCGGATCAACGTAGGCCCCACCGCGCGGCGATGCCCTGAACTGCGGCGACCGTCACCCCAGGGCCGCGACGCCGGCCGCGGCGGCGACGATCCGCTCGTACGCGCCGGGGTCGGTGGTGAAGGCACCCAGCCGGACCGTCTTGTGGCTGCCGTGGAAGTCCGACGATCCGGTGGCGACCAGGCCGAGCCGGTCGGCCAGGGCCCGCACGTGCGCCCGCTGCTCGACGGTGTGGTCCTCGTGGTCGGCCTCGAGCCCGAACAGCCCGGCGGCGGCCAGCTCCACGATCAGCTTGTCCGGCACGATGCGGCCCCGGACAGTCGCGTTCGGATGGGCGAAGACCGGCACCCCACCCGCGGCCCGGACGGTCCGCACGGCCTCGAAAACATCAAGATCGGCTTTCGGTACGAGGTATCGCGCGCCCAGCCAGCGGGAGGCGAACGCCTCGTCGGTCGTGCGGACCAGCCCGGCGCGGATCAGTGCCTGGGCGATGTGCGGGCGGCCGACGGAGCCGCCGGCCGCGTACGCGCTGACCTCGGGCCAGCTGATCGCCACGCCGTCCGCGCGGAGCAGCTCGACGATCTTCTCCGCGCGCTGCTCGCGGTCGGTGCGCAGGCGCACCAGGTCGGCGGCGAGGACCGGGTCCGCCGGGTCGAACAGGTACGCGAGCAGGTGCAGCGGGATCGCCGGCTCCACTCCGTACCACCGGCAGGAGAGCTCGGCGCCGCGGATCAGGGTGAGCCCCGCGGGCCGGGCCGCCGCGGCCGCCGCCCAGCCGCCGGTGGTGTCGTGATCCGTGATGGCCATCACGTCCAGACCGGCCGACGCGCCCGCCGCCATCAGCTCGGCCGGGGTCAGCGTGCCGTCACTGGCGGTCGAATGGCAGTGCAGGTCGATTCTGGTCACCCGGAGACGCTACCGGGTGGGTCACTGCGGACCGTCAGGCGTCGTCGCCCGCGTCACCGTCCTTGCCCAACCGGGCCTCGACCGCCTGCGGCTCGTACATCTCCTCGACCACGCGCAGGTACAGCTCGTTCGGGTTGGGCAGGTGCTTGACCTCGCGCAGCGCCTGGTCCTGGCCGGCCGACTCCAGCACGAACGTGCCGTAGCTGAGCATCCGGCCCAGCGCGGACTGCTCGTACTTCATGTCGGTGACCCGCAGCAGCGGCATCATGGCGACCTTGCGGGTGATGATGCCGTTGACCACCATGACCCGCTTGTTGGTCAGGATGAAGCGGTCGAAATACCAGTCGCCGACCTTCCAGGCGACCCAGCCCATCACGCCCAGCCAGATCAGCACCGCGGCGGTGACCAGGCCGTCGATCTCCTGCCGGGTCAGGAAGCCGGCCAGGTAGCCGAGCAGCAGGGTCGAGCCGATGCCGACCAGCAGCGGAGTGGACAGATGGATCCAGTGCCGCTTCCACTCACCGCGGTAGCGCTCGGTGGGGAACAGATAGCGGGAGACCAGGGTGGTCGGTTCGTCCTCGAGCGGCAGCACCCGCCGGGGTCCACCGGGGACACCCGCGCCCTCGCCGCCGAGGCCCTGGAGCTCTTCCTCGGTGAAGATCGGCGGCTCGTACTCGCCCGGGTCGCGATAGTCGTCGTCGCGGGGGTCGCTGCCGTAGCCCGCGCTCGGCGAGTAGCCGGCGTCGGGGGAATAGCCGGGGCCGGCCGAGGCCACACCCCGGCGGTACTCGGGCCCGTCGTCGCGAAACGCCGGATCGTCGTACCCGAAGTTCTCGTCGTCGTCCCGAGGGCGACGCGCACCCTCGTCTTCAGGTTGCCGCGGCTCGCCAGGACCCATCAGGTGATGTTAAGCGACGAGGTTGGTGAAGAACGTTCCGAAACCACGGGCAATGTCCCCGATGGTGTCGCCCAGGGACTCGAAGACGGCAGCCGCCGAGTTCGGGTTGAACGCAATGAAGAAGATCAAGAATGCAATGCCAAGCCAGGTGAGAACCTTCTTGATCATGGCGGGCCTTCTCCTCCGTTGCGGGTACGGTCATCGCCGCAGCAACACTCACGGTATCAGTTCGACTGCTCTGTGTGAACATTGTGCCCGAAAAGCCGATACCGTTCCCGCAGGTCAGGCCCGGAAGTTCAGGCCTTGCCGTGCAGATACGGGCTTGGCGCTCCGTACACGAGCTCGGGCGGCACCCCGTCGGACAGGTCGTGCAGGACGACATGCTCGGCCAGGAAGTAACCCGCGCTTGCCGGCCACGCTACCGCATAGAGCCACATTCCTTTGGCTTCACTCACATAGGCGCTGCGATCCTCCGGGGACTTCACGCACCACAGTGGAGTGGGGTGACCGCCCACCTTGATCTTGGCGTGGGGGCCGGGGTGTCCACCCGGGTCACGCTCGCCGAGCGCCTCGGCGATCAGGTAGCCCGGGTCGATGCCGGAGATGCCGGCGAAGCGGGTGCCGAGCCCGACCCCGGGCTGCTCGGCGATCAGCACCAGGTCGGCCGGGCCGCCGCCGAGCGGCTCCGGGCCGCTGCAGGACAGGGCGGTCGCCCGCACGCCGGAACGCTCGTCGCCCGCCCAGCCCACGCCGGTGACCATCCAACCGGGCGGCAGCGGCCACGGGCACCACAACGGCATGTGCTCGACGGTCGGGGCCGGCCGCAGCCGCACGCTGTCGAGGATCTCCGGGCCGATGTGCTCCGCCACGTGGAACGGAGAGACGTCGCCACAGTTGTCGCAGCGCCAATCACTGTGCATCAGGTCCGGCGGCCGGACCTGCGCAGCACAACGGGGGCAACTCACTGTGACACCCACCCTCTTAAGGTGGGGCCCGGCCGGGTCCCCGTCAAGCGAATCGGCAGAACCCGGGTCATCCCGCTCGTTCACCCGTCCGGCGAGTGATGATCAACGCGGGCCGCCGCGGGTCAGCCCGGCGGCGGGCCCGCGTGGGCGCGCACCCAGGAATGCATGGCGATGCCGCTCGCCACGCCGGCGTTGATCGACCGCGTCGAGCCGTACTGGGCGATCGAGAACAACGCGCTGCACGCGGCGCGGGCGGTGGCGGAGAGCCCGGGGCCTTCCTGGCCGAAGATCAGCACACATTCCCGCGGCAGGGTGACCGTCTCCATCGGGCGCGAGCCCGGCAGGTTGTCGATGCCGATGATCGGCAGCGCCGCGGCCGCCGCCCAGCCGGCGAACTCCTCGATCGTCGGGTGGTGGCGCACGTGCTGGTAGCGGTCGGTGACCATGGCGCCCCGCCGGTTCCAGCGCCGGAGCCCGATGATGTGCACCTCCGCGGCGAGGAAGGCGTTCGCGTTGCGCACCACCGCGCCGATGTTGAAGTCGTGCTGCCAGTTCTCGATCGCGACGTGGAAGCCGTGCCGGCGCTGGTCCAGGTCCGCGACGATCGCCTCGCGCCGCCAGTACCGGTAGCGGTCGACCACGTTGCGGCGATCACCCCGCGCGAGCAGCTCGGGGTCGTAATGCTGATCCTCGGGCCAGGCTCCGGGCCAGGGGCCGACACCGACCTCGAGTTCGGGCTCGCCCGGCGTCCCGGCTGCGACCGGCTCGCCCAGCGGGTCGGCTGCGACCGGCTCGCCCAGCGGGTCGGCTGCGACCGGCTCGCCCAGCGGGTCGGCTGCGACCGGCTCGGCCGGCGTCTCGGAATCGTCGACGGTCATGGTCGAGCAGGCTATCCAGGGGCCCACGGGCCGCACCTGGGGGGAGACGCAATGAGCGGCGGGGCCCTCCCCGGCACCCGCCGCCCACGCTCTGTTGAGGAAGAGTGTGCCTTACCCTGCGTATCGATGTGAAGGGTTCTCAAGAGTGACCCAACTCACATTTAACTTTGTTACCTATTACCGTCGGTGGTGACCTGGTCGTTATCAAGCTGCGGTACGGGTACCCAGGAGGCGCCATCGGGGCAGCGCCCGCCGCAAAACGGGCGACACAGTCTGCTTCACAACTGAGAGTGCTCTCCTCACTTTGGGTTACGCTGTGGTGCCCAAGGTCCTCGTCGGAGACCCGGAAGGGTGCCGCAGACCACGTGTCACCGGCGCCGGGCCGGGAATCAGTACGGGCGACAGCGGGTTGACACCGCACGTAGGCCAATTTCCCGTGGCCTTTTTCCCGTGGACGGAGAGATCATGGCGACCGTTGCGCTGACCGCAGAGAATTTCGACGAGGTGACCGGCAAGGGCGGCATCGTCCTGGTCGACTTCTGGGCCAGCTGGTGCGGGCCCTGCGTGCGCTTCGCGCCGACCTACGAGCGCTCCTCGGAGAAGCACACCGAGATCACCTTCGGCAAGGTCGACACCGAGGCGCAGCAGGAGCTGGCCGCGAAGTTCGACATCCGCTCGATCCCGACGATCATGGCAGTGCGCGACGGCGTCATCGTCTTCTCGCAGCCCGGCGCCCTGCCCGAGTCGGCGCTCGAGTCCCTGATCGACCAGGTCGAGAAGCTCGACATGGACGACGTGCGCAAGCAGCTGGCGGCGCACAACCACTGAGACCGCGCAGCACCGGCGCCGCGGACCGCTTCCGGTCCGCGGCGCTTCTTTTGAGTACGTCCGCCGGGTGCGGGTAGACAGTGGATCGAACATGTGTTCGAATCTCCGTCATGCGATGGTCAAACCTGTCGGCCCCGGCCAACGATGACTCGCGCGTGGACAGGAACGCCTCGCTCCTGGACGCAGCGCCGACGGCTCCACCCCTGCCGTTGGCGCTGCCCGGAGCCACTGTCCGCACCTTCGACACCCCCGGGTTCGCCGGCATGACGTTCTACGAGATCCGGGCGAAATCCCTGATCAACCGGGTGCCCGGCGCCTCCCGGGTGCCGTTCCAGTGGACGATCAATCCCTACCGCGGCTGCTCGCACGCCTGCTCCTACTGCCTGAGCGGCGACACCCCGATCCTGCTGGCCGACGGCTCGACCCGCCCGCTGTCCGAGGTGCAGGTCGGCGACGCCGTCCTCGGCACCATGGGCGCCGGCGCGCACCGGCGCTATGTGCCCACCACGGTGCTCAACCACTGGACCACCACCAAGCCGGCCTTCCGGGTCACCCTGGCCGACGGCACCCGGCTGGTCTCCAGTGGAGATCATCGGTTCCTCACCGACCGCGGCTGGCGGCATGTCAGCCCGGCCGAGCCGGGTCTTCCCGCGCTGGCCGTCGGCGACCGGCTGGCCGGCGTGGGCCGCTTCGCCGACCCGCCCAAGGAGTCCCCCGACTACCGCACCGGCTACTTGTGCGGCCTGGTCCGCGGCGACGCCGGCGCACCGGGTGGCGCCCGGGAGAGCGACGCCTGGGTTCGCGGCGACTCCTACCTCGAAGACATCCCGCTGCACGTGGCGCTGCGCTGGCCGGAGCTGCCGTCCGGCGGCTGGTGTCGCGGCTTCCTGGCCGGCGCATTCGGCGCGACCGGCTACGCCGACCGGCTGGCCGTCGTCTTCACCAGCCGCGACCAGGGTTTCCTCGACCGCGTCACGGACGCGCTGACCCACCTGGGCCTGCCCAGCCGCCGCCCGCCGCACCCCCAGCTCGGCGAGGTCTACTCGGTCGAGGTCGCCCGTGACCTGTGGGCGGCGCTGCGCTTCCGGCACGTGACCGGCGTCAGCGCGGCGCCCCTGGACGCCGCGGGCGTCGGCGTGCGCAGCGAGCCGCAGCTGACCGTCGCCGACATCGAGGATCTCGGCCTGACCCTGCCGCTCTACGACATCACCACCGGCACCGGCGACTTCATCGCCGACGGCGTGGTGAGCCACAACTGCTTCGCCCGTAACACCCACACCTATCTCGACCTGGACGCCGGCCACGACTTCGACTCCAAGGTGATCGTCAAGGTCAACGCGGGTGAGCTGGCCCGCCGCGAGCTGGCCGCGCCGCGCTGGTCCGGCGCCCCGATCGCCATGGGCACCAACGTGGACGTCTACCAGCGCGCCGAGGGCCGCTACCGGCTGATGCCGGAGATCCTCACCGCGCTGCGCGACTTCGCCAACCCGTTCTCGATCCTGACCAAGGGCACGCTGATCCTGCGCGACCTGCCGCTGCTGAAGGAGGCAGCCTCGGTCACCGACGTCAGCCTGTCGGTGTCGATCGGCTTCGTCGACGAGCGGATGTGGCGCGCGGTCGAGGCGGGCGCCCCCAGCCCGCGCCGCCGGCTGGACGCGGTCGCCCGGCTGACCGACGCCGGCTTCCCGGTGAACGTGCTGATGGCGCCGATCCTGCCGGGCCTGACCGACTCCGAGGAGTCCATCGAGGAGACGGTCTCGGCGATCGCGGCGGCCGGCGCGTCCGGGGTGACGCCGCTGGCCCTGCACCTGCGCCCGGGCGCCCGCGAGTGGTATGCGGCGTGGCTGACCCGGGAACATCCGGAGCTGGCGCCGCGCTATCGCGAGCTGTTCGGCAGCGGGTCGTACGCGCCGCAGAGCTTCCAGAAGGACCTCGGCGCCCGGGTCCGGATGGCGGCCCGGCGGCACGGGCTGCACCGGGCCGAGCTGGGCGAGGCACGCACCGCGGGCGCCAACGCGGCACCGGCAACGGCCTACGCGGACGCGGACGCGACCGACAACGCGCGGGAACGCACCACCCGGCGTGCCGTGGAGCCCCAGCAGCTGACCTTGCTCTAGACCCGACGGGAGAGGTCGGCGGACATCCGCCGATGGATGTGCCCGATCAGGAGCTGGAGGTCCGCGCAGTAGACGGTCGGGTTACGGAAGCCGTCTCCGGCCCGGTAGCGGTGGGCGTAGTGCCCGCCCCCGCAGATCCGCTGCACGGGGCAGGCGGCGCACGTGTCGCTCAGCGCCGCGGCGCCCAGCTGGCGGGCCACCACGCCCGGATGGTCCAGCATCGCGTCGATCGGGTCCGTCCGGACGTCGAGGCCCGTCTCGCAGGCGCCGGCGTAGGTGCTCTTGAGCGAGTCCACCTGCTCGATGGCGCCGTCCGATTCGATCACCGCTATCGCCACCGGGCTGAGCCCTACCTGCTCCGAGCGGCTGGAGCCGCCCAGCAGCAGATTCATGATCTCCTCGAAGAGCCGGATGCGGGTCTCCCGGCGCGGTGCGCCGTACCAGCGGTCGAAGACGGCGATCAGCCAGTCGCCGTGGGGTGTCGGGTGCCGTGACGATCGCGGGGGCGGGGTCGTCCAGTTGGCGTGCGGCAGGAGGAAGTCGATGGTCGGCGGCTCGTGGGTGAGCAGGGCGGCGTAGGTGGCGACCGGATCCGTGCCGGGATCAACGGTGCACAGCAGGCCGGCGTAGGACGAGCGGAACCTCAGACTGGCCAGCAGGCGCAGCGCCCGGTCGACCTCCTGGTGGCTGCCCCGGCCGTCCCGGAACCTGCGGTGCTGATCGTGGTCGGCCGGCAGCCCGTCGACGCTCACCCCGATCCTGACCTGTGCCGCGGCCAGCCGGTCGAGCTTGTCCGCGTCCAGGGTGACGGCGTTGGTCTGCATGCTCACGTCGAGCCGGCAGCCGGCCGGCATCGCGCGGCGCATGTCCCCGATCAGGTCGAGCAGGCGGTCGACGCCGGCCAGCAGCGGCTCGCCGCCGTGCAGCACGATGCTCACCTGCGCCAGGCCGTGCGCCCGGGCGTGGTCGCCGATCCGGCTCGCCGCGGCCCGCCAGACCTCCGCTGACATCACCGCCGGGCGGTCCCGCCAGCTCTGGTCGGCCAGCTCGTAGACGTAGCAGTAGTCGCAGGCCAGGTTGCAGCGCTGATGCACCTTGAGCACGAACTCCCGGATCGCGGCCGGCCGCCACCCGGACTGCCGCAACGCGGTGACGTCGAGCAGGTCGTACGGCCACGGCGGATGCGCGGGGGGCCGCGGTAGCGACGTCACCGGCAGGCTCACCCGGCGCAGCGTACCGGCCGCGGATCACGGGCGGGCGTGGCTAGAGTCGGTGCCATGAGGAGCGCACAGCGGATTCTGGCCGAGGCGAACGTCATTGCCGTGGTCGGCGCCTCGCGGGATCCCGGCAAGCCGGCACACACCGTCCCGCTCCAGATGTTGCGGCACGGCTGGAAGATCATTCCGGTCAATCCGTTCGTGGCCGAGATCTTCGGGATCAAGACCGTGCCGACCCTCGCTGACCTGCCCGAACCCGTCGACCTGGTGGACATCTTCCGGCCCGCCGCCGACGCCGTGGAGATCGTCCGGCAGGCCGTGGCGATCAAGGCGCCGGCCGTCTGGCTGCAGACCGGCATCGTCTCCGCCGAGGCCCGGCAGATCGCCACCGAGGCCGGCCTCGATTACGTCGAGGACCGGTGCCTGGCCGTCGAACGGGCCGTCGGACGGCTCAGCAAACTGAGCTGACCCCACCTGGACAGGACCTACCCGCTGCGTCGGGTCACCTCAGTTACCCGTCGGCTAGTACCGTGCCGGGGTGAACGAGGAGGACCTCTGATGACATACCCGCCGCCCGGTGGTACGCCGGATCCATATCAGCCCCAGCAGCCCTACGGGCAGCAGCCGGGTTACGACCCCACATCACCGTATTCGCAGCCGGACCCGTACGCGGCTCCGGCGAGTGGCGCGCCCGCCAGCGGGCAGCCGTACGGTCAGCAGCCGCCCTACGGCGCCCCGTCCAGCGGCCAGCCCTACGGCCAGCCGCAGTACGGTCAGCAGCCCGGCTACGGCCAGCCGTATGCGCAGCAGCCGTACACGCCGCAGGCGCCGACCAACACCATGGCGATCCTGGCCCTGGTCTTCGCCTTCGTGTTCTCGCCCGCCGCGATCGTCATGGGCCACGTCGCCAAGAAGCAGATCCGGCAGACGGGCGAGTCCGGCGACGGCCTGGCCACCGCCGGCCTGTGGCTGGGCTACATCTTCACCGGCATCTACGTGCTGATCTGCGCCTTCTACATCGTCGTGGCGATCTTCGCGATCGGCTCGAGCGGCACAACGTCCTACTGACGTCCGGCGCGCCCGGTGGACCCTGGTCCACCGGGCGGTCCGGCTCAGCGGAACTCGGCCTCGCGGACGCTGTTGCCGCCGTCGACCACCAGCATCTGCCCGGTGATGTACGACGCCGCCGGTGAGCAGAGGAACGCGATCGCCGCCGCCACCTCGTCCGGCGTGCCGGGGCGCCCGATCGGGGTGCCGAGGCCCTGCTTGATCTCCGTGACGGTGGACGCGGCCGTGTAGATCGTGCCCGGCGCCACGCAGTTGACGTTGATGCCGTCGGCCACCAGCTCCATCGCCAGCGCGCGGGTCAGGCCCACCACGCCGGACTTGGCCGCGGCGTAGGCGGCCTCGGTGGGCAGCGCGTTGATCGGGCCCGCGGTCGCCGCCAGGTTCACGATCCGGCCCCAGCCCTGCTCCGACATCCCGCCCACGAACGCCCGGCTGCACAGGAACGCCGTGCTCAGGTTGCGGTCGATCTCGGCACGCCACTCGTCGTAGGTCAGCTGGGCGACCGGGCGCAGCACCTCGGGGCTGGTCCGGCTGGCCAGGCCCGCGTTGTTCACCAGCACCTCGACGTCACCGAGCTGGTCGACAACCGCGTCGGCGAGCGCGCCTACCTCGGCCTCGTCGGTCAGGTCCGCGACAAAACCGGTGATGCCCAGCTCGGAAGCCCGCTCGTGGATCCGCCGCGTGGTGGAGACGATCGCCACCCGGGCGCCGAGGTCGCGCAGCCGGCGCGCGGTCGCGTACCCGATGCCGTCCGGGCTGCCGGCGCCCGTGACCAGGGCGACCTTGCCGTCCAGCCGCATCGTCACGGGGAACTCCTCGGCCTCGGTCGCGGGTTCGTCGGGGGCGGGGCCGGACTCGGTGACCCGTTCGGACCCCTGCTGCTGCTCAGGCTCGGAACTGGGCGCAGCGGACCGGGGCCGGCGGCCGGCTGCGGGGCGGGTGGCATCCCGCCTCGACGGGCTGCCGCTGGCGGTACGGGCGTCGAAGACCATGCGGCGATCCTGCCCGCTCCCGCGTGCCGGGGCAAACATCGGACGACCGTGGCGTACGCCTCAGGGACCACACCGGTCACATCCGGCGCCGGCGGACGGCGGGGCCGTGACAGGTCCGCCTACCCTGGCGGGCGCACAAGCACCGCCGGACGGAGGCCACCATGTCCTACCCACCGCCGCCCGGATCGGACGGCGTCTACCCGCCGCCGCCGGATCCGCCGGTCCAGGCCTACCAACCCCCGCCCGGTTACGGCTATCAGGGGTACGACTACGGCAACCCGGGCAGCCCGTACTCGCAGCCGGTCTACCCGTACGCGCCGGCCCGGCCGACCGAGGGCCTGGCCATCGCCTCCCTGGTCGTGTCGTGCGCCGGCGTGCTCGGGCTGTGCGCCTGGACGGTCGGCGGGGTGCTGGGCCTGGTCGGGGCGATCCTCGGGCACGTCGCCCGCCGCCGGATCCGCCAGACCGGCGCGAACGGCGCCGGCATGGCCCTGGCCGGCATCATCGTCGGCTGGGTCTGTACGGCCATCGCGGTGCTGGGCGTCGCCTTCCTGGTCGCCTTCGTGATCATGCAACCCGACACCTACTGACCGTTCAGCCGCCGGGCTGGGGTGCGGTCGGGACGCCGGGCTCGGCCAGCGGGATCACCTGACCCTGCTCGACGAAGATCAGCGGCGCGGTGCGCCCGTACCGGCGGGGCAGCTCGATGCGGGCGCGGTCCACGTCGGGGGTGCCGATCTCCACGCCGGCGCCGTCGTGCCGGGCCACCACGCTGGAGATGTGGACCCCGTGCGGCTGCCAGGCGGGGATGTCGGCGACGACCCGGTCGTGCCAGTCGGCGAGCTCCACCAGGCTGTGCGCGGTGTCGCGGACCACGATGCAGGTGTTGTCCGCGCTGAGCCGGATGAAGTCGTCGAAGGCGGCCGACGGCACCCGGTAGACGATCGCGCGCACCCGCTGCTGGTCCACCTCCAGCCCGGCGTAGCTGCCGGCGTGGTCGGCGCGGCCACCGGCGTCGATCCGGGCCATCGCCGCCGCGAGCGCCGCGGGGGTCGCCGGCAGCACCCGGCGGCCGACGGTCACGGTCTCGGGCTCGCGGGAGAACTCACATCCGGCCGTGGTCCAGCCACCGGTGAGCCCGGACTCCGGGACCTCCGGCTCGCCGCAGGAGCTGGTCACGAGCACCGCCCCGAGCAGCAGCAGACAGAGCCGGTATCGACAGCGGCGCATCTCATCCCCCCTCTCTACCGCGTACGGCAGCGGTTCGCCAAGGTTCAACGAGAGGAGCCCGGCCGAGCGGCGGCACCGGCGGGATCCGCCAGGTCGGCCAGCGAGGCGGTGGCCCGGCGGCGGTCCCGGGTGCCGCCCAGCACCACCACGGCCACCCCGGCCACCAGCAGGGCCAATCCCGGCAGCGCCGCCGCCCGGGGCGTCTGGCCCAGCCAGGCCCAGGCCAGCAGCGCCGCGCCGGGCACCTCCAGCAGGATCAGCACGCTCACCGCTGTTGCCGAGGTCCGCTGCAGCGCGTAGTTGAACATCGAGTGGCCCAGCAGCTGCGCGCCGACCACCAGCGCCAGGATCGCCGCCCAGGTGCGGCCGTCGTAGCCGTGCAGGCGTACCCCCGCGGCCAGGCAGACGACCAGCAGGATCGCCGCGCAGGTGCCGTAGCAGACCCAGGTGTAGGTCGTGGTGCTCAGCCGCGACCGGGCCTGTTCCCCGAAGGCCGTGTAGATCGCCGCCGCCACCGCGCCCACCAGCGCGAGGACGTCCGCCAGGACGGCCTGCGCCGACACCCCGACGTCGAGCCCGGTGGCCCACGCGGTGCCCGCGACGGCCAGCCCGATGCCCAGCCAGCCGGCCGGCGACGGGCGCCTGCCCTGTGCCGCCGCGATCAGGCCCTGCCAGACCGGCTGGGTCGCCACCAGCGCGGTCGCGGTGGCCACCGAGCCGAGCTGCACGCTGGGCATCCAGGTGGCGAAGTGCAGGGCCAAGGCCAGGCCGGCGAGCACCGCGAACAGCCCGCTGCGGCTGCGCAACGTACCCAGCTCCGCGCGCCGGGGGCCGGCCGTGATCGGGGTCAGCGCGGCGAAGGCGAGCCCGTTGCGCCAGAACGCGACTGCCAGGGCCGGCGCCGCCGCGAAGGCGATCAGGGGCGCCGAGGTCGAGACCGCGAGCACCGCCACGGTCAGCGCCGCCGCGGTCAGCCAGGCAGGCCGTTCGCGGGGTGAACGCATATTCATCCCTCGCAGTCACTTCTTGCATATGTGCGCATCACAGTTTGTCGACCTCTGTTGAGCGGAAAGTGAGCCAGTCGTTACGCTCGCCGCCGATGCATTCCGTCAATCCCTCTGGAGAGTGGTTTTCCATGCCCGCGTTCCAAGCGGTGGTGTTCGACTTCTTCGGCACGCTGACCCGTTCCGTCAGGAGGGGACCCCAGCACGCCGACATTGCGCGAGCGCTGGGCTGTGACCCCGACACGGTGCTGAGCGTTCTGGATCGTACGTTCCAGGACCGGGCCCGCGGCCGGCTCGGGTCCGCCGAGGCCACCCTCCGATGGGTCACCGAGCAGGCGGGCGGTCGACCCCGGACCGCTCAGCTCCAGGCCGCGGTGCCCGCCCGGGTCGACGCGCTGAAGGCCGACACCCGCCTGCGCGCCGACGCGGAGTCCGTGCTCCGGGCGGTCCGGCGGCGCGGCCTGCGCACCGCCCTGATCAGCGACTGCACCCACGAACTGCCCGCGTTCCTGCCGGGCATGCCGATCGCGCCGCTGCTGGACGCGACGGTCTTCTCGGTCGAGGTGGGCCTCTGCAAGCCGGACCCGCTGATCTACCTGGAGGCGAGCTGGCGGCTGCGGGTGGCGCCGGAGAACTGCCTGTACATCGGCGACGGCGGCAGCCGGGAGCTGACGGGCGCCGCCGCGGTGGGCATGACGGCGGTCCGGCTGGCCGCGCCCGACCTGGCCGACCACCTGGTGTTCGACCCGGACGAGGACTTCACCGGGCCGAGCGTGCCATCCCTGACGGCGATGCTGGAGCTGCTCGACCGGGAACCCGCTCTGGCCTAGTTGCATGCAGGATGCATTGAGGCGCCGGGGGTGGCGCGAGTGAGCGCTCCCGAACGGGGCCGGGTCGCGTGCGAGGATGGCCGGGTGACGACCGAGCTCGTGGCTGAGGCGATCAAGAAGGCCGGCATCGCCTGGATCAATGTGCCCGGCGGGCCGGCCCTCGGCCTGTGGGTCATGCCGCTCGACGGGTCGCTCATCGTGGTCTGCGGGCCCGGTGAGCAGGCCGCGCCGGGCCTTGCCGAGGCGGAGCGTGCCTCGGTGCGGCTGCGCGGCGACAACGGTGCCCTGATCGTGATCGTCGAAGCGTCGGTGGAACGGCTGACCCCGGGCAGCGAGGCGTGGGACGAGATCGCGCCGCAGCTGGCCGGGAAGCGTCTCAACGCCTCCGGCACCGCCGAGCAGCTGGTGGAGCGCTGGGCGCAGGCCGGCTGCGCGGTGCTGCGGCTCACCCCGGCCGACGAGCCGCCGATCGCCGCGCCGGATCTGCCGACGGGCTCCGCGGCGGCGCCGCCCCGCGAGACCCCGGCCCGGATCAAGGTCCGCCGCCCGTTCCGCCTGCACCGCGTCCGGAAACGCAAGCCGTAGGCGCAGGCCACGGTCAGCCGATGAAGGGTGGGACGGCGATCCGGCCGGACGCGACCGCGACCACGTGGCCCGAGACCGTCCCGAGGGTGGCTGCTCCGCCCCTGGCCGTCACCGTGCATTCCAGCAGCGACGGCCGGTGCATCTCGATGCCCTGGTGCACCGTGTACGCCGTCGTCCCCTCCCCCGGCAGCCACCCCTGACCCACCAGCCACACGCCCAGCCCCAACGCCGCCGAGCCCGTCGCCGGGTCCTCCGGCACCGACACTCCCGGGCAGAACACCCGGACGTACGCCGTCTTCTCCCGCTCCTCCCAGGCGACGACGCTGATGCCGGTCACGCCCAGCGCCCGGGCGCGTTCCGGGTCGGCCCATGCGCGGGCCAGCGCTTCCCGGCGTACCGGAAGGATCACGAATTCCAGGCCGCAGCCGGCCACCGCCGGCGTGCCGGCGAAGTCCTCCTCGCGCAGGCCGACCAGCTCCAGCATCTCCGTGGCCGGCAGCGGCGGGCCCAGCGTCGGTTTGCCGCCGGTCAGCGTCGCCGCGTCGGTGATCACCGTGATCGGCAGCATCCCTGCGCCGCATTCCTGGGTGAGCTGTCCCGGCTTCGCCAGGCCGCGCCGCACCGAGGTCACCGCCGCGCCGACGCTCGGGTGGCCGGCGAACGGCAGTTCCGTCTCCGGGGTGAAGATCCGGGCCCGGTACGTGGCCCCGGCCGCCGACGGGAGCACGAACACCGTCTCCGAAAGGTTGAACTCCCGGGCCAGCGTCTGCATCTGATCGCCGGCCAGCGCCTCCGCGCCGAACACCACGGCCAGCGGGTTTCCGGCGAAGGGGCGGTCGGTGAACACGTCGACGATCTCGTACGCCACGGTAGACATGGTCCGACGCTAACTTAGGCTGGTGGCGTGACCATGGGGAGCAGGGTTTATCTGGCGCGGCTCGCGGCGCTGCCCGTTTTTGACCCCAACGGAGACCGGGTCGGCCGGGTGCGTGACGCCGTGCTGCGGTTGCGCACCACCAACCGGCCGCCGCAGGTGGTCGGGCTGGTCGCCGAGATGGCGTTGCGGCGGCGGATCTTCCTGCCGATCGGGCGGGTCACCTCGATGGACGCCGAGGCCGTTGTGCTCGGCACCGGCATGCTCAACCTGCGCCGGTTCGAGAAGCGGCCCAACGAGCTGCTGGTGCTCGAGGAGGTGCTGGACCGGCGGGTCACCGTCGAGCCCGAGGACCTCCAGGGTCCCGGCCAGCCCGGGCACGTGGTGGATCTGGGCATGGAGCTCAACCGCAACAACGAGTGGCTGATCACCCGGGTCGCCGTCCGCCAGCACACCGGCCGGCTGGCCCGGCGCGGGCACACGTACCAGGTGGACTACAACCGGGTCCGCGGGCTGGTCGGGCCGACCGACACCCAGGGCACGTCCAATCTGGTGGCGCTGCTGGAGCAGATGCGGCCCGCCGACATGGCGAACGCCCTGCAGGATCTCGCCGACGCGCGGCGCAACGAGGTCGCCGCCGCGCTCAGCGACCGGACCCTGGCCGACGTGCTGGAGGAGCTGCCCGAGCACGACCAGGTCGAGATCCTCATCCAGCTGGACCGGGAGCGGGCCGCCGACGTGCTCGAACGGATGGACCCGGACGACGCCGCCGACCTGCTGGCCGAGCTGCCGAAGGCGGAACAGGCCGTGCTGCTCGACCTGATGGAGCCCGAGGAGGCCGCGCCGGTCCGGCAGCTGATGAGCTACACCCCGGGCACCGCCGGCTCGGTGATGACCTCGGAGCCGGTGATCCTGACGCCGGACACCACGGTGGCCGAGGCGCTGGCCCGGATCCGCGAGCCCGAGCTGTCCCCGGTAGTCGCCGCGCAGGTCTTCGTGGCGCGGGCGCCGTCGGCCACCCCGAGCGGCAAGTATCTCGGCATGGTCCACTTCCAGCGGCTGCTCCGCGAGCCGCCCTCCTCGATCCTGGGTGGCCTCATCGAGACCGACATTGATCCGCTGCAGCCGGAGACGAATCTCACCGAGATCACCCGGCGGATGGCGACCTACGACATGGTCGCGATGCCGGTGGTGGACAGCGCGTACCGGCTGGTCGGGGCGGTGACCGTGGACGACGTGCTGGACCACTCGCTGCCGCGGGACTGGCGGGACCGGGACGCCCAGGACGACCAGGAAGAGGCCCACGCGATCCAGCGGCAGGCGCGCGCGGATGACAACGAGGCCGGGACATGACCGACCAGCGCCGGGACCGGCTCGACCAGCCGATCGAGCCGGGACGGGTCCGGCTGCCACGGTTCGACCCGGAGGCCTTCGGGCGGTGGTCGGAGAGCATCGCCCGGTACATGGGCACGGCCAAGTTCATCGTCTACATGACGATCGTCATCGGCGCCTGGTTCGCCTGGAACACGCTGGCGCCGAAGGACATGCGCTTCGACCCGTACACGTTCACGTTCCTGACCTTGATCTTGTCCTTGCAGGCGTCCTACGCCGCGCCGCTCATCCTGCTCGCGCAGAACCGGCAGGCCGACCGGGACCGGCTGACGATGGAAGAGGACCGGCGCCGGGCGGCCATGCAGAAGGCCGACACCGAGTATCTGGCCCGCGAGATCGCCTCGCTGCGGATCGCCGTCGGCGAGGTTGCCACCCGCGACTTCCTGCGCTCGGAGCTGGCCCGGCTGGCCGACGAGCTCGACGAGGCCGCCCATCGACGGCAGAAGCTGGAACGTAAGGAGTGGGAGGAGGAGCGGGCCTGAGAGCGGGCAAGGACGCGACGTAGCATGGTCGGCATGTCCGCACCAGCCTCCACCATCGAGGACGCGATTCAGGCCGCCCTCGCCACCGTCGACGACCCCGAGATCCGCAAGCCGATCACCGAGCTCGGCATGGTCAAGGGCTTCACCGTCGCCGGCTCCGGTGTGAAGGTCGAGCTGCTGCTCACCGTCGCCGGGTGCCCGCTGCGCGACAAGCTCACCACCGACATCACCGCCGCGGTCACCAAGGTCCCCGGGATCACCACCGTGGAGATCGACTTCGGGGTCATGACCGAGGAGCAGCGCAAGGCCCTGCAGGCCTCGCTGCGCGGCGGCGGCGAGTCCGCCGAGCCGGTCATCCCCTTCGCCCAGCCCGGCTCCAAGACCCGGGTGTACGCGGTGGCCAGCGGCAAGGGCGGCGTCGGCAAGTCCAGCGTCACCGTGAACCTGGCAGCCGCGCTCGCCAAGCGGGGCCTGTCGGTCGGCGTGGTCGACGCCGACATCTACGGCCACTCGGTGCCCCGCATGCTCGGCGTCGACGGCCGGCCCACCCGGGTCGAAGACATGATCATGCCGCCGCAGTCGCACGGTGTGAAGGTCATCTCGATCGGCATGTTCACCGCGGGCAACGCCGCCGTCGTCTGGCGCGGTCCGATGCTGCACCGCGCGCTCCAGCAGTTCCTCGCCGACGTGTTCTGGGGCGACCTGGACGTGCTGCTGCTCGACCTGCCGCCGGGCACCGGCGACGTGGCCATCTCGCTGGCCCAGCTGCTGCCGAACGCCGAGATCCTGGTCGTGACCACCCCGCAGATGGCTGCCGCCGAGGTGGCCGAGCGGGCCGGCGCGATCGCCATGCAGACCCACCAGCGCCTGGTCGGCGTCGTGGAGAACATGTCCTGGCTGGAGCTGCCGGACGGCTCCCGGATGGAGGTCTTCGGCGCGGGCGGCGGTCAGACGGTGGCCGATTCGCTGACCAAGACGATGGGCGCCGCGGTGCCGCTGCTGGGTCAGATCCCGCTGGACACCCGGGTGCGCGAGGCCGGTGACGCCGGCACGCCGGTCGTGCTGGCCGACCCGGAGACGCCGGCCGCCAAGGCGCTGGACGCGATCGCCGACCGGCTGGCGATCCGGCGCGAGTCGCTGGTCGGCAAGCCGCTGGGGCTGCTGGTGAACGCCCGCAAGGGCTAGGTGGCGTCGAGGTCGAATCTGCGGGGCGCCGGGGTGGACTTCTCCACCGCGGCGCCGGCGTCGGTGCGCTGAGCCTTCAGGTCCGCCGCGGAGGCGACCTCGCTGAGATCCGACTTCACGCCGTTCAGGTCGCTCTTGACGTCCTCGAAGAGGCCCTGCAGCGGCTTGCGGATCGCCTGCTCGTCGTCCTCGCTCAGCAGGTGCTTGCGGATGAACGCCTTCGGGTGCAGATCCTGGAGCTGGATGTCGGTGCCCAGCTCACGGCTCAGGTCGGTGGTGGCGTTCTGGGCCATCGCGCGCAGGCCGCGCAACATCCGCAGGCCGTCGCCGATCACCTTGGGCAGCCGCTCGCCGAAGATCAGCAGGGCGAGCATCAGCAGGGCGCCGATCTCCCACCAGTTGAGGTTCTCGAACACGCGCGGACCTCCCTCGTCCCGTTCCCGGGCCAGAGTACGCACGCCCTCTGTGCCCCCGCTGTCCGCCCATGAGGGCGGTTCACTTCGCGTCTGCCGCCAGCGTCACGGAAGCCGTCTGGATCTTCGTGCCGCGCCGGTATTCGACCGCGACGACCGATTCCGGCGCGTACTTGCGGACCAGGGCGATCAGGTCGGTGCCGTCCTCCAGCAGGTGACCGTTGATCTTGGTGATCACGTCGCCGCCCTTCAGGCCGGCCGTCGCCGCCGGGCCGGCCGGCTCCACCGAGCGCAGCCGGGCCCCGGTCGAGCCGGTCGAGCCGGTGGCGCCGCTGGTGGTGACCTCGGCGCCGATCACCGTACGGCGGGCCTTGCCGTGGTCGATGATCTCGCGGGCCACCCGCATCGCCTGGTTGATCGGGATGGCGAAGGCGAGGCCGATGTTGCCGGCCTCGGTGTCGCTGGCGCCGACGGAGCGGATCACCGAGTTCATCCCGACCACCCGGCCGGCCGCGTCGACCAGCGGGCCGCCGGAGTTGCCCTGGTTGACCGCGGCGTCGGTCTGGATGGCCGCGTAGTAGCGGACCGTGCCGCCCGGGTCGCCGGCCTGGATGGTGCGGTCGAGCGCGCTGACGATGCCCGAGGTGACGGTGTTGACCAGCGCCAGCGGCGAGCCGAACGCGAGCACCGGGTCGCCGACGGCGATGGCGTCGGAGTCGCCGAGTGCGACCGCCGTCACATTCTTCTTTGCGACTTTGATCACTGCGATGTCCGACTCGGGGTCGCGGCCGACCAGCGTCGCCGACGCCGTGGAGCCGTCGCTGAAGGACACCGCGAGGGTGTCGTTGGCGCCCTCGACGACGTGGTCGTTGGTCACCACGTACCCGTCCGGGGAGATCACGAAGCCGGAGCCGATCGCCCCGGTGACCCGGACGGTGACCACGCTCGGCAGCACCTGCTTGGCCACCCCGGCCAGCGAATCCGGGGCGCGCTGCGCGGCCGACGGGGCCGCCTGGGGCGGGCCGCCGAGCGCGGTGCCGCCGCCGACGCCGCTGCGGGTGGCGAAGACGAAGCCCAGCGTGCCGCCGAGCCCGCCCGCCAGCAGGGCGGTGACCAGGCAGATCAGCAGCACGGGTGCGATCGAGCGGCGCGGCGCGTCCGGGTCGACGACCGGCTCGGGCTGCGGGCCGCTGCTCACCGGGGCGGTCGGCACCACCACCGCCGTGGGCGCGTACGGGTCCCGCCACGGATCGGCCAGTGCGTCGGACCACCACGGCGACCCGGCCGACGCGCCAGGCGTAGCGGACGGCGGCGGTGGAGGCTGGCGCCAGTTCCAGCCGTCGGTCACGTCGGTGCCTCCCAATGTCGTGCCGGAACCCCAGGGTCCGACATCCAGGATGACACGGATCGGTGGAGATCATCCGATCAGTGGGACCTCGGGCCCGTCCTCGCCGCTTTCCGCCGCCGAAGTCCCGGTGCGCGAAGGGTGACCATCGCTCTACGCTCATACCCGATGTGCACCGGTTCCGGACTGCGCATCCCCTCTCCAGACGGAGGTCGTCATCGTCACCGCAGCCCGATCGTTCGGCGCCCCGACCGCGCAGTCGGTGCAGTTCACCGAGGCCTACGCCGCCGAGGACATCGTCCTGCAGACCGCCCGCAGCCTGGCCCGCGAGGTCGGCCTGGCGGCCGTCTCCCCGGGCGCGGGGTCCGTGCTGAGCGTGCTCGCCGCGGCGGGCAGCGCCAAGGCGGTCGTCGAGATCGGCACCGGTACGGGCGTGAGCGGCGTCTGGCTGCTCCGCGGCATGCGCGCCGACGGCGTCCTGACCACGATCGACGTGGAGAACGAGCACCAGCGCATCGCCCGCCGGATCTTCCAGGAGGCCGGCTACGCCCCGTCCCGGACCCGGATCATCACCGGCCGCGCGCTGGACGTGCTGCCCCGCCTCGCCGACGGCGTCTACGACCTGATCTTCGTGGACGCGGACGCCACCGAGTTCGGCGCCTGCGCCGAGGCAGCGCTGCGGCTGCTGCGCCGCGGCGGGGTGCTGGTGGTCAACGGGGCCCTGGCCGGCGGCCGGATCAGCGACCCGGCGGCCCGCGACGTGGACACGATCACCATCCGCGAGACGGTCAAGGCGGTCCGGGAGTCCGAGGAATGGATCCCCGCGCTGATCCCGGCCGGCGCCGGCCTGCTCGCCGCGGTCAAGCGGTAGGCAGCCAGCGCAGCAGCGTCCGGGTGCCCCAGCCGGTGGCGCCCTGGCTGAGGTCGGCGTCGTCCTGCTCGGCCCAGCTGGGCGCCGACATGTCCAGGTGCGCCCAGCGGTCCAGCTGGTCGCCCAGGAACTCGCTGAGGAACAGCGCCGCCACCACCGAGCCGGCGCCGCGGGTGGGCGAGCTGTGCCGGTCGGCGATGTCGCTGTGCAGGTAGTCGAGGTAGTCGTCGGGCAGCGGCAGGCGCCACATCCGCTCGCCCGCGGCCTCCCCGGCGGCGGCCAGCGACCGGGCCAGCGCGTCGTCGTGGCTGTACAGCGCCGCGGTGCGTTTGCCGAGCGCGACCGAGTTGGCGCCGGTCAGGGTGGCCAGGTCGAGCACCACGTCCGGGCGCAGCTCGGCGACGGCGTAGGCCAGCGCGTCGGCCAGGACCAGCCGGCCCTCGGCGTCGGAGTTGGTGCTCTCGGTGGTGCTGCCGTCGTACTGGGTGATCACGTCGCCGGGCCGGTAGGCCGAGCCGCTGACCGCGTTCTCCGCCAGCGGCGCGAGCGCGGTGACGCGTACCGGCAGGCGCAGGTCGGCGGCGCCCAGCGTGGCCGCGACGACCGCGGCCGCACCGCTCATGTCCTTCTTCATCAGCTTCATGCCGTCGCGGGTCTTGATCGACAGACCGCCGGTGTCGAAGGTGATTCCCTTGCCCACCAGGACCACATGCCGGGACGCGGGGCCCGGATCCCAGCTCAGCTCGAGCAGCCGGGGCGGGGTGGCGGACCCGCCGCCGACCGCCAGGATGCCGCCGAAGCCCTCGGCCGCGAGCTGCTCCGGCTCCCGCACGGTCACGGTCAGGCCCGGGCGTGTCGCGGCCTCGGCGACGACCTGCTCGGCGAACCAGGCCGGGTTCTTCACCGACGCCGGAGTGTTGGCAAGATCACGCGCGAGCCAGGTCGCCGCGGCGGTCACGCGGGCGGTCTCGAGGCTCTGCCCGTACGCCTGGGACTCGCCGGCGGCGATGGTGATCTCGGTGGTGCGGGGGCCCTTGGGCGCGTCACGGAAGCGGTAACCGCCGAGCCAGAGGCCCTCGGCGAGACCACGGAGCGCGTCGGCGGGCACCCCGGCGAGGAGCTGGATCTGCAACGGCTCGTCCGGGCGCACCGTCCGGATGACGGCCGCGCCGGCGGCCCGCCAGCCCGCCTCGTCGCCCGGGCCGACGCCGGCCAGCAGGACCTTGCCGGGTTGCCGCGTCGGGCGCGGCAGCACCTGCACCGCACCGGGCTGCCCGGGATCGTCCGCGCTGCTCAGCAGGGCTGCGAGCTCGGCCGCCAGGTCGGCGGGCACAGGCCCGGCGCCGGTCGGCGAACCATCGGCGCCGACCGCGAACACGCGGGTGGCTCCGGCGGCGAGCTCGGGCGTCAGCCTGATCACGAACACTGGAGGATGACCTTTCCTCAGGACGTGGAAAGCCCGCCGGTACGGCAGGTACCGTACCGGCGGGCCACGTGAAACGTCAGCCGGCGATCGCCTTCAACGCGTCACCAAGCGCGTTGGCCTCGTCCGGAGTCATCTCAACGACGAGACGGCCACCACCCTCCAGCGGGACGCGCATGACAATCCCGCGTCCTTCCTTGGTGACCTCCAGCGGACCATCGCCCGTCCGCGGCTTCATCGCCGCCATCTTGTCTCCCCTCAGACCTACATCAGGGTCGGTGGGTTACCCCACAGCCACTTGCTTCGAACGGCTAACGCACCGTGCTCAGCCCCACGATGCGCCGTACCTCGTTTCCGACCGGCGGAGTCGCCCCCGCTGGACCGACCCGAGACCGCAGCGCTGCGGGCCTCGACCGACGTCACGCGACGTGGCCCACCGTGCCGATCAAACATTTTCCCTGATGAACACCGGCGAACCCAAACCCAGCCCGGGCGGATGTGACAGCGTCTAGCATATCGCCTTTCGGGCTGTCACAATGTGCGGTCATGCAGGCGCGGTCGGCACTCTTCGACCTCTACGGCGACTATCTGCGTCCGAGAGGCGGTCGCGCGCCGGTCGCCGCCCTCGTCAAACTGCTCGCGCCGGTCGGCATCGCGCCGCCCGCGGTCCGCACCGCGGTCTCCCGGATGGTGCGTCAGGGCTGGTTGCACCCTATGCGACTGGTTTCCGGCCCGGGATATCTGCTCACCCCGAAAGCCGCCCGCCGGCTCGACGAGGCGGCGGCCCGGATCTACCGGACCGGCCGCAACGGCTGGGACGGACGCTTCGATCTGGTGCTCACGCACGCCCCGGTCCCGCGCCGGGAGGCGAAACGCCTGACTTTTCTGGGGTACGGAATGTTGGGGGAATTCGCCTGGGTCGCCCCGCGCGCCGCGGACGAGGTGGACGCCGTGCTGGCCGACGCGGGGGTCACCTACGAGCGGTTCAGCGCCAGTCACACGGCCGGCTCACCCGGCGCGGTCCAGGTCGTCGGGCGGGCCTGGGACCTGCCCCGGATCGGTCAGGCCTACGAGGAGTTCATCGCCGAACAGCGACCCATCGTCACCGCGATCAACGCCCGCAGCACCGACGAGGAGGCGTACGCGGCCCGGTTCCAGCTGGTGCACGCGTGGCGCTCGTTCCTGTTCCGCGACCCGCAGCTGCCCGCCTCGTTGCTGCCGGCCCGCTGGCCGGGCACCAGCGCGGCGACCTTCTTCGACCGGCACGCCGCCCGGTTGCGGCCGCAGGCCGACCGCTTCGTCGAGAGGTGCCTGGCGTCGGTGACCCGCGGCGGACGTGTGGGATTCTCAGAACCATGACGGATTCCTTGCTCGTCGACCGCACCGATGCTGTCGTCACCCTCACCTTGAACCGCCCCGACGCGATGAACGCTCTCGACGTGGATCTCAAGGAGGCCCTGCGGGACACGCTGGCCGCCATCGAGACCGACCGCTCGGTCCGGGCGGTCGTGCTGGCCGGGGCGGGCAAGGCCTTCTGCGTCGGCCAGGATCTCCGCGAGCACGCCCGCGACCTGAACAAGGGCGCCACCGAGCTGGACACCGTGCGGCAGCACTACAACCCGATCGCCCAGCGGCTGGCCAGCCTGCCCAAGCCGGTGGTCGCGGCCGTCCGGGGCACCGCGGCCGGCGCCGGCGCGTCGCTGGCCCTGCTGGCCGACTTCCGGATCGGCGGCCCGCGCACCACGTTCCTGATGGCGTTCGCCAACGTCGGCCTGGCCGGCGACACCGGCGTGTCCTGGTCGCTGCCGCACATCGTGGGCCGGGCCCGGGCGTTGGAGCTGCTGCTGCTGGCCCAGCCGGTACGCGCCCAGGAGTGCTTCGACTACGGACTGCTGACCCAGCTGCTCCCCGACGACGAGCAGGTGCTGCCGGCCGCGCAGGAGCTGGCCGCCCGGCTCGCCGCCGGCCCCACGGTGGCGTACGCGGCCATCAAGCGGGAGCTCTCGATCGGCACCGCCGGCTCGCTCTCCGACGCGCTGGCCGCCGAGGCACAGGCGCAGGCCATCTGCGGCGGCACCGCCGACCACAAGTCCGCGGTGACCTCGTTCGTGGCGAAGGAGAAGCCGGTCTTCCAGGGACGGTGATTCTTCCGGCGGGGTCGTATCGACGGTATGAGTCTTTCGGGATACCCGTATCAATGCCGGTAAATGTTTGACTTTGCCCCATCGAGAACGGTGCGTCGCACGGCGCACCTTCGGCTGGGGAGGTCTGGATGGCAAGGTGGCGCAGGATCCTGGGCGGGGCGGCAGCCGCTCTGACGGTGGCCGCGATGGGCACCCTGATGCAGTCGTCGCCCGCGGCGGCCGCCCCCGACGGCCCGGACATGGTCGTCGGTGGCACCACGGCAACGCAGGGTGAGTTCCCGTTCATGGTCCGGCTGTCGATGGGGTGCGGCGGCGCGCTCTACAGCCCGACCCTGGTGCTGACCGCCGCCCACTGCGTGAACGGCACCGGCACCAACACGTCGATCACCGCGACCATCGGGGTGGTCAACCTCAACTCGACGAGCAAGGTCACCCGCAAGTCCAACTACGTCTACCGGGCCCCCGGCTACAACGGCAACGGCAAGGACTGGGCGCTGATCCGCCTGGCCAGCCCGGTGACCGGCTTCGCGACGCTGCCGATCGCCAGGACCACGGCGTACGACACCGGCACCTTCACGATCGCCGGCTGGGGCGCGGCCACCGAGGGCGGCGGCCAGCAGACCACCATGCGCAAGGCGACCGTTCCGTTCGTGAGCGACACCACCTGCAACTCCAGCAGCATGTACGCCGGCCAGATCATCGCCAGCAACGAGATCTGCGCGGGTTACGCGGCCGGTGGCGTGGACACCTGCCAGGGCGACTCGGGCGGCCCGATGTTCCGCCGCGACTCGGCCAACGCCTGGATCCAGGTCGGCATCGTCAGCTGGGGCGACGGCTGCGCCCGGCCGAACAAGCCCGGCGTCTACACCCAGGTGAGCTACTTCGCCTCGACGATCGCCTCGGCGGCCACCAGCCTCGGCGGCTGACCCTCCCGCTGTGCGAAAGCGGGCCCGGAGCAGCTGCTCCGGGCCCGCTTCTCAGTCGTCGTCCTCGTCCTCTTCCGGGTCCAGGTTGGCCTGCTCACCGAGGACGAACGCCTGCATGGCCAGCTCGTTGCCGGAGGGCGAGACGAAGGTCGGCAGCTCGGCCGGCCCCAGCTCCAGCGCGTACGACCAGAACTGCCGCACGGCCTCCGCCGGGGTCGCCGCCTCGATCGGCAGATCCAGGCTGACCAGCCAGGTCTGCCGGTCCGGGCCGGCCGCCAGCCGGGCCGCGAGCCGCTGGAACAGTTCCTCGTCCACCTCGGCGACCGGCTCGGCGAGCTTGAGCTCACCGCCGGGCACCGGCTGGTCGAAGGCCCGCCGGGTGTAGGTGACCGACAGCTCGGGCACGCCGTGCGCACCCCGCCTGGCCGGCGCGGCGGCAACCACACCGAGCGCCACCACCTGCGCGGCCTCCTCCGCCGTGACCAGCAGAACCTGGTCCCCGGCCGCCGGTTGCACCCCGGCCAGACCCGCCACGGTCAGGGTGTCGTGATGGAACAACCGCTCGGTCGCCCACCGATCCGCTGGAATGATCACCGCCCACTGCGCCATGCGCACCATCTCATCACGCGCGCCGGGAGCGGTCGGCGCTGGCTCGGGCGGGGTGTCCGGGGTAGCGCCCAGAACGGCGGCGCGAGGGGCCTGAGCGGGTCGCTGGAGGCCGGGAAGCGGCGCGGGGTGGTCTTGCCTGGGCGACGAGCCCGGCCCCGCAGAATCGAGCTGATCACCCTGAGCGCCCTCCCGGGTCCGGCTGACTCCCGGCGGCGGGCCGGCCCGGCCGGGCGGCTGCCGGCGCCCGGCGAGGCGGCTCGGCGAGGCCGGGCGGCTGCCCGGCCCACGGCCGAGCCTGGTCCTCCCGCCGGGCGGGCGGTCAGGGGCGGGTCGGTGGGACGAAGCAGTCGGCGAGGTGGTCGTCGACCATGCCGGTCGCCTGCATCAGGGCGTAGGCCGTGGTCGGGCCGACGAACTTGAAGCCGCGTTTTTTCAGCTCCTTGGCCAGCGCGACCGACTCGGGTGTGGTCGCCGGCACCTCCGCCCGGGTCCGCGGCCGGGCCCGGGCCGGTGGCGCGTGGGACCAGAGCAACGTGGCCAGCCCGTCCGGCAGGTCGGCGGCCACCCGGGCGTTGTGCAGGGCGGCGTCGACCTTCATCCGGTTACGGACGATCCCGGCGTCGGTCATCAGCCGGGTCGCGTCCGCCTCGGTGAACGCCGCCACCGCCGGGATCGAGAAGCCCGCGAACGCCGCCCGGAAGGCCGGCCGCTTGCGCAGGATGGTGATCCAGGAGAGCCCGGACTGGAACGCCTCCAGCGTCATCCGCTCGAACAGGGCGTCGTCGCCGTGCACCGGCCGGCCCCACTCGAGGTCGTGGTAGGGCAGGTAGTCGGGGGTGCTGCCGCCCCATCCGCACCGGGCCAGGCCGTCGGGCCCCAGCACCAGGCCCGCGGCCGTCACGTCTGTCATGCCGAGCAACCTACGAGAGACCCCCGACAGGAATTCAGGACAGGCGGCCCTGCTCGACCAGGCGGCCGAACTTCTTCAGCGCGCCCTTGAGGCTCAGCTTCGAGCCGGGCCAGATCAGCGGCCAGGCCAGCTTGACCGCCTGCCCGCCGGGCAGGTGGAACCACTCGTGCATGACGACCTGGGTGCGGTCACCGGCCATCGCGGTGCAGCGCATCGAGGCGGGACCGCGCAGGATCTTGCCGCAGTGCACCACCCGGACCTCGTACGGCGCGTCCAGGCGGACCACCCGGATCTCGTCGCGCAGCCCGGTCGTGCCGACGCCGGTGATCGCCTCGATCAGGCTGCCCTCGCCGCCGTCGCCCTCGACCACCCGCACCCGGGTGAACGGGATCCAGTCGCCCTGCCGCTCCCAGTTGACAAAGGCCGCGAAGACCCGGTCGGCCGGGGCGTTGACGATGACGGTGGCGGTGACCTCACCGGTGCCGGGCCGGGCGGCGTCACCGAGGCCGTCGACCGGTCCAGGTGTGCTCATCGGCTCTCCGCCGGTTCCTCGTCCGCGGCGGCCGTGCGGCCCTTCTCCGGCTGCGCGGCGGCAGCAGTCGGAGCCGGCTGCGCCTCGGCGTCCGGGGCGGGCGCGGGCTTGTCGTCCGAGGAGATCACGTCGGGCACCACCACGGGCTCGGGCGGCGGCGGGGCCACCGCGGCCTCGCGGGCCCGGCGCAGCACGTCCGCGTCGGCCGTCCGGCCCTCCCGCAGCGCCGCGACCTCGGCCTCCAGCACGCCGATCAGCTCACCCTTGTAACCGATGTCATAGGCGGCCCGCTGCAGCGCCTGGTCGACCTGCGCCATCCGGTAGCCCCGGAACGCGATGTCGAACCGGGTGCGGATGACGTCCTCCTCGCCCAGCGGGCGGTCGCTGGGCAGCGGCAGGGCCTTGCCATCCGGCTCGACCGGGGTCAGGCCCGGGTCGCCGCCGCTGAGCATGACGGTCACCCCGAACACGATCGCAGCAACGACCAGTGCCACGACGACGAAAAGGAAAAGCTGACCCATGGGCACGATCGTGGCACGACCGCTGCGGGTGTGCGAGCCCGCCACCCCGCCCGGCCGGAAACGCCCGGGTCGGATCGAGGGACGTCAGGTCCAGGTGAGGATCTTCTTGCGCCAGGCGTACACGATGCCGAGCGCCAGAACTGCCACGAAAACGCCCATCTCGACCACGGTCACCAGGCCGAAGCCCGGCCGGTCGAAAACGACCGCCCACGGGAAAAGAAAGACCGCCTCAACGGCGAAAAGCACATAGAGGTACGCGTACACGTAATAACGGATCTGGGCTTGTGCCCAGTCGCCGCCGACCGGGTCGACGCCGCTCTCGTAGGTCAGCCGCTTGCCCGCCGGCTCGGCCGGGCTGGCGGGCCTGAGCAGCTTGTTCGCGCCGAACGCGCCGACGAACACGAGCACCCCGGCGGCGATGACCAGCCCCAGCGTGGCGTACGAACCCAGATAGCCCTGCACGGTCAGCAGCCTAGCGAACCGAAGGGTGGACTCGGTTGGCTCAGGCAAGCCTTGCCTGGCTACTGTGGTCAACGGTCTGAGATCGGACACGCCCCCGTACCGGCGACGGTAAGGAGCGCCGACGTAGGCTGGAAGTGACTATAACGGGCCGGCTCATCGACGTGCGTACCCGCCGGTCGGCTCCCTCAGGAGGTTGGAACGTGGCCGCTCCCGCGAAGCGTGTCGAGCAGCTCGATCGCGTTGTCATCCGATTCGCCGGCGACTCCGGCGACGGTATGCAGCTCACCGGCGACCGGTTCACGTCGGAGACCGCGCAGCTGGGCAACGACATCTCGACATTGCCGAACTTCCCGGCGGAGATCCGCGCACCGGCGGGGACCCTGCCCGGGGTCTCCAGCTTCCAGGTGCATTTCGCCGACTACGACATCCTCACGCCCGGCGACTCGCCGAACGTGCTGGTGGCGATGAACCCGGCAGCACTGAAGGCGAACGTCGGCGACCTGCCCCACGGCGCGGACATCATCGTCAACACCGACGAGTTCACCAAGCGCAACCTGGCCAAGGTCGGGTATGCGGTGAGCCCGCTGGAGGACGGCTCGCTGGCCGGCTTCGCCCTGCACCCGGTGGCGCTGACCTCGATGACCATCGGCGCGCTGGCCGAGCTCGGCGTCGCGAAGAAGGACGCCGAGCGCGCCAAGAACATGTTCGCCCTGGGCCTGCTGAGCTGGATGTACTCCCGCCCGTTCGAGTCGACCCTGCGGTTCCTGGAACGCAAGTTCGCCAAGCGCCCGGATCTGGTCGCGGCGAACAAGGCGGCCTTCCAGGCGGGCTGGAACTTCGGCGAGACGACCGAGGACTTCTCGGTGCGCTACGAGGTCAAGCCGGCCAAGATGCTGCCGGGCACATACCGCAACATCACCGGCAACGCCGCGCTCGCGCTGGGCCTGGTGGCCGCGGGCGTGCGCGCCAAGCTGCCGGTCTTCCTCGGCGCGTACCCGATCACCCCGGCGTCGGACATCCTGCACGAGCTGAGCAAGCACAAGCGGTTCGGCATCACCACGATGCAGGCCGAGGACGAGATCGCCGCGATCGGCGCCGCGCTGGGCGCCTCGTACGGCGGCGCGCTCGGCGTCACCACGACCTCGGGTCCCGGCGTGGCACTCAAGGGCGAGACCATCTCCCTGGCCATCGCGCTGGAGCTGCCGCTGGTCATCGTCGACGTGCAGCGGGCCGGCCCGTCCACGGGCATGCCCACCAAGACCGAGCAGGCCGACCTCAACATGGCCCTGTACGGCCGGCACGGCGAGGCGCCGCTGGTGGTGATCGCCCCGAAGTCGCCGTCGGACTGCTTCCACGCGGCGATCGAGGCGGCCCGGATCGCGCTGAAGTACCGCACCCCGGTGATCCTGCTCTCGGACAACTACGTGGCGAACGGCTCCGAGCCGTGGCTGCTGCCCGAGGTCAACGACCTGCCGGACATCTCGGTGGCGTACACCACCGAGCCGAACGGCGAGGACGGGCGCTTCCTGCCGTACCTGAGGGATCCGGAGACCATGGCCCGGCCGTGGGCGATCCCCGGCACGCCGGGCCTGGAGCACCGGATCGGCGGCCTGGAGAAGGCCGACAAGACCGGTGACATCTCCTACGACCCGGCGAACCACGAGTTCATGGTCCGCACCCGGGCGGAGCGCATCGAGGCGATCCCGGTGCCGGACGTCGAGATCGAGGACCCCGACGAGAACGCCCGCGTGCTGGTGCTCGGCTGGGGCTCCACGTACGGCCCGATCGGCGCCGCCTGCCGGGCGCTGCGCCAGCGCGGGCTGCCGATCGCCCAGGCGCACCTGCGGCATCTCTCGCCGCTGCCGGCGAACCTCGGCGAGGTGCTCAAGTCGTACGACAAGGTGATCATCCCGGAGATGAACCTGGGCCAGCTAGCCCACGTCATCCGGGCCCGGTACCTGATCGACGCGGTTCCCTTCAACCAGATCAGCGGCCTGCCCTTCACGGCCGCGACGCTGGAGAACATGCTCGAGGACGTGGTCAAGAATGGCTAGCCCCACCATCCCGCTGACGCCGGTGAAGCTGACGGCCAAGGACTTCAAGTCTGACCAGGAGGTCCGCTGGTGCCCGGGCTGCGGTGACTACGCGATCCTGGCGGCGGTCCAGCAGTTCATGCCGGAACTCGGCATCGCCCGGGAGAACACCGTCTTCGTATCGGGCATCGGCTGCTCGTCGCGCTTCCCGTACTACATGAACACGTACGGGATGCACTCGATCCACGGCCGCGCACCGGCCATCGCGACGGGCCTGTCGGCGTCCCGCCCGGACCTGTCGGTCTGGGTCGTCACCGGCGACGGCGACGCGCTGTCGATCGGCGGCAACCACCTGATCCACGCGCTGCGCCGCAACGTCAACCTGAAGATCCTGCTGTTCAACAACCGGATCTACGGCCTGACCAAGGGCCAGTACTCACCCACCTCAGAGCTCGGCAAAATCACCAAGTCGACCCCGGCGGGCTCGGCGGACTCGCCGTTCAACCCGCTGTCGCTGGCCCTGGGCGCGGAGGCGACCTTCGTGGCCCGCACGATCGACTCGGATCGCAAGCACCTGCAGTCGGTGCTGCGGGCGGCGGCCCAGCACGAGGGCTCGGCGTTCGTGGAGATCTACCAGAACTGCAACATCTTCAACGACGGCGCGTTCGAGGTGCTCAAGGACGCGAACACCCGCGACGACCATTTGATCCGCTTGGAACAGGGCGAGCCGATCACGTTCGGGGCGGACAAGCAGTTCTCGGTGGTCCACCCGGCGGGCGCGTTCGGCCTGTCGGTGCGCTCATCGGCCGAGCTGGGCGGCGAAACGCCGGTGGTGCACGACGCGACGGTGGACGATCCTGCGTACGCGTTCGCTCTTAGCCGGCTGTCGGGCTCGGATCTGGGCACCACCCCGATCGGCGTTTTCCGCAACGTGACCCGGCCTTCTTATGACGAGCTGATCTCCAAGCAGTTGGAAGACGCTAAGGCTCAGGTCACGGGTACGCCGAACCAGATGCTCAACGAGCTTCTCAACGCTGGCGATACCTGGACAATCCTCTAGCTCTTACCCCCGGGGCCGATCCTTCTTCTGTGCCGCCCCGGCCGAGAGGCTTTCACCCACGCTTGCGGTTTCGGGGTTTGGTGGTTGCGCTGGGACGGCGGGGGCCGGGGGGGGGGGCCCCCCCCCGGGGGGGGGGGGGGGGTTGTGGGGGGGGGGGGGCCCCCCCCGGCCCCCACCTTGCATTCTCGCCCGCTGCGGCTGAGGGATGGGTCGCCGGCCCTCTGACTGCAACTCCAGGTGTGCGGTCACCTTCTGGTGCGGGGTCTGGCTTCCGCGCTGTGGTCGCTCCGGGCGGGTCTGTCGGGCAGGCCAGGCTTCGGTGGTGGTCAAGCGAACATTCCGCGCCGGTTGCGCTCAGCAGGCTGCGGCTGGGTGGTGGGTCACTCCTGGGCTGCGGCTCAGGGCTGCGGCTGCGGGCCGGGTGGTGGGTTGGTCCTGGCAGGGTGGCGTCGTCGGACCTTGGTTCCGGATGCTCTCCAGCGGGCAGGGGCCGGGTTGGCGGGTGCGGGCGTGGAAGCGGTGTCGCTCAGCTCAGGTTGGCCTCGGCTGTGCGGTTGCCGCGGTTGTGATGGGTGCGCGGCGGCAGGTGCCTGACCACAACGGGCTTGGGGGCGGGGATGACCCGCGCAGGGACCAAGCCTGATCGCCCGGAGTGGGTTATCCCCGCCCCCAAGCCCACCATGCAACCAGCAGGCAGCGGATAGAACATGCAATCAGCCGCAGCCGGACGGAGAGCCATGCAACCAGCCTGCGTTCGGCGGGAGCGACGGTCAGCGCCATGCAACCAGGCACGACATTGTGACCTTGACCTTGATTTGCTGGCCGGGGGTTATACCGCTACTTCGATGCCGCTGTTTTCTTCGTCGCGGATGTAGATCAGCATGTCGCCGGTGTCGATGGTGATGGATTGCTGGCCGCCCAGTGGCATCACCTTGCCGCGGCGGATCAGGGCTACCACCAGTGTTTGGAGTTCGCGGGGGTTGCGGCCTACCTCGTTGCGTTCCGCCGAGCGCATCGCCAGGGCCATGCCCTGGCCCGGGGTCAGCAGGTCTTCGACCACGTCGATCAGCGGTGGGGTTGTCGTGGTCAGGCCGAGCAGGCGGCCCGCGGTCGACGACGACACGATGACGTGGTGTGCTCCGCTCTGCTTGAGCAGTGCTGCGTTCTCCTGTTCGCGGACCGCTGCGATGATCCGGACCTGGCCTGCCGTCAGCTGGCGCACGGTGAGGGTGATCAGCACCGATGCCTCGTCGCTGTCGGTGGCGATGATGACCGACTTGGCGTTCTTCACGTCCGCTTCGAGGAGCACCGCCGAGCGGGTCGCGTTGCCCTCGATGGCGACCAGGCCGGCGGTTGCGGCCTGGCGCAGGGCCTCGTCGCGGCTTTCCACGATGACGATGCGGGACCTGTCGTAGCCCGTCTCCAGGAGCGCGCTGACCGCGGCACGGCCCTTGGTGCCGTAGCCGCAGACGATGATGTGGTCCTTCAACTTTCGCCTCCACCGGGTGACCCTGATGTTCTTCCGGTACTGCTCCGTGAGCACCTCGAGGGTCGTGCCGACCAGGATGATCAGGAAGAGCACGCGGGCCGGCGTGATGAACACGATGTTCACCAGCCGCGCGTCGGACGTCACCGGGGTGATGTCGCCGTAGCCGGTGGTGGAGAGCGACACCACCGCGTAGTAGAAGCAGTCGAGGACGGTGAGCCCGTCCTCGTTGACGTCGCGGTAGCCGTCCCGGTCGAGGTAGATCACCAACACCGTGAGCAGCACGAGGACGATCGCCGCCACGAGCCGCACCGCGAGCGCTCGCAGTGGTCCCTGTCGGACCAGAGGTAATCGGATCACTGAACGGCCGCCTGCACGTTCACACCATAGCGGCCGGGGCCCACACCGTATTTCAGGACAGCACACGACAGGCCCGCCACGGAATACCCACCGGTAAGTTGAGGCAACGTTAAGGAAATCTCCATTGATCGTCTTGTATTTCGAAACCCGTCGATCAAACACTGGCGGCCTACCGCTGGAGGTTTCGATGAACCGGACCGTCCGCCGTTCCCTCGTCGTCCTGATCTCAGCCCTGGCCCTGCTGGCTCCCTCCGTCGCCGCCTCGGCCGCCGCGGACAGCAAGGCCGCCGTCCTGTCCAACTGGACCCAGACAACCGCGGCCAGCACCGCGGCCTGGAACGAAGCCCGCCTCGACCGCGCGCCGTGGGCGAGCTACGGCTTCGACTGGACCACCGACTACTGCTCGTCCAGCCCGGACAACCCGCTCGGCTTCAACTTCACCAACGCGTGCTGGCACCACGACTTCGGCTACCGCAACTACAAGGACCTCGGCACCTTCTCGGCCAACAAAGCGCGGGTGGACAACGTCTTCTACGCCGACCTCAAGCGCAAGTGCGCCACCTACCACGCGGCGGTCCGGCCGGCCTGCCTCAGCCTGGCCTGGACGTACTACCAGGCGGTGAGCATCTTCGGCTCGCTCGAAGCGGTGAACCCGTCCGACATCGACCGGGCCGAGAGCCTGATCGAGTAGCACCCGCGAGCCCGGCCCGGTCCGTTCCCCGGGCCGGGCCGCTCTGTGTGCCGGGCCGCTCCCCTGGCCGTTCCCCGGGCCGGGCCGGATCGCAGGCCGGGCCGGATCGCAGGCCGGGCTCGGTCAGCCCAGGGTCTGGGCGAAGCGGGCCGAGCCGTGTTCGAGGTCCGGGTGTTCGACGGCCAGCGCCATCGCCACCGCCCGGCTGAAGCCGATCTCCGCCCCGTCGGCGTAGGCCGCGTCGAAGGCCGTGTCGCCTAGCGTCCGCCGCAGGGCGGCCTGCTGGCCGGACCAGAACGCCCCGAACTGGGTCGCCCGCCGCGCACCGCGCACCGACTCCGCTCCCCCGAAGAGGACGGTCGCGGTGCCGGGGTCGCCGCCGACGGCACATCGGACGGCGATGGCCGCGACGGCGTCCGCGGCCGCGCCCCGGAAGCCGTGCCGCAGCCGCGACCGCAGGGCAACCACCAGGTGGTCGTGCGCGGCGACCAGGTCACGGCGGCGCAACGCCACCATCCCGAGCAACCAGTCCACGGTACGGCTGCCCCGGTCCTCCGGCCGGCCCGCCTCGAACTGTCGCGCCCCGCCGAGCAGTTCCGCCGCCTCGTCCAGCGCGTCGCGCCGCCAGAGCAGCTCGGCCAGGGTCACCACCGCCGGCAAAGCCGCACCCTGCACCCCGGCACGTTCGGCACGGGCGATGACCTCGCGGCACACCCGTTCCGCCTCGGCGGTGCGGCCGGCCTCCATCAGCGAGAGACGCTGGCCGGCCAGCGCCTGGACCAGCAACGCCGGGTGGCCGATCCGGCGGGCGATGTCCTCCGCCCGGTCCAGGAAGCGGGTCCGCTCCTCCCGGTCCTCGGCCAGGCCCGCGTGGACCAGGTACGCGGACGCCAGCGCGGCCGGGTCGAGGCGCTCGGCCGGCTCGTCGTCCAGCCGGCCGTACAGCCGGTAGAGCAGGTCACGGCCCTCCCGGGCGCCGCCGTGCTCCCGCCACCAGGGGTCCAGCGCGGTGGCGAGCCGCAGGCCGGCCCGGACGTCGCCGCCGCCCGCCGACCAGCGCAGCGCCGCCTGCCACTCCTGCACGTACGGGGCCAGCTCGGTGAGGGAGACGGTGCGGGGCTGGCCGTCGGTGTCGACCACCACGCCGGCCAGCGTGTGCAACGACCAGGCGACGTGCCGGTCCCGGGCGGCGAGTTCCTCCCCGGTCGCGGCGAGGCGGCGGGTCGCGTACGCCCGGACCTGCTCGGACATCCGGTACCGCGGCCCGGCGACGACCTCGACCAGCGACCGGTCGGCCAGCTCCGACAGGGCGCCGAAGGCGTCCTCGCCGGACCATTCGACGGTGCCGAGTTCCACCGGGCCGGCGAAGACGGCGAGCCGGCGCAGCAGCTCGGCGGCGCCCTCGCTGAGGCCGCGGTAGGACCAGTCGAGGTTGCGGGTCAGGCTGCCGTGCCGGCCCGGCTCGTCGCGACCGGCGTCGAGCGCGGCGATCGGATCGTCGAGCCGGGTGACCAGCTGCGCCGCGGTGAGCAGCCGCAGCCGGTCCGCCGCCAGCTCGATGGCCAACGGCGCGCCGTCCAGTTTCGACACGATCCGGGCCAGGTCGGCAGCCTCGCCGGCCGGACCGGGCCGCCCGCCGCGGGCCGCGGCGGCCCGGGCGGTGAGCAGGGCAAAACCATCGTCGGGGGCCAGCTGCGGGATCCGCCAGACCAGCTCACCGGGTACGCCCAGCGAGGCCCGCGAGGTGGCGAGGACGTCCAGCCTGCGGCAGCTGGCGAGCAGCCGGCGGACCAACTGCCGGGCGGCGTGGTGCCGGCCCTCACAGGTGTCCAGGATGAGCAGGGTACGGCTGCCGGCGCACCGCTCGATCAGGGAGTCGACGAGCGGACGGGCAGGCTCCGGGCGTACCCCGATCGCGGCCGCCAGCGCCTCGGCGGGCTGCGCCTCGGCGAGGTCGACCAGCCAGACCCCGTCCGGGTACGCGGCCCGCACCTCCTCGGCGACGGCGATGGCCAGCCGGGTCTTCCCGGCGCCACCCGCACCGGCGATGGTCACCAGGCGATGCGTCCCGATCAGATCCTTGACCTCGGCGACCTCCTGCCGCCGGCCGATGAACGGCGTGACGGCGGCCGGCAGGTTGTCGACCGGCGCGCCCGGGGTGCGCGGCCGCGGGAAGGCGCGCTCGAGCCCGGGCGCGACGACCTGGAAGAGCCGCTCGGCGTCGTCGAAGCCGCGCAGCCGGAACGGGCCGAGGTCGAGCAGATCAACCGTGCTGAGGAGCGCCGGCCGCTGACCGCGCGGCCCGTCGGAACTCGGCCGGGCGCCACCCACGCCGGCACCGAGCAGGGCGAGATCGTCCTGACGGGAGGTCAGCTCGGGCGACCAGGTCGTGACGGCGAGCGCGGTCGCCTCGGAACAGAGCACCTGACCACCGTGCGCGGCGGCGGCCACCCGGGCGGCGCGGTGCACCACGGCACTGGTGTATTCCCCGGCGACCGGCGTGGCCCAGCCGGTGTGCAGCCCCATCCGGACCCGGGGCGCAAGGTCGGCGTCGGGCCACGGGTACGCGGTGAGCGCACGCTGTGCTGCCACACAGGCCGACACGGCGGACGCGGCATCCCGGAAGGCCACGAAGAAGGAGTCACCCTCAGTGAAAAGCTCGGCCCCGGCGTAATTACTCAGCGCTGCGCGCACGACGCCACGATGAGCGTTGAGCACGCGCCCATAACTATCGCCGAGCATCCGAGCGAGGCGGGTGGAACCCTCGATGTCCGTGAACATGAAGGTCACAAGCCCACTCGGCAGCTCGGTCCGTCCCGACACGGTGAGAACCTCCGCCCCCTCAGGAAGTCGCGCTTCATGCTGCCGCACCGCAATCACATGGCACATCGTAGAAACGGTCGGTAACCGTCCTCCCGCCACGGCCGACCCCGGAAGGGCGACCCACGGACGGGTCATCGACGGTTACGCACGGCACTACGCGTGACGTAACGACGAGGTTCACGTTGTGGTTGCGCTGCACTCGGTCAATTCCATCGACCCGTTCGGACGGCCCCGCACGGGTCACTCTTGTGCGACTCCGACTGGTCACCTGGTGGCCACCACAGAGTCACGCCGATACGCCGGAAACGGCCGACAGAACAAGAGAGCGGGGGAGGGTAGGTGGTGATACCTCTGGGTCACATCAAACTGCGGCGGATTTGGATGGGTCGCGGGAGGTGGGCGGGCTGCGGGACCGGGAGAGACGCGCAAGCCGGGAGAGACGCGCAAGTTGGTCGACCCCGGCCAGCCGAGCGAGCCCCGCCGTCGACCAAATGCCGCGCCGCAGAGCCGGGCGGACCGCCGAGCCCGGCCAACCGTCACGCCGCCACCACCGCAAGCAAGCCGGGCCAACCCGCCGAGCCGGGCGAACCGGGCGAACCGGGCGAGGCGTCGGGAGGGTAGGGCGGCATGGCGGATGACACATCGGCTGGCATCGGGCTCGACCAAGAGCGTGGCGGTGGCGGGCGCCAGCTGATCGCCGGACCGGCCCCGGCTGGGGTCGCAGTCCCGCCCCGGCTGGGGTCGCGGGCCCGCGCCGGCTGGGGTCGCGGTCCAGCGCCGGCTGGGGTCGCCCGGCCCGCGCCGGCTGGGTCGCCTGGCCGGCGCCGGCTGGGATCGCGGTCCAGCCCGGCTGGGTCGCCCGGCCCGCGCCGGCTGGGGTCGCGGTCCGGCGGCGGCTGGGTCGGCCAGCCGGCAGCGGCTGGGTCGCCCGGCCGGCGGCGGCCGTCAGCGGGATCCGGCGCGGACAGCGGGTCGGGTCGGTGGCGTTCGCCGGTCAGCAGCCGCAGGAACCGCCGCAACAGCCGCCGCCGGATGACGGTGACGGTGTCGCGCCGCCGCGGCCGGTGACCGCGACCGTGGACAGGAGTTTGACCGTGTCGGCGTGGCCCTGGGGGCACGCCGCGGGTGCGGAGGAGTCGGCCATCGGCCGGTTGAGCTCGAAGGTGTCGCCACAGGCGCGGCACCGGTAGTCATAGCGCGGCATCTTCACAGCGTATGGCTCGGCTGTGACAGTTCGGCGCCCCGGGTTGCCCGAGACACGCGGACATATCGGGCTCGGTCCATGGGCCTCGGCGGTCGCTGTCGCCCGGTAGTGTCGTTCGGGTGGCGGACGGGCAGGACACATCCCCGAAGCGGCGCGGGCAGCGGCTCCCTGCGCCGCATCTCGACGGACCCCTCGGCAGCTCGGGTGCGGCGCCCGAGGAGGCGCGGTCGGCGGGGAATGCGCCGGTCGGCAGCCAACCGGTGGCGGCTGACGCTCAGGGTGTGTCGGCTTTCGAAGTTCCGGCACCAGCGGTCGCATCCGACAAGTCGGATTCGAGCGGGACGAACGCTGCTGCCGAATCCCCCACGGGAAAGGTCGGCGCGGACAAGCCCGGCGAGGTAGAGACGGAGCCCAAGGTCGCCGAGGGCGACACAAAGCCACAGGCCGCTGTCGTGGCCGCAGGCAACGCCAAGTCGAAGACAGCAGCCACAGCTGCAGGGGCAGGCAGCACCGAGCCGCAGGCCACAGCCGGAGCCGCAGGCAGCACCGAGCCGAAGACCGCATCCGCAGGCAGCACCGAGCCGGAGAGCGCGACGGTCCCCTCCCCCGGACCAACCACCGGACCAAAGACCGAGCCCCGAGCGCAGACCGGACCGAATTCCATCAAGGCGGGAACCAAAACCGGGGCCGCACCTGGGTCCGGAGCGGCTGCGGGAGCAACAGCGGAAGGCGCAGCTGCGTCGGGCGGCGCCACAGCCAAGCCGGAAAGCGCCATATCGCCCGACAAGACGGCACCCCCCAACAAAGAGGACAGCGCCCAGCCAGCAAGCACCGCCCCCTCAGCCGCCGCCCTCGCCGCCGCTTCGCAAGGGCGGGCCACCCGGGTGCTTCGCCGGGCCAATCCCGTCCGGGTAGCCCGGAGCACCGCCCGCACCACCTCCGCCTGGGCCAAGCGCCCCAGCGGCCGCCTCATCCTCCCCGCCGTCATCGCCGCCCTTCTGCTCGGCGCCGCCGGGACGGCCGGTGTTTACCTCGTACCCCAGGCTTTGCAGGCTGTGCCGTCACCCAGCGCGACGCCCGGTTTCGGCGGGGACGCCGGGTCTCCGGCCGGGTCCGGGCCGGCGCTTCCGGCGCCCAGCGTGAGTGGCCTTCCCTCCGTGCCCGCCGTCGGTGGCACCCTGCCCGGTGTGCAGCCTCCCGTCGGGGGCGCCCGGCCCGCCGACGTGCTGACCTCCTGGGCGCAGCAGACCGGCACCAAGGCCGGCATCCCGGTGGTCGCCGTGCAGGCCTACGGCTATGCCGAGCTGGTTGTCGGCCGGACCACCCCGAGTTGTCATCTCACCTGGACCACCATCGCCGCCATCGCCAAGGTGGAGTCCTCACACGGCAGCGCCAACGGTGCGGTGCTCAATGTCGACGGGTCCGTCGCGCCGCCGATCTTCGGGTTGCCGCTGGACGGCAAGGGTGGGCGGCAGGAGATCCGGGACACCGATCAGGGTGCGCTCGACGGGGACACGCAGTTCGATCGGGCCATCGGGCCGTTGCAGTTCATCCCGCAGACGTGGACCGCGGTGTCCGTCGGCAATGGTGTTGATGCCGACAACAGCGGGGTTTCCGACCCGAACGACATCGATGACGCCTCGCTCGCCGCGGCCAGGTACCTGTGCCAGGGCGGGCGTGATCTGGCCAAGCCGGATGCCTGGTGGGACGCCATTCTGTCGTACAACGCGATCCGTCCTTATGCGCAGAAGGTGTTCGAGGCGGCCAACGATTACGGGCAGCGCAGCCGGGTCTGACCGACGACCCACAGTGACGGGTCGCGTACATTTGTCCACCCGGCACTTCCCTGAAGGTCCATATACCGGCAAGCTGTACGGGTGAGGGTGCGTGAGTGGGATCCCCGAACCGCGTCGGCGGGGGAGATCCGGTCGCTCGTGGAGACGTACAACGCCGTGCTGGCCACCGATCTCCCGGACGATCCACCGTGGCAGGACATCCAGGTCGTCGACTATCTGGCGCAGACCATGCCGGGCGAGCGCCGGATCAGCTGGGTGGCCGAGGACGACCGGCTCGCCGAGGGTGAGAGCACCATCTACGGCCACGTCAGCGTGCTGCTGCTCGGCGACATCGGCGTGCTCGAGGTCATGGTCCACCCCCGCCTGCGCCGCCGCGGCCTCGGTCAGCAGCTGGTCTCGGTCGCCGCGCGCCGGGCCTATCTTGAGGGTTTCTCCTCCATCGGGGTCGAGGCGATCGGGGACACGCCGGCCATCGCGTTCCTCACCTCGCTCGGCTTCGAGCAGGAGTATGTGGAGACTCGCAGCGTGCTGAGCCTGTCCAGCGTGGACTGGAACTCGCTCAACGCGATGGCGAACGGCATCAGCACCGGCTACCGGGTCGAGTTCCACCCCGGTGGGCCGCCCGCCGCGCTGCTGGAGGCGTACGCGCAGGCCAAGCTGGAGGGGCAGGACGGCGACGACAGCGACCTCGACCTGCGGCCCAGCTCGTCCGACCCGCAGCGGTTGCGGGACAGCCTCGACACCCTGCACCGCCGGGGGCTGAAGCCGTACATCGTGCTGGCCATCCACGAGGCCACCGGGGTGGTCGCCGGGCTGACCGAGGTGGTCGTGCCGGTGCAGCACCCGGAACGCGCCGACCAGTACGACACCATCGTGGTCCGGGAGCACCGGGGCTACGGCATCGACCGGGCGATCAAGGCCCGGATGCTGTTCGAGCTGCGTGGCGCCGAGCCCGGCCTGCGCGAGGTGCAGACCTGGAACGCGCAGCACAACGAGTCGATGCTGAAGGTCAACGCCGAGCTCGGCTTCCAGTCCGACCGGGACTGGTACGAGTACGGCGCGGACGTGGCCCAGCTGGTGCAGAGACTCGAGCCCACCGACTGAGCTGTGGAGGCTCCGTGCGCTACCACCGCGTCCTGGCCCTGTTCACTGCCCCGCTGCTGGCGGCCGTCCTGGTGCCCGGCGTCGCCCGGGCCGCCGACGAACCGCTGACCGTGGGCGCCGTCCAGGGCCCGACCACCGACACGGAGAACCCGCGCACCGACCGGTCGCCGCTCGCGAACCCGTCCGGCAACGGCACCAGCAGCACCCTGTACGACGTCCGCGGAGTGGTCACCCAGCGCACCTTGGCCCGCACCGCCGCGGGCGCCGCCCAGCACGGCTTCTTCCTGCAGAGCCGCACCGGCGCCGACGACGGCGACCCGGCCAGCTCCGACGGCATCTTCGTGTTCATGGGCGGCTTCACCTCGCTGATCGGCGGCTACGAGCCGGCCGTCGGCGACGAGATCGTGGTGCGGGCCCGGGTGTCGGAGTTCTTCTCGATGACCCAGCTCTCCGGCGCCTCGCTGGTCACCAAGCTGGCCGCGGGCGTGCCGATGAGCGAGGTGCGGGTCGACGACGCGATCCCGCCGGCCCAACTGGCCGCCGCCGACCGCTTCTGGGAGCGGCACGAGGGCATGCAGCTGCGGGTCCGCGACGGCGCCGGGGTCGTCGCCGGGCGCAACGTGTTCGCCGGCACCGCCGACTCGGAGATCTGGGTGATCGACCGGGACGACCCGCTGCTGGACCGCGCCGACCCGTACGCCCGGCGGGTGTTCCGCGACGCGCACCCGCTGGACAACCTGCCCGGCACGGTCGACGACGGCAACGGCAACCGGGTGCTGCTCGGCACCCTGGGCGTGAAGGCGACCGCGAACGACAGCGCCGCGCTGCTGCCGCCGGCCAAGACCTTCGACGTGCTCACCGGCGACGTGCTCGGCGGCCTCTACTACTCCTTCAACAAGTACGGCATCCAGCCGGCGAGTGCCGCCTTCACCCCCGGCGCCGACCCGTCCCGGAACAACCCGCCGCGGCCGGCGAACCGCAGCACCGAGTTCGCCGTCTCGACCTACAACGTGGAGAACCTGTACGACTTCCGCGACGACCCGTTCGACGGCTGCGACTTCACCGGCAACACCGGCTGTCCCGGGGTGAGCCCGCCGTTCGACTACGTCCCGGCCAGCGACGCGGCGTACCGGGAGAAGCTCGACGACCTGGCCGACCAGATCGTCTCGAGCATGCACTCCCCCGACGTGATCCTGGCCCAGGAGGCCGAGGACCAGGACCTCTGCACGGTCGCCGGCAACGCCCTGGCCTGCGGCGCGGTCGACAACGCCGACGGGCAGCCGGACACGCTGCAGGAGCTGGCCCTGACGATCAAGGGCAAGGGCGGTCCCGGGTACGCGGCCGCGTCCGACCGCAGCGGCGCCGACGCCCGGGGCATCACCGCGGCCTTCCTCTACCGCACCGACCGCCTCACGCTGGCCACCCCGGCCGCGACCGATCCGGTGCTCGGCTCGGACCCGCAGGTCGTCTACCGCGGCACCCCGCTGCCCGGCAACACCGACGTGTCGAACCCGAAGACGCTCAACGCCGTCCGGCCGGCCGACGTGGACACCTCGACGGGAGTGGACGGCTCGAACGTGTTCACCCGCGCGCCGCAGGTGGCCCTCTTCGACGTCAAGGCGGTGCCCGGCGCGCCCGAGCAGTTCCCGCTCTGGGTGATCAGCAACCACTACTCGTCGGGGCCGGACAGCCGCGTCGGGCAGCGCACCGAGCAGGCCGCCTACGGCGCGGCGATCACCACGGCCATCGAGCAGCACCACGAGCAGGCGCGGATCGCGTACGGCGGCGACCTGAACGTCTTCCCGCGCCCGGACGACCCGGTGCCGGCCGACCCGGGCGACCAGCTCGGCCCGCTGTACGAGGCCGGCCTGCACAGCCTCTGGGACGACCTGGTGGCGGAGGCGCCCGCGTCGGCGTACTCGTACGTCTTCGACGGCTCGGCCCAGACCCTGGACCACCTCTTCGTCAACCAGGCCCTGTACGGCGACCTGATCGAGATGCGGGCGGCGCACATCAACGCCGACTGGGCCGCCGCGGACGAGGGCAACGGGTCGAAGGGCTCCAGCGACCACGACCCGCAGATCGCCCGCTTCCACTCCCGGGCGGCGCTGTCGGTCGCGGACGCCACCGTCGTCGAGGGCAACCGCGGCACCACCCCGCTGGTGTTCCCGGTGACGTTGTCCCGGCCGCTGAGCCGGCCGTTGACGATCTGCGCCGGCACGGTGCCCGGGTCGGCGCTGGCCGGCATCGACTTCGAGCCCTACCTGGCCTGCAAGGTCGTGGCGGCGGGCGCGGCCGGCACGACCTTCACGGTGCTGGTCCGCGGCGACCGGTGGCGCGAGCCGGACGAACGGCTCACGCTGGCGATCACCGGCCTGGCGAACATCCGGCTCGCCGACCCCCGGGCGATCGGCACGATCACCAACGACGACTGAGCGGTCAGTACCGCTCGCGCAGCAGCCGGGCGGCCTCGGTGGCCCAGTAGGTCAGCATGACCTGGGCGCCGGCCCGCTTGATCGAGGTGAGGGTCTCGAGCATGACACCCTGCCGGTCGATCCAGCCCTTCTCGGCGGCCGCCTCGACCATCGCGTACTCGCCGGAGACCTGGTAGGCGGCGACCGGCACGTCGACCCGCTCCCGGACGGCGGCGATCACGTCGAGGTAGGGCAGGGCCGGCTTGACCATGACCAGGTCGGCGCCCTCGGCGACGTCCAGCTCGACCTCGCGCAGCGCCTCGCGGACGTTGGCCGGGCTCTGCTGGTAGGTGCGCCGGTCGCCCTGCAACGTCGACTCGACGGCCTCGCGGAACGGGCCGTAGAAGGCGCCCGCGTACTTCGCCGAGTAGGCCAGCACCGAGACGTCCTGGTGGCCGGCCGCGTCCAGGGCCTTGCGGATCACGCCGATCTGGCCGTCCATCATCCCGGAGGGGCCGACGACGTGCGCGCCGGCCTCGGCCTGGGCGACGCCCATCCGGCCGTAGATCTCCAGGGTGGCGTCGTTGTCCACGGTGCCGTCCGGGGCCAGCACGCCGCAGTGGCCGTGCGAGGTGAACTCGTCCAGGCAGAGGTCGCCCATGACCACGGTGGCGTCGCCGACCTCGGCGATCAGGTCGCGGATGCCGACGTTCAGGATGCCGTCGGGGTCGAGCCCGGCCGAGCCGGTCGGGTCCTTGTGGGCGTTGTCCGGCACGCCGAAGAGCATCAGACCGCCGACCCCGGCCGCGACGGCCTCGTGGGCGGCCTTTCGCAACGACTCCCGCGAGTGCTGCACCACGCCGGGCAGCGAGCTGATCGCCCGCGGCTCGGTCAGGCCCTCCTTGAGGAACAGCGGCAGGATCAGCTCGGCCGGCGCGACCCGGGTCTCCTCGACCAGCCGTCGCAGGGCCGGCGTGCGGCGCAGCCGCCGCGGACGCACGTCGGGGAACGACATGCTCACTCCCTCAGCCAGGCCGGCCGCGGTGAGCCGGCGGAACCGGGCCGGTCGAGCAACCGACCCGACCAGGCCGGCGGAAACGCCGGTCCGGCGGATACAAGGGCCGACCGCGAGGCCGGCCCGGCGGTACAGGGACCGACCGCGAGGCCGGCCCAGTGGAACAGCGACCGACCGCGAGGCCGGTCCGGCGGAACGAAAGGCCGACCGCGAGGCCGGCCCGGTGCGGCGGACGTGCGGCGGACCGGCCCGGGATCGGGCCGGTCCGCGGAGGATCAGCGGAAGCGCAGGGCGGTCGGGCCCTGGACCTTCGAGCCGCGGCGCTGCTTGGCCGGCATCGCCGCCAGCTTCTCGCGCAGTTCCACGGCGTATCCCGCCAGCGCCTCGACCAGGTCGGGCACTGACGCGTGCGGCGGCTGGACGTCGACCCGCAGGCCGAACTCCGTCGCCGTCTCGGCCGTCTTCGGGCCGATCACCGCGACCACCGTGCGGGCGTGCGGCTTGCCCGCGATGCCGACCAGGTTTCGGACCGTCGAGGACGAGGTGAACAGCACCGCGTCGAAGCCGCCCGACTTGATCGCGTCGCGGATGTCGGCCGGCGGCGGCGCCGCGCGGACCGTGCGGTAGGCCGTCACGTCGTCGACCTCCCAGCCGCGCTCGATCAGGCCGGCGGCCAGCGTCTCGGTGGCGATGTCGGCGCGCGGCAGCAGCACCCGGCCGACCGGGTCGAGGATCTCGTCGTGCGGCGAGAACTCGGCCAGCAGGCCCTCGCTGGACTGGTCGCCGGCCGGGATCAGCTCGGGCTGGATGCCGAACGCGCGGACCGCGTCGGCGGTGGCCTCGCCGATGCAGGCGATCTTGACGCCGCCGAAGTGGCGGGCGTCCAGGCCGTGCTCGGCGAACTTCTCCCAGACCGCGCGGACCGCGTTCACCGAGGTGAAGACGACCCAGGCGTAGCGGCCGTCGACCAGGCCCTTGACGGCGCGTTCCATCTGCGCCGGGGTGCGCGGCGGCTCGACGGCGATCGTCGGCACCTCGCACGGGATGGCCCCGTACGCCCGCAGCCGGGCACTCATCGCGCCCGCCTGCTCCTTGGTGCGCGGGACGAGCACCTTCCAGCCATACAGGGGGCGGTTTTCCCACCAGCTCAGCTTGTCGCGCTGGGCGACCTCCGCGCCGACGGTGAGCACCACCCGGCCGGTGAAGCCGAGCGCCGCCGCGACGAAGCTGTCCACCGACGAGGTGGTCGTGTACTGGGTCTCGCCGGTGCCGTCGCCGGTCACGCCGACCGGCGTGCCGGGCTCGACGCCCGCGGCCAGCAGGCCGTCGCGGACGGCGGCGAGGTCGCCGGCGTCGACGGCGACCGCGAACGAGCCCTTGACCGCGGCCGCGGCCAGCGCGTCGAAGTCCAGCGCGGTCACGTCGTCGATGTCGGCCGCGGTGCGCACGCCGGGCAGCGGCACACCGGCGTAGGTGGCCACGCCCTCGGCCTGGCCCAGGCCGGGCACGACCTCGAAGTGCACGGCGGTCCGGGCGACGGCCTGGACCTCCTTGACCACGGCCTCGTGACCGAACGGGTCACCGGCGACCAGGTGCACGGCGGACAGGCCGGACTTGGCCGCCGAGAGCAGCACCTTGGCGACGTCGCCGGGTGCCCCCTCGGCGGGACTGAACTGGGTGTCGTCCTTGGCCTCCGCCCGGATGGCCGCGAGCAGCGACTCGGGCACGCCACGGTCGTAGACGACCTGGTCGGCGTCGGCGAGGGTGTCGTGGGCCCGGCGGGTCAGCAGGCCGGGATCGCCGGGTCCGGCGCCGACGAAAGCGATGCGCCCTGCGGACTTGCGGGCGGTGCGGGTGGTCATTCTTCTGTGCTCCCCATCAGGGTGTCGGCGCCGGCATCGAGGAGATCGGCGGCGAGCGCCTTGCCGATCTCCGCCGCGTCGGCGGGCGTTCCGGTGCGCGACAGCCGGACAGCTCGGGCCCCGTCCGGGCTGATCACCGCACCGCGCAGGTAGATCTCGTCGCCTTGCTCGCCTTCGGCGAGCTCGGCGTGTGCCGCGACCGGTGCGGAGCAGCCGGCCTCGAGCGTGGCGAGCATCGCCCGTTCCGCCGTGACGGCGGCGCGGGACGGTGCATGGTCGAGTGCGGCCAGCAGCTCGACCAGGTCTGCGTCGTCGGATCGGCACTCGATCGCCAGCGCACCCTGGGCGGGAGCGGGCAGCATGAGCATCGGGTCCAACGTCTCTGTGATCTCGGCGGCCCGGCCGAGACGCACCACGCCGGCCCGGGCCAGGACAACCGCGTCGAGGTCGGCCTCGGGACCGAGCACCCGCGCGATGCGGCTGTCGACATTGCCGCGGATCGGCGTGACCTGCAACTGTAGGCCCAAAGCATGCAGTTGCGCGATTCGGCGCACCGCGCCCGTGCCGATCCGCGCGCCGGGCGGCAGGTCGGTGAGGATCAGACCGTCGCGGGCGACAAGCGCGTCCCGCGGGTCCTCGCGCGCCGGGATCGCCGCGATGTGCAGACCCGGGTGCTGGGCGGTGGGCAGGTCCTTGTACGAGTGGACCGCGAAGTCGATCTCGTTGGCGATCAGCGCGTCGCGCAGCGCGGAGACGAAGACCCCGACGCCGAGCTGGACCACCGGCGCGGCGGACCGGTCACCGGCGGTGACGATCCGGACCAGCTCCACCGGGCGGCCGGTGGCGGCGGTCAGCGAGTCGGCGACCAGCTGGGACTGGGCGAGCGCGAGGGCGCTGCCCCGGGTGCCGAGCCGAAGCGGGCTGCTGCTCACGCTTGTCCTCCGATCTCAGGTACGGCGTCGGCCTGGGTGGCGTGCGGCACGTCGAGGTCGAACAGCTCCCGCAGCAACGCTGCGTACTGGTCCCCGCCGGGTTCGGCGGCGAGCTGACGGACCCGCACGGTGGGCGAGTGCAGCAGCTGCTGGACGACCCGGTGCAGGGTACGGGAAACGTCGGCCCGTTGCTCCTCGGTGAATTCCGGCCGGCGCGCGGAGAGCTTGCGCAGCTCGGCGCTGACCACGTCGTCGGCGCGGGTGCGCAGGGCGGCGACGGTCGGGGCGATCTCGGTGCCGCGCAGCCAGGAGAGGAAATTCTCGACCTCGGCGACGACGATCTGCTCGACCGCGGCGGTCTCGGCGGCGGCCGGCAGCGTGCGCCGCCCGGTGGCCAGGCTGTCGATGTCGACCACGGTGACCCCGGGCAGCTCGGCCACCTCGGGCGCCACGTCGCGCGGCACCGCCAGGTCGAGCACGACCAGTGGCTTCTCCCGGCCGGCCAGGGTCGCGGCGGTCAGCACCGGCTCGGTGGACGCGGTGGCGCAGACCACGATGTCGGCCGCGGCGAGTGCCTCCTGCAGCGCGTCGAACGGAACCGCGGTGGCGCCGTACGCCTCGGCGAGCCGTTCGGCGCGGGCGGCGCCGCGGTTGGTGATCTGCAGCGGTCCGACGCCGGTGCGGGTCAGGGTCGCCACCGAGAGCGCGCCCATCGCGCCGGCGCCGACCACCAGGCCGGTGCGCCCGGTCAGGTCGCCGTCGTACGCCGCGGCGGCCACCTCCAGGGCGGCGGTGACGACGCTCTGCCCGGCGCGGTCGATGCCGGTCTCGGCGTGCGCCCGCTTGCCGACCCGCAGCGCCTGCTGCATCAGCTCGTGCAGGAGCCGGCCGGCGGTGTCGGTCTCGGTCGCCGCGTGGTACGCGTCCCGGAGCTGGCCCAGGATCTGCGCCTCCCCGACGACCATCGAGTCGAGGCCCGCGGAGACCCGGAAGGAGTGCCGTACGGCCGCGTCGTCGTAGTGCACGTAGAGGTGACCGGCGAGGTCGTTGGCGCTGATGCCGGAGTGCTCGGCGAGGACGTTGCAGACGTCACCGAGGCCGCCGTGGAAGCCGGAGACGGCCGCGTAGATCTCCACCCGGTTGCAGGTGGAGAGCACCACGGCCTCGCCCACGTACGGCTGCGCGACCAGCTTCTGCAGCATCGCCGGGATGTCGGCGCCGGCGATGGTGAGCCGTTCGAGGGTGTCGACCCCCGCGGTGCGATAGGACGCACCGACACTGAGCAGGTTCACGAGCCGACCGCCTCCTGGTTGCCCGCCTGCGGTGAGCGCCCGCCCGGCAGCGCCGTCAGCGACGCCTTGCGGTGCTCGTGGAAGGAGAGGATCTGCAGTTCGATGGCGAGATCGACCTTGCGCACGTCGACGCCCGGCGGGACGGACAGCACGCAGGGCGCGAAGTTGAGAATGCTGGTGACCCCCGCAGCCACCAGATCGTCCGCGACGGCCTGCGCGGCGCCGGCCGGGGTGGCGATGACACCGATGGTGATGCCCTCCTCGACGACGGCCTGGCCGAGCTCGCTGATGTGCCGCACGGTCAGCCCGTTGAGCGGCTGGCCGACCTGGTCGGCGTCGGCGTCGAACAGGGCCACTATGCGGAACCCGCGGCTGGCGAAGCCGTCGTAGCCGGCCAGCGCGTGGCCGAGGTTGCCCACGCCGACCAGCGCGACGGCACGCCGCTGGTCCAGGCCGAGGATGTACTCGATCTGGTCGATGAGCAGCGCGACGTCGTAGCCGACGCCGCGGGTGCCGTACGAGCCCAGGTGCGAGAGGTCCTTGCGGAGCTTCGCCGAATTGACCCCGGCCGCGGCGGCGAGGCCCTCGCTGGAGACCGTTTCGGAACTGGTCTCGGCGAGGTTGTGCAGGGCGCGAAGATATTCGGGTAGCCGCGCGATCGTCGCCTCCGGAAGATCCGGGAAGGCGGGGACTGCGCCGGTGTTTGCCGGCGTGCTTCCATGACGCTGCTGACTCATCTGACTCCGTGCCGACGAGGCGAACCTACGGTGAGCCCTGCTGCAGGTTCCGACCGGTGGCGCCTGCGGAAACCGGCTGTGATAGCGGGGCTCGTCGGAGTCACAGAGTAGGCGCTTGTGAAGGCGTGCACAAATCGCGATCTTGATAGCGGAACTGGACAAAGATCGAGTCGGCGTGTTAACCCCCGTCAACTCTCTGCCGAGTATTACCGCTTTACGCCCGACTATGCCAATGGCGTCCGCATTCCGACGACGAGTATCACAACGCCTTTGCCAGCCGTACCGCGTCGACCAGAGTGTCCGCCACCGGGCGGCCGCTGGCGCGCAGCCGTACCGGGTCGGTGAACCCGCCGGTGTAGAGCACCGAGGCGCCGCCGACCGACTCGGCCGCCTCGGCGTCGTCGAGCGAGTCGCCGATCAGCACCACCTGGTCGCCGGGCACGCCCAGCTCGGCCAGGTGCCGGGCGAGGTGGCCGGCCTTGAGCCCGCCGTCGACCTCGGTGGGCCGCCCGTCGATCCGCGCGAACATGCCGGCCAGCCCGTACGTCCGCACGGCCGGGACCAGCTCGTCGTGGAACCACATGCTCAGCAGCGACTGGCTGCCCGGCCAGGCCCGGATCGCGGCCTCGGCGTCGGCGGCCAGCGAGGTCGTGGTCAGCCCGACCCGGTAGGCCTCGTGGAAGATCCGGTCCAGCTCCTCGAACTCCGCCGCGTCCACCGCCCGTTCCAGGATCTCGGCGTAGAACTCCGCGACCGGCCGGCGGAAGCGCTGCCGGTGCTCGTCGGCGTCGACATTGCGCCCGCCGACCGCCTTGAACGTGTGGTTGGTCGACGAGACCACCAGCGAGAGGTCGTCGAGCAGGGTGCCGTTCCAGTCCCAGACAAGATGAGTGCGCGCCACCGCGCGAGATTACAGCCGGGGTGCCCCTGCCGGTCTACCCAAATCCCGCAACAGACGGTCTTCCTCGACCCGCCAGTAGCCGTGCTCCTTGCCGTCGAGCAGCACCACCGGCACCCGGTCGCCGTAGTCGCGCTCCAGCTCGACCGAGCCGGTGAGCTCGACCCGGGTCCACTGCCCGGGAGCGATCCGGTCCAGGGTCTGCTCGGCAACCTCACACAGATGGCAGCCGTCCCGGCTGATCAAGGTGATCCGAGTCATCGGAGGGCCCCTTTGCGGACCTTGCCGATCGGCGAGTGCGGCAGCTCGGTGACCAGCTCGATGCCGGCCGGCAGCTTGAACCGGGCCAGCTGGCCGGCGCAGTAGACCTGCAGCTCGGCCGGGGTGGGCGGGGGGTCGAGGGCGGGCACCACGTAGGCGTACGGCGCCTGCCCGGTCAGCTGGTCCGGGATGGCGATCACCGCCGCCTCGGCCACGCCCGGGTGCGCGTCGAGCACCCGTTCGATCTCGGCCGGATAGACGTTGAAGCCGTTGACCAGGATCAGCTCGCCGATCCGGTCGACCAGCACCAGGTCGCCGTCCGCGTCGGCGTACGCGATGTCGCCGGTGCCCCACCAGCCGTCGGCGTCCGGGCCGTCGCGCCCGTCCGGCCAGTAGCCGGAGAACAGGTTCGCCCCGCGCACGACGATCTCCCCCGGGTCGGTGCCGGCGCTGACCTCCAGGTCGAGGTCCAGCTCGGCGTCCTCCTCGACGGCGGCGGCGAGCCCGTCGCGCCACAGCACCGCGCCGTCGGCCGTGCGCAGCACCAGCGACACCCCGGGCAGCGGCCGGCCGATCGAGCCGGTCTTCTCCCGGTGACTGACCGCGGTCGTGGTGAGCACCGGGGCAGCTTCGGTGAGGCCGTACCCGATCAGCACGGTCTTGCCGGTCTCGGCCGTGAAGCGGACCGCGTCGGCCGGCTCGAAGGGCGCCGCGCCGCAGACCGCCGTCCGCACCGTCGCCAGCGCTGAGCGCACGCCGGCCTCGCGGGACCACGCGGTGTACATGGACGGCACCCCGATGACCGCGGTGACCTGGTGTTTCGCGATCAGCTCGAGGGTCTCGGCGGGCTCGAAGCGGTCCACCAGCACCCCGCAGGCGCCGTAGTGGGCGATCGCGCCGAGGCCGGTGTTCAGCCCGTAGGCGTGGAAGAACGGGATGGCCAGCAGCACCACGTCGGTCGCAGCGAGCACCGGCGGCTCGATCAGCGCGAGCTGATCGTGATTGGCGGCCAGCGCACGGTGGGTGAGCATGGCGCCCTTCGGCCGCCCGCTGGTCCCGGAGGTGTAGAGCAGGACCGCGAGGTCGTCGGCGGCGACCGGGTGCGGCGCGCCCGGCTCACCGGACCGCAGCGCAGCCGGCGGTACGGCTACCGGCTCCGCCAACCGCAACCGACCCAGCACCGCATCCTCGGCAACCACCCGGCCGGCCCCGCTGTCGGACAGCGCGAAGGTCAACTCGTCCGCGGTGTATCCCGGATTGAGCGGCACCGCGACCAGCCCCGCCCGCAGCGCCGCGAAATAGGCGACGGCGAAGTCGACGGTGTTGCCGAGCACCAGCGCCACCCGGTCGCCGGGTGCGGTGCCCACGGCCAGCCGCCCGGCCGCTGTCGACACGCGTTCGTCCAGCTCGGCCCACGTGACGACGGTCTGGCCGGCGATCAGTGCGGGGGCGTCGGGGCGCTGCTGCGCGGATGTGCGGACCGGGTCACGCGCGCTGTTCTCCACGACGCCCGAGTCTGGCACAGAAGACCCTCGATCGGGTGGCAGGACGCCAGGTCCGTCCCCCCTTTCGAGGTGTCCTACATGGTGGCAGATGTTCCTGATGTGCACTCTGCGCCACTTCGGAGTAATTTCGCACAGCGCACACAGTGTGCGACTGACCGTGGTCAAGCTCCGTGATACTTCCCGTCTGTGTAACGGAGTCCACATCCGTGGGTGAGGTCGGCCTGCTGTCCGCGGTCAACCCCACCCCTTTTGTGTGGATCGGGTGCTGACACCCCTCATCGACGGCCCGCCGGGTCAAGGAGGCGCAGTGAGTCATGTGTACGCCGGCGATCCGTACAGCCGTGACGTGTTCGCGGCGCGTCTCGCGCTCACGGAGGGCCTGAGCGCCCTCCGCCGGGGCATCGACGGCACGATCGCGCACGCGATCCGCAGCGACGGACCCAAGCGGACCCGTAGCCGGCCGCACATCAACGAGTCCCCGAGCCGGCATCTGCCACCGACGGGGAACATCAAACCGGGGACCGGCCGGGTGGCCGTACCGGGGCGGCCGCAGGCGCCGCAGCAGGCCGGGCCGGACCGCCGGACCGGGACGACCGAGAGCGACAGCACCGTGGTCGTGCCGGCGCAGAGCACCACCGGGCCACCCAGCGCGGTGGAACCACCGAAGTATCCGGCGCGTCCCGACCCGGGCGACGCGGCCGCCGAGGTGTGGGCCCTGGTCGAGCGGGCCCAAGCCGGCGAGTCCGCGGCCTTCGGGCTGATCTACGACCGGTACGTCGACACGGTCTTCCGGTTCGTCTACTTCCGGGTCGGCAACCGGCAGCTGGCCGAGGACCTCACCTCCGACACCTTCCTGCGCGCGCTCAAGCGGATCGGCAGCTTCACCTGGCAGGGCCGCGACCTCGGCGCCTGGCTCGTCACCATCGCCCGCAACCTGGTCGCCGACCACTTCAAGTCCGGCCGCTACCGGCTCGAGGTCACCACCGGCGACGTGCTGGACGCCGACCGCGAGGACCGCGGCCCCGAGGGCAGTCCCGAGGCCGCCGTCGTCGACCACATCACCAACGTGGCACTGCTCACCGCCGTCAAACAGCTCAACCCCGAACAGCAGGAGTGCATCGTGCTCCGCTTCCTCCAGGGCTTCTCGGTGGCCGAGACCGCACAGACCATGGGAAAGAACGAAGGCGCCATCAAAGCACTGCAGTACCGGGCCGTCCGAGCGCTCGCCCGGCTGCTGCCCGAAGGGTTCCAGTGGTGACGGCAATTCACCGTATGTCGATCTCTGTGGGCCCCGCGGCCCAGCTGACACCCGTAACCGGGCCCGCCCGTCGCGCGTTTGTCCGGGTGCGACCAGTGGTGGGCCGTCGGCTCACCGGTTCCGTCGCGACCGCCGGCAATGGCGCCGGCGATTCAGTCACGAGCGAAGGGGGGTGCCCGCGGTGAACTTGAACATCTTCGATCGCCGGAGCGCCGAGCGCTTCGCGGAGCTGCTCGACGAGACCAACGGCGGCCGTCGCCACCACACCCGGGGGCAGGCCGACGAGCAACTCGCCGAACTGGTCGCCATCGGGCACAGCCTCTCCGCGGCCCGGTCCGGGGTCCAGGTGGACCCCGAGTTCCGGATGGGCCTGCGGGCGATGCTCGTGGCAACGGCCGAGCGGGACGGTATCGGGGCGACCGCCGCGGCCACCGAGCAGGAGCCGGCCGAGCCGGTCCGCAAGATGCTCGGCCGCACCGGCCGCCGGATCCGCGCCCGCGGTGCCATCGTCATCGGCGTCGCCGCCGGTGCCATGGCCGTCTCCGGCATCTCCGCAGCGAGCGAGAACGCCGCACCGGGCGACGCCCTGTACGGCGTCAAGCGCTCCACCGAACGAGCCCAGCTGGCCATGGCCGGCTCCGATGTCACCCGGGGTCAGCTCTCGCTGACGTTCGCCCGCAACCGGCTCGCCGAGGCGGCCGCGATGGACGGCGACAATCCGAGCTTCCGCGACGTGCTCGGCGACATGGACAACGACACCCGGCAGGGCGTCAAGCTGCTCACGTCGTCCGCGGTGACCCGCGCGGACAAGACGCCGCTCACCTCGGTCGACAGCTTCGTCGAGGGCCAGCGCCGGGTGCTGAACCCGCGACTGGACAAGCTCAGCCCGGGCAACCGGGAACGGGCGCTCGTCTCGATGAAGCTGCTCGAGTCGGTGCACGAGCGGGCCGACAACCTGCGGAACGGGCTGGGCTGCGACAAGGTGACCCCGGCCGGCAGCGATGCGATCGGCCCGAAGCTGCGCGACTGCACCACCGGCGCGGGCAGCACCTCGACCGACGACCAGCCGTCGGGCCAGGGGCAACGGGAAGCGACGAGCGGCACCGGCAACAAGGGTGACGCCGGCAAGAAGGCGAGGCCGAAGGGCACCGCGACGCCGACGGTCGACCCGACCAGCGACGACAGCGCGGCCACGCCGGGCGACGAGCCGCTGACCGGGGAGACGGCGGAGGCGCCGGAGCCACTGATCTCGCAGGACCCGGTCGGCGACGTCACCGGCGAAGAGGACAAGGGTCTGCTCGGCGGCCTGCTGGGCAACCTCTTCGGGAGCTGAGCGGGGCGAGCACAAGCATGGCGAGGGGCGGTGTCTGACTGCGAGAGTCGGGGCCGCCCCTCACTGCACATGTTACAGGCCGAACGGGTCCGGGCGCTTCTCCAAAAGCGAGTGCAATGTGGTCTGGATCGTCTCGCGGACCTGATCGGCGAGGTTGTAGACGACCATCGGGTCGTCCGCATACTCGGTGAGGTGCGCGGTCGGGATCGGCGGGCAGAACTCGATCAGCCACTTGCTCGGCAGCGGCACCAGCCCCAGCGGCCCGAGCAGCGGGAACGTCGGCGTCACCGGGAAGTACGGCATGCCGAGCAGCCGGGCCAGCGGCTTGAGATCGGCCAGGATCGGATAGATCTCCTCGGCGCCGACGATCGCCACCGGCACGATCGGGGTGCCGGTGCGCAGGGCGGCCGAGACGAAACCGCCGCGGCCGAAGCGCTGCAGCTTGTAGCGCTCGGAGTAGCGCTTGCCGATGCCCTTGAAGCCCTCGGGGAAGACGCCGACCAGCTCGCCCTCGCTCATCAGACGCTCGGCGTCCGGGTTGCAGGCCACCGTGGCGCCGGCCTTGCGGGCCAACTCGGACAGCACCGGCATGCGGAACACCAGGTCGGCGCCGAGCAGCCGGAGGTGCCGGTCGCGCGGGTGCTGGTCGCGCAGGGCGACGGTGAGCATCAACGCGTCCAGCGCGAGCGTGCCGGAGTGGTTGCCGACGATGAGCCCGCCGCCGGTGTCCGGGACGTTGCCGATGCCGAAGACCTCGGTGCGGAACCAGTCCCGGTAGAGGACCTTGAGCATCGGCTGGAAGACCGCGTCGTTGAGCTCGGGGTCGAAGCCGAAGTCGTCCACCTGGTATGCCCCGGCCAGCCGGCGGCGCAGGAACGCGAGCCCGCGGGCGACCCGCTGGTCCCAGATGTCGACCGTGTCGACGGGCACGGCGGGCTTGGCGGGCGCCGCCTCGGGGGCGGCCGCCTCGATCTGCGCCGGCGGGTGGCCGGCCGCGGCGGGCAGCGCCCGGCGCCGGCCGGGCCGGTTGCCGTTCAGCCGCCGCGGCGGCGGGGCCGTGGGCAGCTCAAAATCCGCGTGCCCGGGCAGCGCGGTGTGGAACTCGTCCTGGGTCATGACTGCACGTGCTCCTGGTCCTGCGACGCCGCGGACCGGACCCGGCGGATGCCGTCGAGGATCGCGCGCTCGGCGGCGGCCAGCCGGTCGGCGCTCAGCGCCTGGCCGGTGAGGTGACCATGGATGAAGTCGTCGAACGCGGCCGCCGTCGTGCGCGGGGTGAAGCCGAACTCCTTGACCAGCCGGCTGGTGTCGACCACCCGGCCGTGCACGAACAGGTCGATCTGGTCGAGACCGATCTGCCCGACGCCGACATTGCGGGCCAGCGCGGCGACCGTGGACAGCGTGCCCTCGGGCAGCGGCAGGGAGATCCGGCCGGCCCGGCGGACCGCCTGGGAGAGCGCGAGCACCCCGGCGCCGGCGACGTTGAACGTGCCGGGATGGTCCTCGACCACCGAGCGGTGCAGGATCTCCAGCGCGTCGTCGACGTGCACGAACTGCAGCCGGGCGTCACGGCCGAGCACGGTCGGGATCACCGGCTGGGCGAAGTAGCGGGTGAGCGACGTCTCCGCGGTGGAGCTGAGGAACGGCGCGAACCGCAGCACGGTGGCCGCCACCTCGGGCCGGCGGCGGCGGAAACCGCGCACGTACCCCTCGATGTCGAGGATGTCGCGCGCGAAGGAGCCACGCGGGACCGCCCGGGGCTCGGTGTCCTCGGTGAAGACCGCGGGGTCGCGGAACGAGGCGCCGTAGGCCGCGGTGGAGGAGCGCACCACCAGCTTGCGCAGCCGCCCGGCGGCCTGGGCCGCGGCGAGCAGCTGCATCGTGCCGATGACGTTCTGCTCTTTCATCGCCGCGCGGCCACCGCTGTGCGGATCGGGCGCGCTGGTGACCGCGAGGTGCACGATCGCCTCCGCGCCGAGCTCCGCGAGGGCACCGGTGGCGGCGCGCGCGTCGGCCTGGATCAGCTCGACGTCCGCCAGCAGGCCCGCGAGGGCCGGGGGCGGATCGAGCGGATCCAGTCCGATGACACGGTCGATCCGGGGATCCGCGGCGAGCCGGGCAGCAACCCGGGCACCGAGGAATCGGCTGACCCCGGTGACCACAACGACCCTCGGCGGGGCCGCGGGTGAAGACGGCACCACGGGCGCGCCTTTCGCATGCGGCGGTGGGTGAGGCAAGTGACCGGGCCGGGCGTCACGCCCGGCCGGACATCACTTGCCGAGACGGCGACGCTGGACGCGGGTCTTGCGCAGCAGCTTACGGTGCTTCTTCTTCGCCATACGCTTGCGACGCTTCTTGACCACGGAGCCCATACGAAATGCCTCTCGAAACCATGTGGGGCCGGTCGCTGCGTGCCCGTAGGCACACCCGACCGAGCTTGACGGCGGTTTGCCCCTGACCCGGCGCCCAGCAGACGCAGACAGGTATCACGGGGCTAACCACTTCAGCGTAGCCGCCCGGGGAATCCAGGACCAACACGGCCCCACGCTCACGCCGTCTGGCTGAAGGCTCCCCGCAGGTATGTGTGCACTGCGTGCTCGGGCACGCGGAACGATCGGCCCACCCGGACGGCACTGAGCTCACCGCCGTGCACGAGCCGGTAGACGGTCATCTTGGACACCCGCATGAGCGCGGCCACCTCGGCCACGGTCAGGAAGCGCACCTCCGCGAGGCGCTCCTCGGCTTGGGCTGGACCCGTCATCTCCTCGCACCGATCCTTTCGCAGGCGCCTCCGCCGCGGCCGTCGGGCCGTGCGCCGCGGCGGTGGGCGCGCGTGTCATCAGTACGGTATCGAGACTCCTGTGATCAAGGCGATGCGTTCCGTGAAATAACCACAAAAAGTCAAGTCGACACGCCCCGTGTGGCGCGTTCTACCCCGAAAGGTGACTTACTTCCTGCTGGCCAGGGCCCGGCCGAAGAGCGCCACGTTGGCCGGGCGCTCGGCGAGGCGGCGCATCAGGTAGCCGTACCACTGGTCGCCGTAGGGCACGTAGACGCGCACGGTGTGGCCGGCAGCGGCCAGCCGGGCCTGCTCCTCCGGGCGGACGCCGTAGAGCATCTGGAACTCGCACTCGTCGGCCGAGCGGTCGAACCAGCGGGCCCGGTCCTCGGCGATGGCGATCAGCCGCGGGTCGTGGGTGGCGATCATCGGGTAGCCGTCGCCGGACATCAGGATGTTGAGGCAGCGCACGTACGCCTTGTCCACGTCGAGCGCGGACTGGTAGGCGACCGACTCGGGCTCCGCGTACGCGCCCTTGCACAGCCGCACCCGCGACCCGGTGGTGGCCAGCTCCCGGCAGTCCCCCTCGGTGCGGCGCAGGTACGCCTGCAGCACCGCCCCCGTGCCCGGGTGGTCCTTGCGCAGCTCGGCGAGGATCTCCAGGGTCGAGTCGGTGGTGGTGTGGTCCTCGGCGTCGAGCGTCACCGTGGTGCCGGCCGCGGCCGCCGCGGTGCAGATCTCCTGCGCGTAGCCGAAGGCCATCCGGTCGTCGACCTTCTGCCCGAGCGCGGAGAGCTTGACACTGACCTCGGCGGCCGGGGTCAGCCCGGCGGACCGGAGCCGGCCCAGCAACGTCAGGTACTGATCGCGGGTGGCGGTCGCCTGCTCGGCCGTCAGCGTGTCCTCGCCCAGGTAGTCCAGGCTGATCGCGAGTCCGTCGTCGGCGAGCTCGCGGCTCGTGCGCAGCGCGTCGTCGACGCCGGTGCCGGCCACGAACCGGCGGACGATCCCCTTGCTGACCGGGGCGGAGGAGATCAGCCGCTCCATCCGGGACGAACCGGCGGCGGCGAGAAAGACGGAACGGAGCATGGGCCGAGCGTATCGCCCGTCCCCGTCAGGGGTCGCGGTAGAGCTGTCTTATTGCTTCGCCGTGCGGCTACGGTTGTCGGGTGAACTTCGATGCGTACGCCCGAACGGCGGTCGAGCTCGTCAACGCCGGGCTCGCCGACCTCGACGGTCTCCGGGCGTTGTTCAGCGAGGACCAGGCCTGGATGCGCGACGAGGTCGGCGATAAGGACCTCGGCGTGTTCCGCCGGGCCCAGCGCCGGTTGCGGGACGTCTTCGAGAACGGCACCACGGGACGGGACGCCGACGCCGTCACCGAGCTGAACACTCTGCTGGAGGCGTACCCGGTGCAGCCCCGCATCTCCGGGCACGACGCCTCCGACTGGCACATGCACGTGACCAGCCGGGGCGCCTCGGTCAGCGCGGAATACCTGGCCGGCGCGGTCTGGGGCCTGTCGGTCTGGCTCTGCGAGTACGGCAGCGCGCGCTTCGGCATCTGCGCGGACGAGCGCTGCGGCAACGTCTACCTGGACACCTCGTCGAACAACTGCCGGCGCTTCTGCTCGGAACGCTGCGCCACCCGCTCGCACGTGGCCGCGCACCGCGCCCGCAAGCGCGCCGCGACCACCACCCTGACCCCGGCGTAACCGCCGCACTCAGCCCCGGGTGACCGCCGCGGTCGCCGTCGCGGCCGGCGCCAGGTGGTGCCGGGCGAAGGCCAGCGACTCGCGCAGATCGGCCTCGCGGACCGCGCGGCTGGTCACCTTTCGGGTGGAAACCTCGAGCGCGACCGAGCCCTGGAAGCCCCGCCCGGCCAGCGACTGCAGCAACTCGGCGCAGGGCTGGTTGCCCCGGCCCGGCACCAGGTGCTCGTCGCGGCCCTCGCCGGTGCCGTCACCCAGGTGCACGTGCTTGAGGCCCTTGCCCATCCGGTCGGCCAGCTCCAGCGAGTCGGTCCGCGAGGCGGCGGCGTGCGACAGGTCGAGCGTGTACGCGTCGTAGCCCGCCTCGGTCGGGTCCCAGCCCGGCACGTACGGCACGAAGGTGCGCCCCGCCATCCGCACCGGATACATGTTCTCGATGGCGAAGGTGATGTCCGGGTGCCGCATCTGCACCTTGGCCAGGCCGCCGGCGAAGTTGCGGGCGTAGTCACGCTGCCAGGTGAACGGCGGGTGCACGACCACGGTCGGCGCACCCAGGGTCTCGGCCAGCTGCGCGGCCCGGTTGAGCCGTTCCCACGGGTCCGGGCTCCACACCCGCTGGGTCACCAGCAGGCAGGGCGCGTGGACCGACAGGACCGGGACGTCGTAGTGGGCGGCGAGGCCCTGCAGGGCGCCGGCGTCCTGGCTGACGGCGTCCGTCCAGACCATGACCTCGACGCCGTCGTAGCCCACTGTCGCCGCCATCTCGAACGCGGCGGCGGTCGGCTCGGGGAAGACGGAGGAGCTGGACAGGAGCACGGGGACACGGGAAGTCACCGGACAAGCGTAGACCCGTCCGGCACACCCACCAGTTCTCAGTCTGGATATAAGCGCGCAAATCGCTCGGGTGCGCAGGGGTTTACCACCCGCACGCGTACGCTGTCGCAGGTGAGCCGCCGCACCCAGATTCGCATCGTGATGGACGCGGCGGCCGCCGCCCGTAGCCGCGAGGTCCCGCTCGACTTTCCTCGTGAATGGATCGAGTTCACCGACCCCGCCGACGACCAGCACGTGGTCCGCGCCGACCTGACCTGGCTGCTCTCCCGCTGGACCTGCGTCTTCGGTTCCGCCTGCCACGGCATCGTGGCCGGCCGCCCGCAGGACGGCTGCTGCTCGCACGGCGCGTTCTTCACCGACGCGGACGACGAGACCCGCACCCGGAACGCGGCGGCCAAGCTGACCCCGGAGACCTGGCAGCACTACCGGCGCGGGTTCAAGAACTACACCGAGATGGACACGGTCGACGGCGAGAAGCCGGCCCGCCGCACGGCGACCCAGTCCAAGGACGGCCCGTGCGTGTTCCTCAACGACGCCGACTTCACCGGTGGCGGCGGCTGCGCGCTGCACGCCCAGGCGCTGCGCGACGGGGTGCACCCGCTGACCTACAAGCCGGACGTGTGCTGGCAGCTGCCGGTGCGCCGCGAGCAGGACTGGACCAAACGCCCGGACGGCACCAAGTACCTGCTGTCCACGCTCACCGAGTTCGACCGGCGCGGCTGGGGCCCGGGCGGCCACGACCTGGACTGGTGGTGCACGTCCTCACCGGACGCACACGTCGGCACCGAGGCGATGTACCTGACGTACGCGCCGGAGCTGATCGCGCTGATCGGCCAGGAGGCGTACGACGAGCTGGCCCGGCACTGCGCGATCCGGCTGAAGTCGAAGCTGGTCGCGCCGCACCCGGCAACGGTGGCCGCGGAGGCCGCCAGGGCCCCGAAGAAGCGCGGCGGACGCGAGCCCGCCACCCCACCGCAAGCCGACTGAACCTGACGCTCACAAGGTGCGGAAGCTCTCCAGCCCGCCGGCCTTGAGGACCTTGGTCCGCACCTCCGGGCACTCGGCGAGGGTCTGCTCGTCCATGTCACTGCCGACCGGGGTCACCCCGTGGTCCTCATAGAAACTCGCGAGATCCGTGGTGAGCCGGGCCATCGCGCCGACCTCACTGCCGATCGACTGCCACTCGGCGACGTTCTTCTCCAGGAAGCCGCAGAGGTCGGCGGCCGAGACCGCCTTCTTGTCGGCGTCCTCCGCACCCTCGGCGGCGGGCTTGGCGGCCGACCCGGCCGGCTCGGTGCCGGCGTCGGAGCCGCCACAGGCGGTCAGCGCGGAGAGGAGAAGGGCAACCGCGGCGACGTTGGTCAGCGCGGTCCGCCGCAGGCGTGCGGGGGTGTGGAGGCTCATGGCCGAAAAGCTATCGGCAACCGGAACGGCCCACATCACCCTTTCGCGCCAGGCACAGATCCTCGAATCCTTCAACCCGTTCGACTCCCTCGAAGGGGTCGTCCATCCGGCTTTGGATCCAGGTGGCCACAATGATCACGAGGTCCGCGGACGGCTTGGCATCGTCCGCCCAGAGATCCAGGCGTTCCAGAAACAATTCCAACGTCCACGGCCGCGCCCCGTCAGGCACTGGTCAGCCTCGCCCGCGCCTCGTTGATCCGCATCTGGACCGCTTCACGGGTGTCCGGGCCGACCGGGCCCGAGGTGCGGCGGGCTTGCGCGGCCTCGCCCAATTCCATCGGTGGCCGCGCCGGGACGGCGTCACGCACACTAGTCATTGAGCAAGGGGCGGGCGGCGATCCACGCCGCCCGCCGGCTCCGTCACGACTCGAACTTGTAGCCCAGGCCGCGCACGGTGACGATGTAGCGCGGCGCCGACGGCTCCGGCTCCACCTTGGAGCGCAGGCGCTTCACGTGCACGTCCAGGGTCTTCGTGTCGCCCACGTAGTCGGCGCCCCAGACCCGGTCGATCAGCTGGCCCCGGGTCAGCACCCGGCCGGCGTTGCGCAGCAGCAGTTCCAGCAGCTCGAACTCCTTCAGCGGCAGCTGCACCGAGGTGCCGTCCACCGTCACCACGTGCCGTTCCACGTCCATCCGGACCGGGCCGGCCGCCAGCGTCGGGGTGGTCACCTCGGCCGCCTCCGCGCCCTGCCGGCGCAGCACCGCGCGGATCCGGGCGACCAGTTCGCGCGGCGAGTACGGCTTGGTGACGTAGTCGTCCGCACCGATCTCCAGGCCCACCACCTTGTCGATCTCACTGTCCCGGGCCGTCACCATGATGATCGGTACGGCGGAACGCTGCCGCAGCTGCCGGCACACCTCGGTGCCGGACATCTCCGGCAGCATGAGGTCGAGCAGGACGATGTCGGCGCCGGTCCGGTCGAACTGCGTCAGCGCCGAGGTCCCGGTCGGCGCGACCGACACCTCGAAGCCCTCCTTGCGCAGCATGTACGACAGGGCGTCGGAGAACGACTCCTCATCCTCGACCACAAGCACGCGTGCCAATGGGGGTTCCTTCCTTCGGGGCCGGCCTGGATCAGGCCGAAGGGAGCCCGGCCGCGCCGGACTCGATCTCAATCGCCGCCGGTAACGGCATGGGGGTTTCCGGGGGGCGCGCCGGTAGGCGCAGGGTGAACGTCGAGCCGCCGCCGAGGGTGCTGGAGACCTCGACGCGGCCGCCGTGATTGGTGGCGATGTGCTTGACGATGGCCAGGCCGAGGCCGGTGCCGCCGGTCGAGCGGGACCGGGCCTGGTCGGCCCGGTAGAAGCGTTCGAAGATCCGGTCGACGTCGTGCGGGGCGATGCCGATGCCCTGGTCGGTGACGTCGATCTCGATCCAGTCGTCGTCCTCGCGCATGGCCAGCACGACCTGGGTGTCGTCGCCGGAATAGGCGATCGCGTTCTCGACCAGGTTGGTCACCGCGGTGGCGATCTGGCTGTCGCTGCCGTACACGGTGGCGCCCTTGGCACCGGCGTAGACGACCTCGATGCCCTTGGCCGACGACGTGGTGCGGGTGCGGTCGATCACCTCGGCGATCACCCAGTCCAGCGCGACCGGCTCCGGGGTGGGCAGCGGCTCGGCGCCCTGCAGCCGGGTCAGTTCGAGCAGTTCGTTGACGAGCCGGCCCATCCGGGCGGATTCGTGGTGGATGCGCTCGGCGAACCGGCGGGCCGCGATCAGGTCCTCGGATCGGTCAGCCAGCTCCGCCTCGGGCAGCTCGGTCGCGTCCAGCAGGGCCTCGGCCAGCAACTGCAGCGCGCCGATCGGGGTCTTGAGCTCGTGGCTGACGTTGGCGACGAAGTCCCGGCGTACCCGGGCCAGCCGGTGCGACTCGGTGACGTCCGCCGCCTCGACCGCGACGTGGGTGGAGTTGAGCGCGACCGCGCGCAGGTGCAGCCCGAGCGGCGCCTGGGCGCCGCCGGCGCGACCGCGCGGCAGGTCGAGCTCGACCTCGCGGCGGACGCCGGTGCGGCGGACCTGGCCCGCGAGGGTACGCAGGATCGGGTGCGCCGCGATCGTCCCGGGCGCGCCGCCGGAGCGCAGCAGCCCCATGGCGCGCGCCGCCGGGTTGACCAGGACGGGCTCGTCCTCGGCGTCGAGCACCACCACGCCGACCCGCAGCGAGTCCAGGCTCTTGCGGCCGAGACCCTTGAGCCCGTGCTTGCCGGTGCGCTCCTCGTCGATGTCGATCTTTCGTCCCCCCTCGGTCGACCGGGCCTTGGCCGGCTTGTCCGGCACGGCGGCGACCGGTGGCCCGGTCCGGCGGCGCCGGGCCAGCAGGAACCCCGCCACTGCGCCAAGGGCGAGGGCGACAAGAACGAGGGTTATGCCGTACACCGGATCCACGCTGCGATCGTAGGGTCATTGTTTACCTGGACCGTACGGCTAACCGGACAAATCCGGCGCGCTTCGAATAATGTTCACCACCCGGCCCGGCGTCGTTCACCGCCGTTCATGTCCAGTCCTCCGCACCCACCTAGCCTTGGCCCCGCAAGCCCAGCTCAACCCGGCTGCCACCGGTTCGCCGGCAGCCCCGAACCCCGGGACGAATCATGCGCGAGGAGTTTCAGGCCGACCTCTCGGAGGTCAGTCGCCTGCTGGTGACCATGGCGGAGTCGGTCCGCGCCGCGATGCGCAAGGCGACCACCGCTCTGCTCAAGGCCGACCGGCAGGCCGCCGAGGCGGTGGTGGCCCGCGACGCCGAGGTTGACGACATCTACCGGCAGGTCGAGACCAAGGTCGCGGACACCATCGCGCGCCAGGCGCCGGTCGCCTCCGACCTGCGGATGGTCATCACCGCCCTGCACATCTCCGCCGACCTGGAGCGGATGGGCGACCTGGCCGAGCACGTGGCCAAGACCGCCCTGCGCCGGCACCCGTCGCCGGCGGTGCCGGCCGAGCTGCGGCCGGTGTTCCGGCAGATGGCCGAGGTCGCCGACCGCATGGCCGACAAGATCACTATCGTGCTGGCCAGCCCGAACGCCGACCTGGCGGCGGAGCTGGAGAAGGACGACGACGCGATGGACGACCTGGAGCGGGACCTGTTCAAGATCCTGCTGCACGACGACTGGCCGTACGGCGCGGAGACCGCGATCGACGGCGCGCTGCTGGGCCGCTTCTACGAGCGGTACGCCGACCACGCGGTGAACGCGGGCGAGCAGATGATCTACCTGATCACCGGCGAGCCGGTACACAACTGACCCGACGGCACGGAAAAGCCGGGACGCCCCTGTGGCGTCCCGGCTCCTTGTGGTCGTGCGGTGGTCAGCGGCCCTGGTTGGCGACCGCCGCGGCGGCCTCCTTGGCCACCTCGGGGTCCAGGTAGGCGCCGCCGACGGTGATCGGGCGCAGGCTGGCGTCCAGGTCGTAGCGCAGCGGGATGCCGGTCGGGATGTTCAGCCCGGCGATGGCCTCGTCGGAGATCTGGTCGAGGTGCTTGACGATGGCGCGCAGCGAGTTGCCGTGCGCGGTGACCAGCACCGTCTTGCCCGCGAGCAGGTCCGGCACGACCGCGTCGTACCAGTACGGCAGGGCGCGCTCGAGCACGTCCTTGAGGCACTCGGAGCGCGGCTTCAGCTCCGGCGGCAGGGCCGCGTAGCGCGCGTCGGCGAACTGCGAATACTCGTCGTTGTCGTCGATCGGCGGCGGCGGGGTGTCGTAGGAGCGGCGCCAGAGCATGAACTGCTCCTCGCCGTACTGCTCCTTGGTCTGCTTCTTGTCCTTGCCCTGCAGCGCGCCGTAGTGCCGCTCGTTGAGCCGCCACGAGCGGGACACCGGGATCCAGTGCCGGTCCGCGGCGTGCAGCGCGATCTCGTTGGTCCGGATCGCCCGGCGCAGCAGGCTCGTGTGCACGACGTCGGGCAGCAGGCCGTGCTCCTTCAACAGCTCGCCGCCCCGCCGCGCCTCCTGCTCACCCTTGGCGGTGAGATCGACATCCACCCACCCGGTGAAGAGGTTCTTGGCGTTCCACTCGCTCTCGCCGTGCCGCAGCAGCACAAGGGTCCCCACAGTCATGCCTCCATCCTGCCGCAGCCGGGACCCGCGTGTGCGCCGACCCTCCCGTGGCGACCACCACGTGGAAACGCGGCTGCGCGGCGCGCCGCCGATCAGTAGGTTGTAAGGCTGTATGGGATGTCCGGTGCTTACGGGGGTGCACGCGTGCGCGGGTGGTTACAGCAGGCTACGGGCGGTCTGCCGCGACAGTTCTGGTTCCTCTGGACCGGGACCCTGATCAACCGCCTCGGCGCGTTCGTGGTGATCTATCTGGCCATCTACCTGACCCAGGCGCTGCACTTCAGCCAGAGCCAGGCCGGGCTCGTGCTGGGCGCGTACGGGGTCGGCGGCGCCGTCGGCACGATGACCGGCGGGGTGCTGGCCGACCGCTGGGGCCGCCGCCCGACGCTGCTGACCGCCCAGTTCGGCGCGGCCACACTGATGCTCGCGCTGGGTTTCGCCGAGGGCTTCTGGCAGCTGATCGCCGGCGCGCTGCTGCTCGGCCTGTTCGCCGAGGGGGTCCGCCCCGCGTTCCAGGCCATGATGATCGACATCGTGCCCGACCGGGACCGGGTCCGGGCGTACTCGCTGAACTACTGGGCGATCAACCTCGGCTTCGCCAGCGCGGCCGTGCTGGCCGGTTTCGCCGCCCAGTTCGACTACCTGCTGCTGTTCATCGTCGACGCGGGCACGACCCTGATCACCGCGCTGATCAGCCTGACCTTCCTGGCCGAGACCCGGCCGGCCCGGCCGCCCGCGCCGGCGCCGGGGCTGCCCGCCCGCCGCGGCCCGGGACTGGGCACCGTCTTCCGCGACCGGGTGTTCCTGGGCTTCGTGGCGCTGAACTTCTTCGTGGTCCTGGTGATCATGCAGCACATGTCGACGCTGCCGATCGCGATGAGCGCGGACGGCCTGAGCCCGGCCACCTTCGGCTGGGTCATCGCGGTCAACGGCCTGATGATCGTGGCGGGTCAGCTGTTCGTCCCGAAGCTGATCGGCGGGTTCGACCGCTCCCGGGCGCTGGCCCTGGCCACCCTGATCGTCGGCGTGGGCTTCGGCCTCAACGCCTTCGCCGGCACGATCGCCCTGTACGCGCTCTCGGTGGTGATCTGGACCCTCGGCGAGATGCTCCAGACACCGTCCAACTCAGCCCTGATCGCCGAGCTCTCGCCGGCCGCCATGCGGGGCCGCTACCAGGGCGTGAACTCGCTGTCGTGGTCGGCGGGCTCGGCTCTGGCCCCGATCGTCGGCGGCTTCGTGCAGCAGCACCTGGGCAGCACGGTGCTGTGGCTGGGCTGCGCCGGCATCGGTGTCGTGGTGGCGGCGGCCCAGCTCGCCTCCGGGCCGATCCGCGAACGCCGGGCGGCGGCGCTGCGCGAGGAGACGTTCCCGGCGGCCCCGGTCGCGCCGCCGCCGTCAGACGGTGAGCTCCGCCACGACGAGGACACCACCCCGCCCGCGCTCGCCGCCGGCGCGGTCCGGGTCCCGGCGCGCGACTGACCGCTCGCGCGACCGGGAATCCGGGGGGCCGGGACGGCCAGCCGTCGACAGCCGGATGACCGAGGCGGCCATCGTCCGTGAGGGTGAAGTTGCCAGCTGTGACGGTTCAGACAGATGGCAGACACCGAACCTGCTTGTGACCCTTGACCGGCCCAACTAGCGTGGTCGATGGACGCCGAACCGTCAGTTCGGGGAACGGGTTGACCTTCGGGTCACCGCGGATCGGCGTTCGGGGACGGGTGGCATCAGCCGTTGGGGGACGGCGTTACCCGAGACCGGCGGTTAGTGCGGGCGACGCCTATGGGGATGGGTGTCGCCCGCCGCCGCCGGCGCTTTTGTTTGTGCCCCCGGCCCGGTCGGGATCCGCGAGGTGGGCGAAGGCCTGAAGGTTGGCCAGGGACTCGCCGCGCTTGACCCGCCACTCCCACTCGCGCTTGATGGACGAGCCGAAGCCGATCTCCAGCATCGAGTCGAAGGACTCGTCGGCGTAGGTCAGCACCGCGCCCAGCAGCCGGTCCAGCTCGTCCTCGTCCAGGCCCTTGAGCGACACCCGGCCGGTCAGGTAGACGTCACCGGTCGCGTCGATGGAGAAGCTCACGCCGTACATGCGGGCGTTGCGGCGCAGCAGCCAGGCCCACAGCTCCTCGCTCTTCTCGTCCGGGTGGCGCATCACGAACGCCTCGATGCGCAGGGCGTGCTCGCCCACGATGAGGTTGCAGGCGGTCTTGAGCTTGTGCGTGCCGGGCAGCGTCACCACCCACGACGCGTCGCCGGTGGGCTCGCACTCCAGCTCGCGTTCCGCGCAGACCCGCTCGATGAGCGCGCCGATCTCGGTCACCATGAGAACGAGCCTGCCAGCCGGGCGGCGATCAGCGCGCGGTGGTCGGTGACGGCCTCGCGATAGACCCGCAGCAGGCTGTCCGCGGTGCGGTCCCAGGAGAAGTTGGTGGCGTGCCGCACCGCGCCGACCGACAGCCGCAGCCGGCGGGCCGGCGCGAGCAGCAGGTCGGCCAGCACCCGGGCCCAGTCAGCGGGATCGTGCCCGTCCACCAGCACCCCGCTCACCCCGTCGGTGACGGCCGTCACGAGCCCACCCACCGCGGCCGCGACCACCGGCGTGCCGCAGGCCTGGGCCTCCAGCGCGACCAGGCCGAACGACTCGTTGTGCGACGGCACGGCGACCAGGTCGGCGGCCCGGTACAGCGCGGCGAGCGCCTCGCCGGTCTGCGGGGCCACGAACCGCACCTTGTGCGAGACGCCGAGCGAGGCGGCCAGCTCGATCAGCGCGGTGGGCCGGTCGAGGCCGCTGCCGCTGGGGCCGCCGCAGATCACCACGGTCACGTCCTGCTCGCGGAGGTCGACCGCGGCCAGCGCGTTGATCAGCACGTCCGGGCCCTTGAGCGGCTGGATCCGGCCGACGAACGCCACGATGTAGCCGCGCTCGGGCAGGCCCAGCCGGCGCCGGTCGGCGGCCTGGGTGGCCCGCGGGCGGAACCGGTCCAGGTCCACGCCCGGCTGCACCACGCTGAGCCGGGTCGGGTCGGCGTCGTAGCAGCTGACCAGATCCTGCGCCTCGAAGCGGGTGTTCGCCACCAGCCGGTCCGCCTCCGCGATGACCTGTTCCTCGCCGATCACCCGGGCCTTCGGCTCCGGCCGGTCACCGGCGGCGATGAGTCTGTTCTTGACCTTGGCGAGGGTGTGCGCGGTGTGCACGTGCGGCACACCCCAGCGCTCCCGGGCCAGCCAGCCGACCTGCCCCGACATCCAGTAGTGCGAGTGGATCAGGTCGTACGCGCCGGGCGGCCGCGCGGCCTCGGCCCGCAGCACGCCGTTGGTGAACGCGCAGAGCTGCGAGGGCAGCTCCTCCTTCGACAGCCCCTCGAACGGGCCGGCGGTGACGTGCCGCACCGTCACGCCCGGCGCCATCTCGACCACCGGGGGCAGCTCGCTCGACGTCGCCCGGGTGAAGATCTCCACCTCGACGTCGCGCTCGGCCAGCCGCTTGGAGACCTCAACGATGTACACGTTCATGCCGCCCGCGTCGCCGGTGCCCGGCTGCTCGAGTGGCGAGGTGTGCACGGAGAGTGTGGCAATCCGCCGGGGTGTCGGCCAGAGGCCTGCGGCCCGCAGCTCAGCCACGTCGTATCCCTTCGCGAAGCGGTCGAACGTAACGGGGAACTGTTACGCCGTCGTTCATCTTCCCCACCGGGAAGGCCTCAACCCAAGGCCCGGCGGCCGGGGGTGACCCAGCTCTCCCGCCGCGGTGAGGCAGGATCAGAGGATGGTGCAGAAGAAGATCGCCGTCGTCACCGGGGCGTCCAGCGGCATCGGCGCGGCCACCGCCCGCCGGCTGGCCACCGAGGGCTTCCACGTGGTGGCCGCGGCGCGCCGGGCGGACCGGCTGGAGAAGTTGATCACGGAGATCGGCCCGGACGCCACCGCGGTCGTCTGTGACGTCACGTCCGACGCGTCCGTGGCCGCGCTGGCCACCGCCGTCCGGGGGCTGGGCGCGCCGGTCGCGCTGCTGGTCAACAACGCGGGCGGCGCCCGCGGGCTGGACCCGGTCGAGACCGGCGCGGTGGACGACTGGCAGTGGATGTACGACGTCAACGTGCTCGGCACGCTGCGGGTCACCAAGGCGCTGCTGCCCGATCTGGAGGCGAGCGGCGCCGGCACGGTGGTGACCGTCGGGTCGACGGCCGGGTTCACGGTCTACGAGGGCGGCGGTGGTTACACGGCCGCCAAGCACGCGCAGAACGCGCTGGTCGGCACGCTGCGGCTGGAGCTGGCCGGCCGGCCGGTGCGGGTCATCGAGATCGACCCCGGGATGGTGCGCACCGAGGAGTTCTCGCTGAACCGGCTCGGCGATCCGGCCAAGGCCGACGCGATCTACGCCGGCGTGCGCGAGCCGCTGGTCGCCGACGACATCGCGGACTGCGTCGCCTGGGTCGCCACCCGGCCGCAGCACGTCAACGTGGACCGGCTGGTGGTCCGCCCGATCGCCCAGGCCGCGCAGCACAAGGTGGCCCGGGAACAGAGCTGAGCGACGATGAAGCCGGTCGGCGCGGTCACCCGGGGCACCACCAATCCCAACCGGCTGCGCCGGGTGGACAACTTCGTCGCGTACCGCTGCGCGGAGCTGCTGACCCGCGCGGCCGCGCCGCTGGTCGTGGATCTCGGCTACGGCGCGACCCCGGTCACCGCGGTCGAGCTGCGCGCGCGGCTCGCGGCCGCGGTCCGGCCGGACCTCGCGGTGGTCGGCCTGGAGATCGATCCGGTACGGGTCAGCGCCGCCCAGCCGTACGCCGACCCGCCGCTGCTCGAGTTCCGCCGGGGCGGGTTCGAGCTCGCCGGCCTGCGCCCGCAGGTGGTCCGCGCGTTCAACGTGCTGCGCCAGTATCCGGAGGAGGAGGTCGCCGCCGCCTGGGCCACGATGACCGGCACCGGCGCCCTGCTGGTCGAGGGCACCTGCGACGAGCTGGGCCGGATCGCCACCTGGGCGGTGGTGGACGCCCACGGGCCGCAGACGCTCACCTTCTCCGCCCGGCTGTCCGATCTGGACCATCCGGCCACCTTCGCCGAACGGCTGCCGAAGGCGCTGATCCACCACAACGTGCCCGGCACGCCGATCCACGAGTTGCTCCTGACGCTGGGTGCGGCCTGGGACGCCGCGGCGACCCCGTTCGGCCCGCGGCAGCGCTGGCGGGCCACGGTCGAGAGGTTCCGCGAGCAGTGGCCGGTGCTGCCCGGCCCGGCCCGGTGGCGCCGCGGCGAACTGACCGTGCCGTGGCCTACCCGAGGGTGACCTGGAACAACGGGTCGGCGGCGACCTGCTGGAACGCCGCGAGGCCGCTCGGCGTGGAGTTCACCGAGATGTCCCGGTCACCCTCGTCGTCGCTGGCGGTGTCGAAGTAGACGATCGCCTTCACGGCCGGGTGCGCCTTGAGCTCGGGGACCACGGAGGCGAACGCCGCCGCCTTGTCGGTCACCACGGCGCGGCGGTGGTACATGCCCCACTCGGCGACCATGACCGGCTTGGTCGGGTGGTTCGTGACGGCCCAGTCGTACCAGCCGAGGCCGCCGCCGGTGGGCTGCCGGTCGAGCAGGTCGCCCATGTCGCCGTAGTGGTAGTAGCCCGGCTCCACGCTGACGTAGGAGTCGAGGCCGACCCAGTCCACGTACGCGTCGCCCGGGTACAGGTCCGGCCACCAGGACTGCGCCATCCACTTCTCGTTGCCCATGTAGGCGATCACGTTGACGGCGTTGGTGACCCCGTTGGCGCGCAGCCGGGTGATCACGTGCCGGTACATCGCCGCGTAGTCCTTCGCGGTCATGCCCGACGCGGTCGCGGTCTGCACGTCGTTCTCCGGCTCGTGGTGCAGCGCCAGGAAGAACTTCTGCTGGTAGTTCGCCTTGATGTAGGCCGACCACTTGTCGATCCGGGCGTCCTGCTGGCCGGCCGCGACCTTGGCCCAGGTGGAGTTGTAGGCGATCTTCCAGTTCAGCAGCAGCACCCGCGGGCGCTGCGCGTCCCTGGTCATGGCGATCTCGGCCTTGGTCGGGAACTGCTCGTCACCCTTGTGGTACGCGTGGAAGATCGTCGCAGTGCGCCCGGTCAGCGCCTCCCAGTCCTTCAGGGCCTGGTCGCGCGGCACGTCGGTGAAGCCACCCGCCGCGGCTCCCCACAGCACGCCGCAGGACGGCACCAGCAGGGCATCGGTCACACACTCGACCGGCGCGGTGGTCGGCGGCACCGTCGTGGGCGGCAGCGTCGTGGGCGGCAGCGTCGTGGGAGCGGTCGTGGGGACGGTGGCCGGCTTGGTGGTGGCCGGCGTGGTGGGGGTGGTCGTCGTGCGCTTGACGGTCAGCACCAGCTCCGGGCCGCCCGCGGTGGTGCTGCCGTACTCGAGCGCGCGCAGCCGGGTGACGCCGCTGGTGGCGGCCGACTTCAGCGCGAACGCGTACGTGCCGGCCCGGGTGACCACAGTGGAGACGTCGAAGCTCAGCGTGGTGTCGGTGGTCCTCGGCTTGATCAAGCCGACCAGCTTGCCGAGGGCCGGGGCGTTCGCCGCCGTGAGGGTCTTCTCCGACCACCCGCTCGCGACGGAGTAGACGCCGAGGGTCGCGGCGACCGGCTTGCTCTCCACCGGCAGCCGCAGCTCGGCCGCGGTGACGGTGCCGCCGGCGGCCACTTTCGGCGTGAACTTCACATAGGACAGCCGGGTCTCCCCCGCCGTCCGGCCGACCACCAGCTTGTCCGCCGAACCGAAGTTCGCCGTCTTGCGGGTGCTGGACGTGTATGCGTCATCGGTGCTGAAGGTGCTCGTCTTCTCGGTCGTCGCCGCCGCGTTCGCCGTGCCGGTCAGCGCTGTTCCCGCGCCGGCCACCACCACCCCGGTCAGTGCGACCCCGATCATCCCCCGCCTCGCGGTCACGTCGTTCCCCCTGTACGTCAAACAAGATTTGCTGTCTGACATTCAGGTTCAGCGGGTGCGGGTGCCGCCCCGGATCGTGAACGGGTGCAGGGCAGGTGCCACGCCACAGAGGACCCAGGGGCGGCCGACGCCGCAGCGGATGAAGGGTTTTCCGGCCGACGGCGCCTCCGCCGTTCGGCCGGTCCGGGACAACGGAAAACGCCGCCGGACCCGGGGTCCGGCGGCGTTCCTACGGGTGGTGCGTCAGGCGGTCGGTGCCGGCGGGTCGAGGATCGAGCGCAGCGCGCCGAGCAGCAGATCCGAGGTGAACGGCTTCTTGACGAGCAACGCGTCCTGACCGATCAGCCCCTTGGTGACGGCGATGTCCTTGGGCAGGCCCGAGATGTAGACGACGCCCATCCCCGGACGCAGCTCCGAGGCGTTCCGGGCCAGATCGCCGCCCGAGACCCCGGGCAGGCCGAGGTCGGTGACCAGCACGTCGATGACCCCCGGGTGCTCACGGCAGACCGCGATGGCCTGGTCCGAGTCGCCGGCCACCAGGGTGTCGAAGCCGCGTCGCTCGAGCATCCGGCGCATGATGTCGCGCAGGTCCTCCTCGTCGTCGACGACGAGGACCGTGGGACGCTCCTGCGTGACCTCCGTCATGGCGGCCTCCTTGCCTCTTGTCACGAACACGCTATCGGCGCCACCGGTCACCGGTACGGCTTTCCCGGCTTTAGAGGACCAACTTCCAGCTGTCCAGGACCCCGCTCGTGGTGCCGTAGGTGTCCTTGACCATCAGCGTCCACATACCGTTGCGGGAGGTGCCGGACAGGTCGATCCGGTAGGTCTGCACCAGATTGGCCGTCCTGTCCGCCTTGTTGGCGTTCTTCAGCGTGTACTTGGTGCCCCGCGGGCTGATCAGCGAGACGACGAGCGAGCCGCGGTAACCGTGCTTCACGACCACGCTCACCGTCGAGGTCGCCGCCGCGGCGCCGGTGCAGGTCGAGACGTTCCGGCGGCTCAACGCCGTGCCGAACCGGGCGATCCGCACGTCGGCGCCCATGGTGAACGGCCCACAGGTGACCACCGGCGCGGCCGTCGGAGCCACGGTCGGCGCGGTCGTCGGCGCGATCGTCGGGCTCGCAGTGGGGGAAGCCGTCGGGGCGGTCGTCGGGGCGGTCGTCGGGGAAGCCGTCGGGGCGGTGGTCGGGGAGGTCGTGGGCGTCGCCGTCGGGGCGGTGGTCGGGGTGGCGTTCAGCCAGGACGTGTTGAGCAGCTTGTTGACCGAGCCGGTGCCCGGCGAGGTCACTTTGCCCGCCGACGCGTTCGTGGTCAGCTCGGCCAGCACCTGGGCCGGCGTGGCGGCCGGCTGCCCCGCCAGCACCAGCGCGGCGGCGCCGGCCACGTGCGGTGCGGCCATCGAGGTGCCGCTCATCATCTGAGTGCCGGTGTCCGACGAGTAGCCCGCGGCGGTGACCTGCACGCCGGGCGCGAAGATGTCGAGGCAGCTGCCCAGGTTGGAGAACGAGGCCCGGGCGTCGGTGCTGTCGGTGGCGCCGACCGTGATCGCGTCGGGGGTGGCCGCCGGCGAGAACCCGCAGGCGTCCTTGTTGTCGTTGCCCGCGGCCACCGCGTAGGTGACCCCGGAGGCGATCGACTTGGCGACCGCGGCGTTGAGTGTGGCGCTCAGCGGGCCGCCGACGCTCATGTTGGCCACCGCCGGCTTGACCGCGTGCGTGGTCACCCAGTCGACACCCGCGATGAACGCCGAGTACGAGCCGGAGCCCGTGCAGTCCAGGATCCGGACGCCGACCAGGTTGACGTCCTTGGCGACGCCGTACGTGGTGCCGCCGATGGTGCCGGCCACGTGGGTGCCGTGCCCGTTGCAGTCCTGGGCGATGGCGTCCTTGTCGATGAAGTCCCAGCCGTTGAGGGCGCGGCCACCGAACTCGGCGTGGCTGGTGCGGAGCCCGGAGTCCAGCACGTACGCGGTCACGTTCGCCGCGGAGCGGTAGGTGTAGGTCTTGGACAGCGGCAGCGAGGTCTGGTCGATCCGGTCCAGCCCCCACACCGGCGTGGTCTGGGTGTCGGCCATCCGGACCACGGCGTCCTGCTCGACGTAGTCGACGGCCGGGTTCGCGGCCAGCCGGCGCGCCTGGGTGGCGGTCATGTTCGCCTGGAAGCCGCGGACGGCCGAGAGGTAGTTGGTGCGGACCCGGCCGCCGTAGCGCCGGACCAGCTCCTGGGAGGCCGACGTGACCCGGGCGGCCGCGGCGGAACCGGGCTTGAGCACCACGATGTAACTGCCGGCGATCGCGTCCGCGGCCCCCGCCGCGCGGATCGAGCCGGTGGGCAGCGCGGTGGGCGTACCGGCCAGCGCGGTGCCGGCCACGCCGGTCACCGCGGCGGCGGTGGCGATGCCGGCGGTCAGCACGAGGCGCGCGGCGCGGCGCCGGCCGTCGTAACGAGTCATTCTGGATTCCCTCCCGTTAAGCCACCGGCGGAACTCTTCACCCCCGCGATCGGGCATGGCGGTGGCGTCTGAGGGGAATGCTGTCGATGGGGCAGAGTCACCTCGGGACCCTGCCGGTTGCGCCTCAGGTGCAGGGTCCCGATCTACGTCACGAGGGCTAAGGCGCCCCGGCGGCGGGCCGAACTACCCGCTGTCAGGACCGCTGCACCGCCACCGAGCAAGGAGAGCGATGATGACCACCATGCTGTCGCCCGAGATCGTCACCGTCCCGTCCCTGGTCGACCGTTGCGACAGCTGCAACGCCGCCGCCAAGGCAGAGATCGCCCTGAGCAGCGGTGGCTCCCTGGTGTTCTGCGGACACCACGCCAACAAGCACGCGCAGCGGCTGGGCCGGCTCGCGTCGAAGGTCACCATCGAGGACGGCTTCGAGTGGGCGGGGCAGTCTCACCCGGCGTGACCACTTGACCACATCCGCCGCGATATGATCGCTCCCTCACTCTTGGGCGAAACGCCCACATTTAGAGGGGTTCCACCGGTGCAGATCGCGGCGCACGACGTGGGCAGGCTGTCCCGGATACTCGCCGGGTGCGCCGGTGTCGCGGTGGCCGTTCTCGGCGCACTGGGCCTGCTCACCTCGTTCTCGTCGGCACCGCACAACGCCCTGACGTCGAGCCCGGCGGCCGCACTGCTGGCCGCCGGGCTCGCTTTGTCCCTGCTGGCGCCCACCCGCACCGCGCGGGGCCTGCGGGTCGCCGCGCGCCTGCTGGCCGTGCTGGCCGCGGGGCTGAGCGCGGCCGCCCTGGTGCGGCACCCCGCGGCAGCCGTCGCCACCATGCTCACCGGTCTCGCGCTGACCTGCCTCGACGTGCGGCTCCGCCGGCCGGGCGAGCAGTCCCGGTTCCGGGTCGCCGACCCGCTGCTGGCGGGCGCGATGATCATCGCCCTGGTCGCGCTGGTGCCCCGGATGTTCGCGCCGACGTTCCCGGACGGCGGCGGCCCGGCCAGCGTGATGTCGCCGTACCACGCGGGCGCGCTGCTCACCCTCGCGGTGGGCGCCATCCTGGCACGCCCGGAGGCGGGCCCGCTGCGCACCGCCGCGGCCGCCGGACCCGGCACCAAGATCCGCCGTACGCTGCCCGCGGTGATCGCCGTGCCGGTGGTGGCCGCCCTGATCAGCGCGCTGGCGGTGCGGACCGGGATCAGCCGCCCGGCCGCCGCGATCAGCACCGGCGCGATCCTCGCCGCGCTGGCCGTGCTGGCCCTGATCGCCTTCCTGGTGCGCTCGCTGGAGGGCGCCGACCGGCAGCAGCGCGAGCTGGTGGCCGAGCTGCGGGAGCGCCGGGAGTTCGCGGACACGCTGCTGCAGTCGATGAACGAGGCGGTGATGGTGCTCGACGCCAACCACCGGGTGATCGACGTCAACCGGCGCTGGCGGGAGCTGACCGGCCACCGCGAGCCGCCCGGCCCGGAACCGGCGACACTGCCACCGGCGGGCACCGGCGACTGGCTGATCCACCACGCCGACGGCACGGAGATCCCGGTGCTGGCCACCATGGCGCCCATCCCGGACACCGACGGGCGGCCCCGCGCGTACGTGGCGACCTACGTCGACATCACCGACCGCAAGCGGGTCGCGGACGAGCTGCAGGAGCGGGCCGGCGAGCTGGAGCGCAGCAACGAGCAGCTGCGGAAGTCGAACGACCGGCTGGCGGCGGCGCTCGCCTTCAAGAACGACCTGACCTCGATGCTGACCCACGACGTGGCCCAGCCGATCAGCTCGATCGCGAGCCTCGCCGAGCTGCTCAGCGAGGACTGGGTCGAGCTCAGCGACGACATCCGGCACGAGCTGGCCACCAAGATCGACAAGAACACCCAGCGGCTCATCAAGATGATGAACGACCTCCAGCTGCTCTTCCGGCTGGACACCGGGGCGGTCACCGCGCGGCGTACGCCGGTGCCGGTCCTGGAGGTGGTCACGGCGGTGGCGGCCGAGCTGGGCTGCGCCGACCAGGTGCGGATCGAGGTCGACGACGACCTGGCCGCGCTGGCCGACCGGCAGCACCTCTGGCACGTGATCCGCAACCTGCTCGGCAACGCGCTCAAGTACGGCGAGGCCCCGCTGCTGATCAGCGCCGGCCGGGCCGGCGAGTCGATCGCGCTGGTGGTGCAGGACGGCGGCGCCGGCATCCCCGAGGACCTGGTGCTCAAGCTCTTCGACCGGTTCATGCGCGGCGCCGGGCTCGGGCTGTTCATCGTGCGGCACCTGGTGGAAGCGAACCGGGGCTCGGTCCGCTACGAGCGGGCCGAACCCCGGGGTGCGCGCCTGGTGGTGACGCTGGAGGCGGCGCACTGAGCCGGTGCGTCACCAGTCGTGGTCGCCGCCGCGTTCCTCCTCGTTGACGACCCCGTCGCCGCGCAGGTCGCGGGTGCCCATGGCCTTGCCGCCCATCGCGGCGGCGCCGCCGCTCACCGTCCTGGCCCCGCCGATGCGCCGGCCGGGGGCCAGCACGTCGCGCAGGTCGTCGGCGCTGGTGATGCCCGGCGCCGAGGTGATGTCCACGTCCGTACCGGCGTTGGCGTTGCTGAACTCGCCGGCGCTGGTGCCCCAGCCGGCGCCGGGGTGCGGCCGGCCGCCGCGGGCCCGGGCCGCGACCGAGGCGGGCGAGGCCGGGTCGGTGCGCGACATACCGGCGAGGTCTTTGCTGCTGGCGGCGGGCAGGTGCGGGTCGCCGAGCCTGCCGGCCTCGATCAGGCCCTTGAAGGTGTTCAGGTCGGCCTTGAGCCGGCGGCTGAGCGTCTCCTGGCCGTGCCGGTCGCTCGGCAGCAGGTAGGCCACGTCGGCCTCGAGCTGGGCGACGATCTGGGTGCGGGCCTCGCCCATCGGCCGCAGCGTGATCGTCTCGGCGAGCAGCGGCCCCTCGGTGGTCGCCCAGGAGACCCGCTGATCCAGGGAGCGCTCGGTGATCTGCGCGTCGAACTCCCGGCGGTGCCCCTCCACCTCCATGATCCAGTGGGTCCGGTCGGCACCGACCCGGGTCACGCGCTGCACCCCGGTCATGAACTGCGGATAGTTCTCGAACGTCGCGAGCTGCTCGTACACCGCGTGCAGCGGGGCACCGATCTCGACGGCCTGCTGAACCATACTCATGGCATCTCTCCCATGCTGTAGTGCTGGCATGACTGAGAGTACGTAGGCGATTACATTGAGCGGCCGGTTTCCGATCAGACCCGGCGCAGGTACTGCCATCGGCCGACCTCACCGGCGTACCGGGCGTCACTCGCCGCGAGCATCGCCACATCGGCCCCACGCAGCATCGCCACCACGCGCGGTGACGGGCTGCGCCAGGCCTCGCTGATCTCGACGGCCGTACCGGTGCGCCGGCAGGCGGTGGCGAGCGCGTCCAGGATCTCCGGGGTGACCGCGGAGTCGTCGACGCCGACCTGGGTGAGCAGGCTCAGCGGGCGGGCCAGCTGCACCGGCGCGTACCGGGAGGCCCGGTCCATGCCCTCGATCGTCGCGGTCACCACGACCTCGGCGACCTGGTCCGGGGTGAGCCCGCCGGTGGCGAGCAGGGCGCGGACCTCGCGCGGGGTCACCGGGCCGTCGGCCAGCGGCAGCTGCGACACGGCCACCGACACCGCCTCCAGCTGGCCCAGGTCGGCCGGCCAGGCCAGCCAGCCGTCCCGCCGGACGACCTCGACCTCGGCGGCGATGCGCAGGGTCAGCTCGGTGCGGCGGCGGGCCCGGCGGATGGTGTCCGCGTACGCGGCCAGCCACGTCGTGTCCGGCCCCACCTGGTCGGCGAAGGTCACCGAGGTCAGCCCGGCGCCGTCGGCGGCGGAGACGATCACGCCCACGCTGTCCCGGCCGGCCGCGAAGCCGGTGTGCACGTGCCCGTCGGCCCGCAGCTCCAGGGCGGCCGCCGGCGCGGCGAGGGTGGTGCCGTCGATGACCGATTCGCGCTCTGCACCCACGATGACTCCCGAGACCGTTCCCGCCGGACGAGCACATCTCGTCCTGGGTACACGGTGCGGCCCCGGCGTTGTGGACCGGGGCCGCGCCAGGTGCAGTCCGGGTGCGCCCGGTCAGAGCTTGAACGCGCCGACCAGGGTCCGCAGTCCCTCCGCAGTGCGGGCCACTTCCTCGCTGGCCTGCCGGGTCTGGGTGACACCATGCACGGCGGCCCCGCTGGCGGTGGAGACATCGGAGATGTTCGCGGCGATCCGGCTGCTGCCCGACGCCACCTCACCGATGCTGCGGCTCATCTCGCCGGTGGTGGCGGTCTGCTCCTCGACCGCGCTGGCGATGGTCGTCTGGAAGTCGTTGATCTTCGCGATGACCTCGCTGATCCGGCTGATCACCTCGACCGCGCCGTTGGTGTCCTGCTGGATCGCGTTCACCCGGGCGCCGATGTCCTCGGTGGCCCGGGCGGTCTCCTGGGCCAGGTCCTTGACCTCGCTGGCCACCACCGCGAAGCCCTTGCCCGCGTCGCCGGCCCGGGCGGCCTCGATGGTCGCATTGAGCGCCAGCAGGTTGGTCTGCTCGGCGATCGAGGTGATCAGCTTGATCACGTTGCCGATCTCCGCCGACGACTGGCCGAGCTGCCGGATCGTCTCGGTCGCCTGGGCGGCCTCCGCCACCGCCACCGCGGCGATCTGCGCGGCCTCGCTGGTGTTCCGGGAGATCTCCCGGATGCTCTGGCCCATCTCCTCGGAGCCGGCCGCCACCGTCTGCACGTTGCGGGAGATCTCCTCCGCCTCGTTCGAGGCCGAGGACGTCTGCGCGTCGGTGTCCTGGGCGGCGTCGGCGATCTGCCCGGCCACCGCCGAGAGCTCGGTGGCGGAGCTGGCCAGGGTCTCCGCGTTCTGGCCGATGGTGGTGATCGAAGCGTGGATCGAGGCGAGCGCGGAATCCAGCCCGACCGCCATCCGGCCCAGCTCGTCGCGGGTGGTGATGCCGCTGCGCTGGGTCAGGTCGCCCTTCGCCAGCGCGGCGACGACCTCGCCGAGCCGCCGTACCGGGCGCAGGATGGACCGGGCCAGCGGCACGGACAGACCGATGAGCAGGACCAGCCCGACGAGGCCGACGATCGCGGCCGCCAGGTCGGTGTCGCCGGCCGCGTCGGCCATGTCCGCGCGTTCCTGCTCGGCCGCGGCCGTGACCTTCTCGTTCAGGGCGCCGAGCTGGTCGTCCACCACGTTGTTGCGCTCGGCGATCTGGTCGGTGTCCGGCGCGGTGGTGGCGCCCGGCGCCAGCGCCTGGGTGACGAAGTCGGTGATGAAGGTGCCGAAGCTGTCGACGTTCGGCCGGATCGTGCCGAACTCGGCCGCCAGCGCCCCGGTCAGCCCGCACGACTGCACGGCGTCGGCCGCCTCGGTCGCGGAGACCACGTCGTCGGCGACGTCCTGGGTGACGTCGTGCTTCAGCGCCGACCGGTACGCGTCGACCTTGAGCTCGCTCTGCCGGGTGTCCAGGTGGTTGAGCGCACCGAGGCAGCTCTCCAGCGCCCGCACCCGGTCGGACTGGCCGACGAGCCGGTTCTGCCCCTGCATCGAGATGGCCGCCAGGGCCAGCAGGGCCAGCACACCGACCGACACGATAAGCGTCAGACGCTTGGCGATGCCCATTTCCATCAAACGCGACATCCGCATTCCCCTCGAAGGCAACCATGTGGCGAGCGGCTCGTCACCGGTGCGGTACTAGATCCATCCTCCGGGCGGATCGGCCCACTCGCGCCCCTTTTTAGTCATTTGCCGCAACTGTTCTGCACTCCCGGCGCACCGGGCCCGGCATCCGGTGCTCGGCAGCCTGTCCTGGACGGGTACGCGACCGCGTACGCCCCGGAAGGAATCCCGTGCTGAAACGCCGACATCCGCGCACCGCTCTCGCCCTGCTCGCCGCCGGCACCGTCGGCAGCGCCCTGACCCTCAGCACCGTCCCCGCGGCCGCGGCCGCGGCCGGCACCGTCGCCAGGGTCGCCGGCACCGGCACGGTCGTCACCGGCGGCACGCCGCTCAACGCGCGCAGCGCCCCCTCCGCGGGCAGCGCCCGGACCGGCACCCTCCGGAACGGCTCGACCGTCTCGATCGTCTGCCGGGTCGCCGGGCAGTTCGTCAGCGGGACCGTCACGAACACCGGCTACTGGGACCGATTGGCCGACAACAGCTACGTCTCCGACGCGTTCGTCCGGCGTGCCGACTCCGCGATCCCCAAGTGCGCCTCGGCGACGCCGCTACCGGCCGTGCCGGGCGCCTGGATGCTTCCGGTGACCGCCGGGCTGATCAGTGGCTTCCGCACCGTCGGACGCCCGGCCCACGACGGCGTCGACCTCGCCGCGAGCCGCAACACCCCGATCCGCGCGGCGTCGGCCGGCACGGTCGTCCGGGTGGTCTGCAACGTCTCGAAGGGCAGCTGCGATGTGGACGGCAAGCCCACGCTGAGCGGCTGCGGCTGGTACGTCGAGGTCCAGCACGAGGGCAACGTGATCACCAGGTATTGCCACCTGGTCCGGCGGCCCGTGGTCACCGTGGGCCAGGTCGTGTCCCGCGGCACGATCCTCGGTCACGTGGGCACGTCCGGCTCGTCGTCCGGCCCGCACCTGCACTTCGAGGTGCACGCGGGCGTACCGGCGACCCGGGAGAACGCGATCAGCCCGATCGCCTTCCTCACGGCCCGGGGCCTGCCCATCGGGTGAGGGCGGCGCAGGCCAACGGGCCGGACTCCCGCAGGGAGCCGGCCCAGGTCGGTACCACTTCGGAGGGTCAGACGCCCGGCGGCTCGACGGCCGACGGGCGCAACATCTCGGTCACGGCGCGGACCGCGTCCTCGTCCGGCGACGCCGCCTCGCGGTTGGCCGCCTGCAGCTCCTGATACACCTCTTCGCGGTGCACCTGGACGCTGCGCGGAGCCTTGATGCCGAGCCGGACGACGTCACCGCGCGTCTCGAGCACGGTCACGACGACGTCGTCGCCGATCATCACGCTCTCGCCGGCCCTCCTGGTCAGCACGAGCATCGTGGCTGCCCCTTCTCCATCCGTGGACAGGACACCGGTTTCGGCCGGCTGGGCTCAGTCGAGCCGGCTCAGAAGGTGCTGCGCATGATCGCGCGGACCGGCATGTTGCTGTCGTTGAGCACCACCTGCATGGCCCGCCGGCTGTCCCGGTCGACGATGATCGGCGCCAGCAGGTTGGCCGTGGTCTCGTTCATGCCGGCCGTGATGACCACCATCACCAGCAGGCGGTCCGGGTCCTTGGTGTTCAGCGCGGCGAAGACCTCGTTCTCGATCTCCGGCGCGTAGTCCGGGAAGAACGGCTCCGGCGGCGCCACCAGGAAGCGGAGACCCGGATCCTTGACTGAGGTGAACGCGTAGAGCAGGCCCTGGTCGTTCAGCCGGACGAGAACGAACTGCTGGTGCGCGGGGAAGCCGGGCATGGGCACAGCCATGTCGATGATCGGCATGTCCTGCTCGATGTCGGTCACGGATGCCCCCATCGGTCGGGACGCGGTGCGAGTAGTCATGGTCACCTCAGGAAATCGATGAGCGACGGTTGAATAACCTTGGCCGTGGCGGCCAAGGCGGCCTGATACGAGGTCTGCTGGAGCTGCATGTCCATGATGGTCTTCGGCAGATCGATGTCCTCGATGTCAGACAACTGCGACGTCACGGACAACAGGCGGTCCTGCGCGGATGTCTTCATCTGCGCAATCCGATTGTATCGTGAGCCGATCTCAGAAACTGCCGATTTCAGCTGATCACTGGCTTTGTCCAGCCGGCCCAGATCGGTCGAGAGTTGGTCGCGGTCACCGGCTCGGATGCTGGCGGAAAGGTCTTTCAGCACCTTGAAAAGACCGTTGGTGTCGTCGCCGTACGCCTCGGTGCCGGTCAGGTCGACGCGCACCTTGGTGCCCGAGCCGACGGTGCGCGATACGCTCGTGGTGGCCACCTGCGACGGGTCGTACGCGTTGCCGGTGAACACCCCGTCCTTGTCGTAGGCCACCGGGTCGGTGGTGTTGCCGCCGAACACGGGCCGGTCCAGGTAACGGGTGTTGGCCTGGGAGATCAGGGTGTCCCGGAGCTGGTCGATCTCCGCGGCCAGCGCCTCGCCGGCGAGCGCGCCGTTGGAGTTCATGTTCAGCGCCTGCACGGTCAGATCGCGGGCCCGGTTCGTCAGCGTCGACGAACTGGCCAGCGTGTCCTCCAGCGTGCTCAGCCAGCCCATGCCGTCCTCGGCATTGCGGGTGTATTGCTGACTGGTCAGCGATTCACTGCGCAATTGCAGGGCGGAGACCGTCCCGGCCGGCGAATCCGACGGGCGGTTGAGCTGTTTACCGCTGGACAACTGTTCCTGGATCTTCGCACCCTTGGCGAGATTGCGTTGCAGATTGGCCAGCACCCGGGTGTGGATGCTGCTCTCGGTGATTCTGCCGCTGACCATCTGACTACCTACCTTCCGACCAGGCCCGTACGGTTGATGAGCTGGTCGAGCATCGAATCGATTGTGGTCAGCACCCGGGAAGCGGCCTCGTAGCCGCGCTGATAGGTGAGCAGGTTGGTCATCTCCTCATCGAGATTGACCCCGGACTGCGACTCGCGGGCCGCGTCGACCTGCTCGGCCACCACGCCCTGGATCTCGGAACGGCGCGTGGTGGCCTGCGAGATGACGCCGAGCTGGCCGATCATGTTCTGGTACTCGCGGTCCGGGCCGCCGGCCAGTTCGCCGATGTCGGCGATCGCGTCGGCGACGGAGTTGTCCCGGGTGCCGGCGGTGGCCGAGACGGCGACCTGGTCCGGGTCCCTGATCAGGACCTTGATGGAACCGGCCGTGGTGCCGGCGAAGAAGTTGAGGTTGGTGCTGCCGTCGGCGCTGACGCCCTTGACGTGCTCGGCGTTGACCCGGTCGATCAGGTTCTTGGCCACCGAGTCGAGCTGGTCCGACAGGCCCGGAATGATCTTCGACATGGTGTCGACCACCGCGCCGATGGTGCCGCCGGCCTCGATCTTGCCGCCGTTGTCCTTCCAGCGCAGAGCCACCGGGTCGGCGGTCTGGTCCTCCAGCCGGGCCGCGCCGGTGAACTCCACCTCGCGGGTCGTCGTGCCGGTCACCACGGTCGCGCCGTTAATGAAGACGTCCATGCCGCCGTTCTCCCGCTTCGCCGCGGTGGCGCCGGTGAGCTCGGCGAGCCGCATGGCCAGCAGGTCGCGACGGTCCTCCAGCTCGTTGACCGGCACCCCGGCGCCGTTCGCCTGGATGATGCTGTCGTTGAGCTGCGCGATCGACCGGGCCGCGACGTTGATCTCGTCGACGTGCACCTCTGTCTGGGTGCGGTTCTGCTCCCACTGCCGGGACAGCGCGTCGTGGGCGGAGTTGAACTGACTCGCCACCGTCGCGCTCTGCTGGATGAGCGCGGAGCGCGGCGCGGCGAGCTGCGGGTTGTTCGCCACGTCGTTCCAGCTGCCCCACATGTCGCGCATCTGTGCGGCGAGCGCGGTGTCGCTGGGCTCGGCGAAGGCGTCCTCGATCGTGGTGTAGGTCGCGCTCTGGCTGGCCAGGTACGCGTTGGTGCCGTGCTCCGCGCGGCCGCGGTTCTCCAGGTACTCGTCCTTCAGCCGCTGCACGGCGGAGACCGAGACGCCGGTGCCGAGGCCGTCCGTCCTGGCGTACATGGCCGGCGACATCGAGCCGACCTGGGCCTGCATGTCGACGCGCTGCCGGGTGTATCCCTCGGTGTTGGCGTTCGCGATGTTCTGGCCGGTCACGTCCAGGCCACGCCGCTGCGCGTAGAGCGCGGTCAGCGCCGTGTTGATGCCACCGAAACTGCTGGCCATCAGATCGCCTCGTCCACCAGGCTGGGGCGGCGCACGCCGCCGCTGACGGTTTTGCCCTGCGGGCTATAGGTTTCCACGGTTCCGGCGAACGCGAGCATGGTTTCGCGAGCCGCCCGCTGACCCGCGGTGAGCAGGTCCCGGTTCGCCTCCGCCATGGCACCGATCTCCGAGGTGAGTGTCAGGAAGGCCTTGCGGTGCTGGTGCAACAGGTCGGACCAGGGCGCCGGCGCCGCGTCGGCCAGCTGGCCCAGCGACGCTTCCACGTCCAGTCCCAGCTCCAGCGCGACGGCCTGGGCGTACGCGGCCCGCGCCACTTCGGTCTGACGAATCTGATCCAGCACGACCTCTACCTCTCTGGTGGCGTGGGCAAGCCAGCGGGATCGGTTGGAGGCGAGCAGCAACTGCTCCTCCTCCAGCTTGAACAACAGCAGCTCCAACAGCTCCCGTGCGCGCCACAGGACGCTGGACAGGTCGGTCAGGCTCACCGGCTCCTCCGTCTCCGCTGGAGGACATCCCCCCGCTTCACCGGAACCGTCGGCACCGTTCGGGCCCGCCTGAGGAGTTGGGCTCCTTTTGGTTGCCAAACGGGTGGCAGCCGGATTCCGGGCGCCGGCAACAACCGCGAAGAAACTTCGAATACTTCTCAGGACGGACCGGGGCCGACCGATCTCTGATGGCGTAAGCAAAACGGCTCACGGATGGGCCGGTCAGACCCCACTCAAGGAGGAAATTCAAATGGGTCTTCGTATCAACCAGAACATCGCTGCCCAGAACGCCTACCGCAGCCTCTCGGTCTCCGACAACCAGATGTCGAAGTCGCTGGAGAAGCTGTCGTCGGGTTTCCGGATCAACCGGGCCGCCGACGACGCCGCGGGTCTGGCGATCAGCGAGGGCCTGCGCAGCCAGGTCGGTGGCCTCAAGGTCGCCGTCCGCAACGCGCAGGATGGTGTTTCGGTGGTGCAGACCGCTGAAGGTGCGCTGAACGAGGTTCACTCGATCCTCCAGCGTATGCGTGACCTGGGTGTGCAGGCGGGTAACGACTCGAACAACACCGAGGCTCGGGCCAACATCAAGACCGAGGTCGACAGCCTCACCGGGGAACTGACCCGGATCGGCGCCTCGACCAACTTCAACGGCACGAAGCTGCTCGACGGCACCGCGGGTGCCGCCGGCGTCATGACCTTCCAGGTCGGGGCGGACGGCGACGCCAACAGCCAGATCCAGGTGGATCTGACCTCGGCCAACCTCACCACGGTCGTGACCAACCTCGGCACCCTGGACTTCACCGACGCGACCGCCTCCCAGGCGGCCATCACGTCGATCGACACCCAGATCGAGGCCATCTCGACCGCCCGGGCGTCGCTCGGTGCGTCGCAGAACCGGTTCGAGCACACGATCAACAGCCAGAACGTCGCGATCGAGAACCTGTCGGCTTCCGAGAGCCGGATCCGTGACACCGACATGGCGCAGGAAATGATGTCCTTCACCCGATCTCAGATCCTGACCCAGGCCGGCACCTCGATGCTGTCCCAGGCCAACCAGTCGCAGCAGGGCGTGCTTTCCCTCCTGCGCTGATCGGCACCGTGACAAATCGCCGAATGGCTCAGGCCAAGGCATAGACAACCGAATAGACGGGCGGTCGGCGTCATCGCCGGCCGCCCGTCCCCGTAACTGATCCACAGACGGAGGGAGCCCCCATGGCCAGCGTCGACGGCCTCGTGACCGGCATGAGCACCACGGACACCATCAACCAGCTCATGAAGATCGAAGCGGCCCCCCAGGCAGCCCTCAAGACGAAGATCACCACCGCCGGCAAGGTGGTGACCGCGTACCAGAGCATCAGCACCCGGATGGCGAGCATCGCCACGGCCGCGAGTGCTCTGAACGACCCCGACGCGTGGACCACGATGAAGGCCACCTCCAGCTCGGACGGTGCCGTCGTCACCGCCCTGCCCGGTGGCACCGTCGGCTCCCTGAGCTTCCGCGTCGACCAGCTCGCGGTGGCACAGAAGCAGACCTACGACACCACGGTCGCCTCGATCTCCACGCCGGTCATGGCCGGCACCACCTTCGACGTGACGCTCAGCGACGGCACCCCGAAGCAGCTCACGGCTTCCGGCAGCTCGCTCCAGTCGGTGATCGCCGCGATCAACGGCGAATCCAACCTGCCGTACAAGGCCTCGGCGGTGATGGTCGGACCGGGCCAGTACACGCTGCAGCTCACCGCCAAGGAGAGCGGCACGGCAGGCGCGGACAAGGTCAACGCTGTCGCCGGGCCGACCGGCCTGAGCCTGGGCACCGGGAACATCACCCTCGCCCCGGTCGACGCCAAGCTGACGGTGGACGGCCCGAACGGCCAGTTCGAGCTCACCTCCGGCTCCAACACCTTCACCGACGTGCTCCCCGGCGTCACCATCACCGCCGCCAAGGTGACCGCCGCGGCGGATCCGGCGATCACGGTCGAGATGACGCCCGACGGCGAGGGCATCGCCGCCAAGGTGCAGGCCCTGATCGACAACGCCAACGTGGCGCTGTCCGAGATCGCCGGGCAGAGCAAGGTCAAGTCTGGCGACACCGGGGCCGGCACGCTGGTCGGTGACAGCGCGATGCGCAAGCTCACCCAGGACATCATCGGCGCCATCTCCGGCGGCGCCCCCGGGCTGGGCTCGAACGGGGCCGCGAGCTTCAACGCGGTCAACATCGGCGTCGACCGCTACGGCAAGCTGACGTTCAACAAGGAAGAATTCCTCAAGACGTACGCGAAGGACCCGGCCGCCACCGAGAAGTACTTCAACCACTACACCGACACCACCGGCAACGGGAAGTTCGACCCGGGCTACGACCAGGCTGTCGGCCTCTCCCGCAAGCTGGAGACCGTGGCGCTGATCGCCACCAAGGGCGTCGTCGACCCCGCGAACCCCGCGCGGGTCCGGGAGGGCATCCTCCAGGGCCTGATCCAGCGCCGCAACGACAACATCCGGGGCCTCAACGACCAGGTCGCCCAGTGGGACACCCGGCTGGAGCTCCGCAAGACGAACCTGCAGAAGCAGTTCTCGGCCCTTGAGGTCGCCATGGGCAAGATGCAGCAACAGTCCTCCTGGCTGGCGAGTCAGCTCGCCGGCCTCGGATGAGCGGAGCGAGTCTCTTCATGACCACACCTTCACCGGCCATGCGCGCGCGCTACATCACCGACTCGGTCTCGACCGCCTCGCCGGTCAAGCTGCTGCTGATGCTCTTCGACCGGCTGGTCCTGGACCTCAACCGCGGCGAGCAGGCGCTGCTGGCCGGCGACCGGGCCGAGGCCAACACCCACCTCAAGCACGCCCAGGACATCGTCACCGAGCTGCACGTCTCGCTGAACCTGGACGTCTGGGACGGCGCCGCCGGCCTGGCCGCGCTGTACGCCTTCGTCGAGACCGAGCTGGTCAACGCCAACGTGCACGGCGACGCGGCGAAGGTGAAGGCGGTGCTGGGGCTGATGGAGCCGCTGCGCGACACCTGGCGTGAGGCGGCGCTTGCCGTCGCGGCCGCCGAGGGGTGACCCCGATGGCCGACGAGTGGCGGCAAGTGTGGATCGCGGCGCTGGACGAGCTCGAGGCCGACGTCGAGACCGTCGAGCGGATGATCACCGAGGAGCACCGCAGCCAGGAGCTGCCGGGCGCGACCCCGTGGGCGCCGCCGCCGGGGGTCGGCCCCATCCCGTTGGACCTGCGGCCCCGGGCCGACTTCATCCTGACCCGTCAGCTCGAGGCGGCGAAGGCGGCGGCCATGGCGATCACCGCCAACCGGCGGCAGACGGCTTTCGCCTCCCGGGTGGAGGTGGGCACCTCCGGCAAGGGTGTCCCCACGTACATCGACTGTGCCATCTGACCCACTCGTACCAGCCGCACCGGACCCGGGACCCGCACGCAGGGGTCTCGGGTTCTTGCGTGCAACCCACCAGCAACCGTTTGGGACTCAGCGGATCGGCCGACGGGCCGAATCGGAGGGTACGAGCAACGGATTGCTCGGACCGATCGCCAAGGACGGGCACCCGAACGAGCATGAAGGGAACTGCCGTGTTCGACGACGTCGCCTCGTCCTCGCTCCGCGTCGCAGTGGCCGGCTTGTCCGCCCGCCAGAACGCCATCGCCAACAACATCTCCAATATCGAGACCCCCGGCTACCAGGCTCGTAAGGTCAAGTTCGAGGAGGCGCTGAGCAGCGCCGTCGCTCACGGTCAGTCGCCCTCGACGGTCTCGCCGAGCGTGCAGAACTCGCTGGAGCCGACGCGCCTGAACGGCAGCAACGTCAACCTCGACGAGGAGACGCTGTCGCACATCGACACGACGATGCGCTACCAGCTCACCCTGCGCGCCCTCGACGGCAAGTACGGACTGATCCGCGACGCGATCAAGGGGGCGTGAGGTAGATGAGCACCTTCAACGCGATCGGGACAGCCGCCAGCGGCGTCACGGTCTACCGCAAGTGGCTGGACGCGGTCTCCGACAACATCGCCAACATGGACAACGTCAGCAAGACGTCCGACAACGCCTTCCAGGCCCGCTACGTCGTGGCCCAGGAGGCGCAGGACGGCAACGGCGCGCAGGTGGGCGGCATCGCGTACGGCAGCGCCGAGGGTGTGCTGGCGTACGAGCCGGACAATCCGATGGCCGACACCGAGGGCTACGTGCGCCGGCCGGACATCGACCTGGGCAGCCAGATGGCCCAGCTGATGATGGCCCAGCGGGCATACCAGGCGAACCTCTCGGTCGTCGACCGGGCGCGCGAGTCCTACAGCGCCGCCATCCAGCTCGGGAGGGCGTGACCATGACGTCTCCGATCGGCGCGCTCGGCGCGATCAGCGGCCTGAGCGCGGTCAGCGGCATCTCCGGCGTCGACGGCATCGCGGGTGCGGCCAAGGCCGCCACCGTCAGCGGACCGAACACCGACTTCGCCGGGATGCTGTCCAGGGGCCTGGAGAGCGTGCAGGCCTCCCAGTCCAAGGCCTCCGACCTGGCCGTGCAGGTCGCCAACGGCACGCTGCAGGACCCCGCCCAGTACACGATGGCCTCCACCGAGGCCGCCCTGGGACTGCAGCTGACCATGGCGATCCGCAACAAGGCCGTGGAGGCCTTCCAGGAGATCATGAGGATGCAGGCCTGACATGACCGACTGCACCGAGCGGCACCCAGCCGGACCTGACGACGGCCTCGCAGGCGAGGGCCAGGAAGGCATGTCAAAGGAAGGCACAGCATGACGGACCGACTCCCCGCGCCCGTACGCAAGGTCGGTGACTCCTTCAAGTCCTTCACCCCGGGACAGAAGGTCGTCACCGTCGCCGCCGTGCTCGCCCTGCTCATCGGCGGTTACTTCTTCGCCACCTGGGCCGCGAAGCCGTCGTACTCCGCCCTGTTCAGCAACCTGTCGAGCAAGGACGCCAGCGCGATCGTCGAGTCGCTGCAGAAGACCGGCACGTCGTACGAGCTGACCAACGGCGGCAGCACCATCCTGGTGCCCAAGGACGAGGTCTACGACCTGCGGCTGCAGCTCAGCGGCGAGGGCCTGCCCGGCGAGTCGGACACCGGCTACTCGCTGCTGGACCAGCAGGGGATCACCACCAGCGACTTCATGCAGCACACGAACTACCAGCGCGCGCTCGAGGGCGAGATCGCCTCCACCATCAAGTCGATCGACGGCGTCGAGGCGGCCACCGTGCGCCTGGTGATGCCGCAGAAGGACGTCTTCGCCGACGACCAGAACAAGACCACCGCCTCCGTGCTGGTGAAGTCCTCGGCCAACAACCCGCTCTCCAACCAGCAGGTGCAGGCGATCGTGCACCTCGTCGCGTCGAGCGTCGAGGGCCTCGCGCCGGAGCAGGTCACCGTGGCCGGCGCCGACGGCAAGATCCTGTCCACCGGCGGCGGCGCCGCGATCGCCACCGGCGGCGACAGCGGCACGGAGTCGCAGACCGTCGCCTTCCAGAACCGCCTCAACGCCTCGCTGCAGAACATGCTCGACAGCGTCGTCGGCCCCGGCCACGCCGTGGTGACCACCACCGCTGAGCTGGACTACGACCAGACCGAGACGACCACCGAGAGCTACACCTCGGACCCGTCGGTCGCCGCGCTGTCGGAGAGCATCAGCCGCGAGGCCTACAACGGCAACGGCACCGGCCAGGGTGGCGTGCTCGGCCCGGACAACATCCAGGTGCCGAACGGCACGGGCACCGCCGGCACCGGCCAGTACGAGAACAGCAGCAACGTGCGCAACAACGCCGTCAACAAGACCACCGAGGCCCGGAAGAGCGCCCCGGGCAGCATCAAGAAGCTCAACGTGGCCGTCCTGCTGGACAGCACCACCGCCGGCGCGGTCAACTCCGCCGACGTGCAGTCGCTGGTCAGCGCCGCGGCCGGGATCGACGCGACCCGCGGCGACACCATCGCGGTGAGCGCCATGCCGTTCGACACCAGCGCCGCCACCGCCGCCCAGGACGCGCTGGCCGCGTCCGCCCTCGCCGAGCAGTCCGCCAAGCAGACCTCGCTGTACAAGACCGCGGGGATGGTCCTGGTGGTGCTGATCCTGATCTTCCTGGCCTGGCGGGCGAGCCGGCGGTCGAAGAAGCGCAAGGCGCTGACCCCCGCCGAGCTCAGGCACCTCGAGGACATGCAGTCCGCGCTCGAGCAGCAGCGCCTGGCCCAGCTCAACGCGGCCATCCCGTCGGCGGCGATCGAGGCCGCCAACTCCGACCTGGAGGCCCTCGAGGAGCGGCAGCGCGAGATCGAGCAAATGGTCGAGGACCAGCCCGAGGAGATGGCCGCCCTGCTGCGCGGCTGGCTCGGCGCCTCCCGGTGATCTCTCCCCCTAGGTTCAAGGAGGAACCGCTTTGACCACCCCCGCGCTGAGCACGACGTCGATGACCGGCCTGCGCAAAGCCGCCATCCTGCTGGTGCGGATGGGCAAGGAGTACTCCACCCGGGTGCTCGCCAACATGAAGGAGAACGAGGTCGAGGAGATCTCGGCCGAGATCGCCCGGCTCGGCAAGCTGGAGCCGGAGGTCGTCGGCGACGTCATCGACGAGTTCTACGCCCTGGCCACGACCAAGCACGCCGGCACCGGCGGCATGGCGTACGCGCGCGAGCTGCTCGAGGCGTCCCTGGGCACCGAACGCGCGCAGCTGATCCTGGACCGGCTGCAGGCCTCGATGACCGACATGCCGTTCAACTTCCTCAGCCACGCCGACCCCCGGCAGCTGCTGTCGTACGTGCAGTACGAGCACCCGCAGACGATCGCGCTGGTGCTGGCGCACATCCCGTCGGCGCTGGCCAGCTCGATCCTGTCCGGGCTGGCGCCCGAGGTGCAGTCGGACGTCGCGCACCGGATCGCGGTCATGGACCGCACCTCACCGGACGTGATCCGGCAGGTGGAGCTGGCCCTGCAGCGCAAGCTCTCCACCGTGCTGCAGCCGGACGAGCTGTCCACGGTCGGCGGCCTCGACCCGCTGGTCGACATCATCAACCGGGCCGACCGCACCACCGAGCGCCTCATCCTGGAGGCCCTGGAGGCGCGCAACCCGGAGATCGCCGAGGAGATCCGCCGGCGGATGTTCATGTTCGAGGACATCGTCAACCTCGACGACCGCTCGGTGCAGCTGGTGCTGCGCCAGGTCGAGCCCTCCGACCTCGCCACCGCGCTCAAGGGCGTGGCGGAGGAGGTCCGCGACAAGGTCACCAAGAACCTCTCCGAGCGGGGCCGGGAGAACCTGCTGGAGGAGATCGACCTGATGGGCCCGGTCAAGGTCAAGATGGTCGAGGAGGCGCAGACCAAGATCGTCGCGGTGATCCGCGCCCTGGAGGACTCCGGCCAGATCGAGATCCAGCGTGGTGGCGAGGTCGATGAGCTCATCGCCTGAGGACGGTCCGGTGCTGCGCGGCAGCGTCGCCGAGGCGGCCACTGCGGCCCGCTTCGCCGTGGACCTGCGGCGCGGCGTACCCGCGGACAGCGAACCGGTCGAGCGGGCCAAGCGGGAGGCCCGTACCACCGGTTATGCCGAGGGCTGGGCGCAGGGCCAGCGGGCCGCGGCGCTCCAGGCCGAGGCGGCCGCGGAGCGGGCCCGGGCCGTGCAGCAGGCCCACGACCAGCGGCGCGCGGCCGCACTGGCCAGCGCGATCAACGCGCTCGGCCGGGCCGTGACCAACCTGGAGACCCAGATGATGCCCACCCTGCACGAGCTGCAGGAGGCGGTGCTGGCGCACGCGTTCGAGCTGGCCGAGGCGATCGTCGGCCGGGCCATGGACGACCCGGAGGGCCGGGCCGCGGCCGCGCTGCGCCGGGCCATGAACGCCGCGCCCGAGCAGGGCGACATCGTGGTGAGCCTGCATCCCGACGATTTCCGCAATCTCGTCGGCACGGCAACCGACGCCGACTACAACTACGAGGGCCGGCCGGTGCACCTGCGGCCCGACCCGGCGCTGCACCCCGGCGACGCGGTGGCCGAGACCGGCACCACAACCGTCGACGCCTCCATCGCCACCGCCGTGGCGAGAGCGCGGGCCGCACTGAGACTGTGAAGGACTCCCACGGGTGACCGACGTCTTCCGCAACCGCATCAACGCCGCCCTGAGCGCGGCACAGCCGCAGAGCCGGGGCAAAGTCACCGGGGCGGTCGGCCTGCGGGTCACCGTCGGCGGGCTGGAGGCGCGGGTCGGTGAGCTGGTGCGGATCGGCGAGGGCGACGAGGCCGTGTTCGCCGAGGTCGCCGCGATCGACGGGGACCGCCTCTCCTGCCTGCCGCTCGGCCCGATCGCCGGCATGAGCGCCGGCAGCCCGGTGGTCTCCACCGGCGGCCCGCTGCGCGTCGCGGTCGGCCCGGACCTGCGCGGGCGCATCCTGGACGGCCTGGGCCGGCCGATGGATGGCGGCCCGCCGCTGCTGGGCGAGCTGGTCGGCATCGACGCGGCGCCGCCGTCGGCGATGGAACGCCAGCTGGTCGACGCGCCGATGCCGCTGGGCATCCGGGTCCTCGACACCCTCGTGCCGTGCGGCCGCGGCCAGCGCATCGGCATCTTCGCCGGCTCGGGCGTCGGCAAGTCCACGCTGATGTCCATGATCACCCGTGGCACCACCGCCGAGCTCAACGTCGTCGCCCTGGTCGGCGAGCGGGGCCGGGAGGTCCGCGAGTTCATCGAGCACGACCTCGGCCCGGAGGGGCTGGCCCGCTCGGTGGTGGTGGTCGCCACCTCGGACACCCCGCCGCTGGTCCGGCTCCGGGCCGGCGCGGTGGCCACCCGGATCGCCGAGTACTTCCGCGACGAGGGCGGCGACGTGCTGCTGATGATGGACAGCGTGACCCGCGCGGCGATGGCCCAGCGCGAGGTCGGCCTGTCGGTCGGCGAGCCGCCGGCCACCCGGGGCTATCCCCCGTCGGTCTTCGCGATGCTCGCCTCGCTGCTGGAGCGCGCCGGCCCCGGCGCCCGGGGCAGCATCACCGGCCTCTACACCGTGCTGGTCGAGGGTGACGACCACAACGAGCCGATCGCCGACGCGGCCCGCTCGATCCTGGACGGGCACATCGTGCTCGACCGCAAGCTCGCCACGGCCGGCCACTTCCCGAGCATCCAGGCGCTCGACTCGATCTCCCGGGTGGCCAACAAGATCACCACCCCGGAGCAGAAGCAGGACGCGGCGGAGCTGCGCCGGCTGCTGGCCGCGCACCGCGACGTCCGCGAGCTGGTCGAGATCGGCGCGTACGTGCCCGGCACCAACCCGGACGCCGACCGGGCCACCGCGGTCTGGCCGCTGATCACCGCCTTCCTGCGCCAGGGGCTGGACGAGAAGGTCAGCGCGCCCGAGGCGTGGCAGGCACTGCGGCAGGTCATCGCCGCCTCCTGACGGTTGCAGCTCGGGTGCAGGTGCTCAGCCGGGCGGGCACCGGGCCGACGGGGTCTGGTGAGGGTGCACCTCGACGTATCGGGAGGTCCTGTGAATCGCCTGTTCCGGCTCGGTCCCGTCCTGCGGGCCCGCAAGGCTCAGGAGGACGCCGCCAAGGGCGCCGTCCACCAGTCCCGCCAGGAGATCCGGGAGGCGCAGGCGCTGGTCAAGCGGCGCCAGCTGGACCTGGCCGGCGCGGACGCGCCGACCGAGGGGACCGCGCGGGCGATGGTCGCGTCGATGGTGGCCCGGCAGTCGATGGCGGCCACCATCTCCGGCGCGCACCGGATGGTCGCCGACGCCGAGGAGCTGGGCCGGGAGAAGCAGGCCGAGCTGGCCGACGCGGCGAAGCGGCGCCGGGCGGTGGAGCTGATGGCCGAACGGCACGCCGAGACCGTCAAGGCGCACGACCTGAAGATCGAGCAGCTCGCCGTCGACGAGATGGCCGTGACGGCGAAGGCCCGCAACGCCGCCCGGGGCATCGACGCGGTCAGCGAGGAGCGGGCCCTGACGCTGCGGCACGGCAAGGGCACCGCCGCCGACCGGGAGGACGTGGCCCGGGAGACCGCGAACTCGGTCGCCGCCCAGCGGCACACCGTCAACCTGACCGACGCCGATGCGGCCATCGCCGCCGCCCGGGCCCCGCTCACACTTGCCGCTAAGCGCAACGCCGAACCCGCCGAAGTCGAGAACGAGGACCACACCGACGACGGGAGCCGCGCATGATCGGTGTCCAGGGAGTCATGTCCCGGATCTCCGAGCTCAAGTCGCAGCTCGGACTGACCCCGGCCGCGCCGGATGCCGCCTTCGCGACGGCGCTCTCCGCCGCCACGGGCGCCAAGGGCAGCCCGGCGGTCACCGGCCAGTCGGTGGTCGAGGCCGCCAGGAAATACCTCGGTACGCCGTACAAGTTCGGTGGCACCGATCCGGCCACCGGGGTGGACTGCTCCGGGCTGGTCCAGAAGGTGTACCAGGACCTGGGCATCGACCTGCCGCGCAGCTCGCGGGAGCAGGCACAGGCCGGCACCCGGGTCGACGGCCTGCGCAACGCCAGGCCCGGCGACATCCTCGCCTTCGACCGGCCCGTCGACCACGTAGCGATCTACCTGGGCGACAACAAGATGATCGCGGCGCCGAAGCCCGGCGACCAGGTCAAGATCCAATCGGTGTACGAGACACCCACGCACATCCGCCGCGTCATCAACACCGACCTCACCGACCTCACCGCCCGCTCCGCCACCGGCGCCGCGGCGGCCGCGGCGGTGCGCCCGGCCAGCCTGCAGAACTCCACGTCGCTGGCCGGCGTCCCGTACGCGGACATGTTCCTCAAGGCCGGCGCCAAGTACGACGTGTCGCCGAAGCTGCTCGCCGCGGTCGCCAAGGTCGAGTCGGGGTACAACCCGAGGGCGGTCAGCAAGGCCGGCGCCCAGGGCCTGATGCAGCTCATGCCGGCCACCGCCCGGGGGCTGGGCGTCGCCAACTCGTTCGACCCGCAGCAGGCGATCAACGGCGCGGCGAAGCTGCTCTCCAGTCACCTCAAGGAGTTCAAGTCGCTGCCGCTGGCGCTGGCCGCGTACAACGCCGGCGGCGGCAGCGTGCACAAGTACGGCGGCATCCCGCCGTTCGCCGAGACCCAGGCGTACGTGCCCAAGGTCCAGAAGGCACTGGCCGCGCTCGGTTGAGCCGCGCACACACGACGAGGGGAACCGCCGCATGACGAGCTCCGTGACCGGGCCTGACCGCAGGCCGACGACCGAAGCCGGGCGCCGTACGGCTGCCCGGCCCGGCGAGGGCGCGGAGGCCTTCGGATCGGCGCTCTCCGCCGAGCTGGACCGGGGCGCCGCCGACCAGGCCCAGCGCGCGGACCGGCAACGGCAGCAGGCCACGCAGAGCCGGACCGCGCAGCAGCGGGCGCACGACCAGGCGGCGCTGCACCGTTCGGCCGCCGCGAGCCGGGAGGAGTCCGGGCCGGGTGAATCCCGCTCGGTCGACGCCCGGCTGCAGAACCGCGCGGCCCCGGGCCGGACCGGACAGCACCGGGTCCTGCAGAGCCGCACCGCCGAGCAGCGGGTCGCGCAGCCGCAGACCTCCGCGTCCCCGCGCCCGGAAACGGCCGGGACCGCTGCGGCGAAGGTGGTCGCGGAGACCGACGAGCCGGTCGTCGAGGAGTCCGAACCCGCCGAGGCCGCGCCGGTCGTCCTGCTGCCCTTCCAGGCGGCGATGGCAGCCGTCGGCCCGGTCCTGACCACCCCGGAGCCGACTGTCACTTCCGCCGCTCCGGCCACAGTGGCCGCTCCGGCCCCGGCCGCCGCCGCACCGGTGCTCGACGCGGGCGCCGCGCTGACCGTCACGGGCGCCGCATTCCAGGCGGATGTCGCCGCCGAGACCCCGCCGGCCCCGCAGAGCGGTTCCGCCACACCCGTTGCCCCGGCACCGTCCGCCGTCCCTGTACCGCTGACCGACGCCCCGGCCCAGCCTGCCGCGCCCGCCCCGCCGGTCCAGCAAGCCGCCCCGGCAGCACCGGCAGCACCGACCGCGACAGCGGCCGCCGCGCCGGCCGACACCGCCGCGCCATCCGACACCGCCGCGCCAGCCGTCGCCACCCCGTCAACCGCTGCCGCCACACCCGCTGAGCCGATCGCGACCACGCCGACCACTCCAGCTGCGCCGACCGCGCCGACCGCGACAGCCGAGACAGCCGCGCCGACTGCGGCGGCCGTGCCGACTGCGACGGCCGCGCCGACTGCGGTGGCCGCGCCGACTGCGGTGGCCGCGCCGACTGCGGTGGCCGCGCCGACTGCGGTGGCCGCGCCGACTGCGGTGGCCGCGCCTGGGGTTCCGGTGGAGGCCGGCACCACGCAGGTCTCCGGCGACGCCGCCGCCCCGGCCCCGGCGGCGCCCGCTTCCGACGCCGCCCCTGCCGCCGCGGCCACCCCGACACCGGCTCCCGCGCCCGTCACACCGGAAGCGACCGCCGCCGCTCTCCCGGAAAGCCCCGCCACCACCGCCACCGACCAGGCCGAACCCACGCCCGCCACGACCGAGGCCCCCACCCTCGCGGACCAGAGCGCGAGCACCGGCGGCGACACCACCGGCCAGGGCTCGGCCGGACAACAGCCGGGCACCGGCACGCCGTTCGCGCCGCCGACCACCACCCCGGCGCCGGGCACGGAAACGCCGTTCGGCGTCGGCGGTGTCGCCGCACCCGCGCCGAGCGCGCCGACCGCCCCGGTCGCCGACGCGCCCCCGCCCGCACCGGCCCCGCCCAGCCCGCTGGCCACCCAGCTCGCCACCCGGATCGTGCCGCTGCGCCTGGACGCCGACGGGGTGCACCGGCTCACGGTCAACCTGCACCCGGCCGACCTCGGCCCGGTCCAGGTCATCGCCGAGATCCGCAACGGTGAGATCAACGTGCGGCTGTCCAGCTCGACCGACGCCGGCCACGAGTCGCTCCGCAACGCCCTCGACGACCTGCGCCGCGAGCTCCAGCAGTCCGGTTTCTCGAACACCTCGCTGGATCTGCGCCAGGGCAACCCGCAGGACCAGGCCCGCCAGCAGTTCGCGTTCATGGGCAACCAGGGCGGCAACCGGGGCGGGAACGGCCGCGGCGACGGCGAGCCGGACGCGCCGGTGCCGGCCCCGCCCAGCCCCGCCCGCACCACCGGTAACAGCCGGCTCGACATCCAGGCCTGAGCGGAAAACAGGCCCTAAGCGAATCGGTGAACCCGCCGAAACTGAGGGCGAGGGTCACCGACTCGAACTCAGGAGGACTTGTTCATGTCGTCACCGATCGGCGGAAACGTCAGCAGGGAATTCGACGCGAAGAACGCGACCGCGACGTCGATCTACACGAACAAGACCAGCACCGACGCCGGCGCCAGCAAGTCCGTCGCCGACCAGGACACGTTCCTGAAGCTGCTGGTGGCGCAGCTCAAGTACCAGGACCCCAGCAACCCGGCCGACTCGACCCAGTTCCTGGCGCAGACCGCGCAGTTCACCCAGGTCGAGAAGCTCGGCCAGATCGCCGACATGATGCAGGCCCAGCAGCTGATCGGCGCGAGCGCGCTGGTCGGCCGCACGGTCACCTATCAGGACGCGAACGGCATGACCCAGACGGGCGTCGTCACCAAGACGAAGCTCAACGGAGACAGCGAACCGACGCTCGTGGTCGGGAACACGGATGTGCAGCTGTCCAAGGTCACGGAAGTCCAGCAAACCGCAACCGGACCAGCGACAACCACCGGGCAGACGGCCACGACGCCGTCGACGGCACCGGCGGCCACCACGCCGCCGGCAACGACGACGCCCGCCTCCACCTCCGATGATTCCGCTACCACGAAGGACAACTGACCTATGCTGCGTTCTCTCTTCTCCGGCATCAGCGGCCTGCGCGCGCACCAGCAGATGATGGACGTCACCGGAAACAACATCGCCAACGTCAACACCACCGGATACAAGTCCAGCCAGACGGTCTTCCAGGACACGCTCTCGCAGATGGTCAACGCGGCCGGCGCCCCGCAGAACGGCGCGGGTGGCACCAACCCCGCCCAGGTCGGCCTGGGTGTGCGCACGGCCAGCGTCAACGCGAACTTCAGCCAGGGCGCGGCGCAGACTACCGGCAAGTCCGGCGACATGATGATCCAGGGTGACGGCTTCTTCATCACCAAGAGCGGCGGCGAGACCGTCTACACCCGAGCCGGCTCGTTCACCTTCGACGCCAACGGCTCGCTGACCACCCCGAACGGCCAGATCGTGCAGGGCTGGGGCGCCGACCCGGACGGGACGGTCAACACGGCCGGCGCGCCGGGCAACATCAAGCTGCCGATCGGCATCAGCCTGGCGCCCGAGGCCACCACCAGCTTCACGCTGACCGGCAACCTGTCGTTCGAGGCGCCGGTCGACGCCACCGGTGTGCTGCCCGGTAGCTCCAAGGTGATCCCCATCCCGGTGATCGACGTCAACGGCACCTCCAGCTCGCTGAACGTGACGATGACCAAGACCGGCGCCAGCGAATGGACCGCCACGACGCCCGCGCCCGGCAGCTCCACGGTCGCGATCACCTTCGCCAACGGCAAGCCGGTGGACGGCGGCGGCCTCCCCTTGACCAGCATCACGCTGGACGGGCTCGCCGTCGACATCAGCGACATCACCCACTACAGCGGCAACACCGAGGCCCGGGTGAGCGCCTCGGACGGTTCCGGCGCGGGCATCCTGAGCTCGTACACGGTGTCGAACACCGGGCAGATCGTGGGTGTCTTCTCCAACGGTCTCAAGCAGAGCCTGGGCCAGCTGGCGCTGGCCAACTTCAACAACGTCAACGGCCTGGAGAAGATCGGCGACTCGATGTTCCGCAGCACGGTGAACTCCGGCCTGGCCCAGGTCGGCTCCGCCGGCTCGGCGGGCCTCGGCCTGATCACCAGCGGCGCCCTGGAGATGTCGAACGTCGACCTGGCGCAGGAGTTCACCAACCTGGTCATCGCCCAGCGTGGCTTCCAGGCCAACAGCCGGATCATCACCACCTCCGACGAGATCCTCCAGGAACTCGTCAACCTGAAGCGCTAGTAGCCAGCAGCACCGGCGCGCAAGCCGGGACGGCCCCTGTGGCCGCCCCGGCTTCGCTCTATCCGGGGTAGCTCGCACCCGGATAGCGACCGGGTCGCGCTCATCAGCAACCGCCCGCACGCCGAACTGAACGATGACGGGCCACGGACGGCCCACCAGCCAAGAGACGCCCCAAGGACGGATGTCGTGATTCTCGTAACTCGCCTCAACGGAGCCGTGTTCGCCCTCAACCCCGACCTGGTCGAGCGTGCCGACTGCACACCCGACACGGTCATCACGCTGGTGGACGGCACCAAGTACGTCATTGCCGAATCCGTGCCCGAGTTCATCGACTCGGTGCGCCACTACCGCGCCTCGCTGATCGCCCAGGCGAGCCGCATCGAGGCTGAGCCGGCCCTGCTGGCCGAGCCCGGCCCCGCCGACGACCAGACCGCTGCGACGAACGTGCTGCAGCTGCACCGGAAGGACCGCTGATGGACATCGCCACCATCGTTGGTGTAGTCGTAGCACTGATCATCGTCTTCACCGTCCAGATCCTGGAGGGCGGTCACCCGGCGTCGATCATCCTGATCCCGTCGATGCTGCTGGTCTTCGGCGGTGCGTTCTGTGCCGCCATGGCCGGCGGCGTGCTCAAGGACGCGATGGGCATCGGCGGGCTGCTGAAGAAGGCGTTCCTGCCGAAGGTCACCCCGCCGAACGTGCTGGTGGACGACATCGTCAAGCTCGCCGAGCGGGCCCGCCGCGAGGGCCTGCTGGCCCTCGAGGACGCGGTCAAGACCGTGGAGCACCCGTTCCTGAAGCGTGGCCTGCAGCTGGCCATCGACGGTACGGACCCCGAGGAGCTGCACGACATCCTGCACGCGGAGGTCGGCGCCAAGAAGAAGGCCGACAAGGCCGGCAAGAAGGTCTTCGAGAACATGGGCGGCTACGCCCCGACCATCGGCATCATCGGCACGGTCATGGGCCTGGTGCACGTGCTCGAGAACCTCGACAAGCCGGAGTCGCTCGGGCACTCCATCGCCGCGGCGTTCGTCGCCACGCTCTGGGGTGTGCTCTCCGCCAACCTGATCTTCCTGCCCATCGCGTCCCGGCTGGACCGGCTCTCCGGCATCGAGGCCGAGGAGATGGAGCTGGTCATCGACGGGGTGCTGGCCATCCAGGCCGGCTCCAACCCGCGGCTGGTCGCGCAGAAGCTGCGCAGCCTGCTCCCGCCGGGTGTCGCCAAGGCCGCCGAGGCCGCGGCCGGCAAGAAGGCAGCGTAACCGTGAGCAGCGGAGGCGGACGCCGGAAGAAGGGTGGGCACGAGGAGCACGAGGAGCACGTCAACCACGAGCGCTGGCTCGTGTCGTACGCCGACATGTTGACGCTGCTGTTCGTCCTGTTCGTGGTGCTGTACTCGATGAGCAGCGTGGACCAGAAGAAGTTCAACGAGCTGGCGGCCGGCCTCTCCGAGGGTTTCGGCGCGCAGAGCGTCGCGATGACCGGCAACGTCTCGAACCTCGAGGGCGCCGGCCAGAGCACCAACGTCGTACCGATCGACCCGGGCACCAACCCGGGCGACGGCAGCACCGGCACCGATGACATGACCAAGGAACAGAAGGAGGCGGTGGCCCGGGCTGTCCTGGCCGCCAGCCGCAAGGAGGCGTCGGCTAACGCCAAGGCGGCGACCAAGGAGGTGGAGAACCTCAAGGAGGTCGAGAAAAAGATCGCCGACGCGCTCGCCGCCGCCAAGCTGCTCAACCAGGTCAAGTTCACCGTCACCGAACGCGGCCTGGTGGTCACCGTCATCACCAACGAGGTCGTCTTCGCCGGCAACCGGGCCGAGCTGCGTCCCGGCGGCAAGAAGATCCTCGACACCATCGCGCCGCCGCTGGCCAAGCTGCCGAACAACATCGAGGTCGACGGCAACACCAACCAGCTCAAGGCGACCACCTCGTTCTACCCGAGCGGCTGGGAGCTGTCCGCGGCGCGAGCCTCGACCACCGTGCGCTACCTGATCAACCACGGCCTGGCCAAGAAGCGGATGACCGCGGTGGGCTTCTCCGACACCAAGCCGCTGATCGACCCGAAGGACCCGCGTGCGGTGACCATGAACCGCCGGGTGGACGTCGTGGTGCTCACCCAGCTCACCCCCGAGCAGGCCGCGCTGTTGCCGGCCGCCGCGGGTGACGACGCGAAGCTGCACACCGGAACTACCACCGAACAGGCGGCGGCCGAGGCTAAAGCAGCGGCCGGCACAACCGAATCAACCACCGGGTCCACCGCCCCAGCGCACGACTGACCACGACAGGAGGAGTTCCGATGAGCAAGGACAACAAGGAAGCTACGGCGGATGCGCCGAAGAAGAAGTCCAAGAAGCTGCTGATGATCATCATCCTCGCCGTGGTGCTGCTCGGCGGTGGCGGCACCGGCGCGTACTTCATGTTCTTCAAGGGCGACGCGGCCGAGGCCGCGGAGGTGAAGCTGGTCAAGGGCGCGGTCATCGGGATCGACGGGACCATGACCATCAACCTGGCCGACGCGCACTACCTCAAGCTCGGCTTCGCCATGCAGATGACCGAGGAGGCCGGCGAGGAGGAGATCGACACCGCCGAGGCGATCGATCTGGCGATCGACCAGTACACCGGGATGGAGATCGCCGAGCTGGAGACCGAGAAGGGCCGGCTCAAGGCCAAGGCGGAGCTGCTCGAGAAGATCGAGAAGGCGTACAACGTCGACGACAAGCACCTGGTGATGGGGCTCTACTTCACCTCCTTCGTCACCCAGTAACCGAGGGGATGGGCAGGTCCGCCGAGTGCGGATCTGCCCATTTCGCGTAACTGGCGACAAAGCACGCTCTGCGGCTCAGCGGTTCCGGAACCGAGCCGATGAGGACGACGTGACCACGTCTCCGACCCGATCCCCCGGCAAGATGTCCCGGCGCGGCAACACCGGGCCCACGACGTACGACTTCCGCAAGCCGATCAAGCTTTCCCGGGACCACATCCGGACGTTGCAGATCGCCTTCGAGACGTACGCCCGCAGCTGCGGCACGCTGTTCACCACCCGGCTGCGCGTGGTCAGCAGCGTCTCGCTGGTCTCGATCGAGCAGCTGAACTACGACGAGTACATCTCCTCGCTGGCCAATCCCACGGTGATCGCGGTGGTGTCCATCGACCCGCTGCCCGGCACGGTGCTGGTGGAGGTCTCCTCCTCCGCGGTGATGACCGCTATCGACCACATGCTCGGCGGCCCCGGCGGGGCCCAGCCGGAGCGCCCGCTCACCGAGGTCGAGATGCCGCTGCTGCGCGGGCTGATGGAGCGGATGCTCGGCGAGCTGCGGTACGGCTTCGAGCAGCTGGTGGACATCTCGCCGAAGCTCAAGGAGATCGAGTACAACGCCCAGTTCCTGCGCGCCCATCAGCCGGGCGACGCGGTGGTGATCGCCTCGTTCGAGATGAAGATCGGCACCGAGGAGTGCGTGGCCAGCATCTGCCTGCCGTTCGCCACCATCCTGCCGGTGCTGGAGAAGCAGGAGACCATCGAGCTCACCGCGGCCGAGCGGTTGGTGCGCGACACCTCGCTGCGCAAGCTCACGGCCGGACTTTCCGCGGCGCCGATTGACGTAGCTGTCCGATTCCAGCCCATTCGGATGCGTACCGATGACATCGTGGATCTATTGCCCGGTGATGTCGTGCCGCTCGCCCATCCGACCAGCGTGCCGCTTGAGGTCACCGTCAACGAGACCGTTTTCGCACATGCAGTGCCCGGTAACCAGGGTGCCCGGCTCGCCTGCCTCGTCGTGCCGTCGCCCAAGGAGGAAAAGCGCCGATGACCGCGCCCACGATCACCGACCCGCAGCTCGCGCTGGTCCGGACCGCCGCCGAGGCGGCCCTGGCCGTGCTGCCGACGAGCCGGGAACTGCTGGTCGGCGCGCCCGTGACCGCGAGCGCCGACATGCTGACCACCGGGCAGGCGGTCACCGCGAAGTTCAGCGGCGCGGCCACCGGCGAGGTCGTCGTGGTGGTCGGGCAGGACCTGGCCGACGCGCTGAAGGAGAGCCCGCTCGGCGAGCTGGACCTGACCGCGGCCGTCCGGCCGGCGCTGGAGGCCGCGGCCCGCGCGTTCGGCCCGGTGGTGCTCGACCCCGGACAGCTCATGGAACCGGGGGTGGCGCTGAGCGCGATCGCCGCCAAGGACGGCGCCGTCGCGGTCCCGCTGCTGGACGGCGGTGACATCCGGGCGGTGATCGCGCTGGCGCTGGCGCCGTGGCCGTCCGGCGCGGCGCCCGGCGGGGTGGCCCGGCGCGGCGAGGGCGCCGCGCCCATGCGGGGCGGGCTGGACATGCTGCACGACGTCGAGATGGAGGTCTCGGCCGAGCTGGGCCGCACCCGGATGAGCGTGCGGGAGCTGCTGTCGCTGATCCCGGGCGCGATCGTGGAGCTGGACCGGGCCGCCGGCAGCCCGGCCGACCTGCTGGTCAACGGCCGGTTGATCGCGCGCGGCGAGGTGGTCGTCATCGACGAGAACTTCGGCATCCGGATCACCGAGATCGTCTCTCCCGGCAGCGAACGGGAGTAACCCTTGTTCGAACTCGTGCTGCGGATCGCCTTCTCGCTGCTGGTCGTCTTCGGCCTGATGTGGGGACTGGCCCGGGTGGCGCGGCGCGGGGGCGTGGGCCGGCGCGGTTCGGGCACCCTCTCGGTGCTCAACCGGCAGTCGCTGAGCCGCGGCTCGTCGGTGGCGGTCGTCCAGGTCGCCGGCCGGGCGCTGATCCTCGGGGTCACCGACACCCAGGTCAGCCTGCTGGGCGAGACCGACCTGGGGGCGTTCGAGGCCGAGCCGCACCCGGCCAGGCACGACCCGCGGGCCGAGACCGGCACCGCGCTCCCGGCGATGCACCCGACGGTGCTGCCGCACCACGGCGGCAAGCTGGACGGATCCCTGCTGTCGCCGCGGACCTGGGGCTCGACCCTGGACTTCCTCCGCGACCGGACGACGAGGCGCTGACATGCTGCGGCGTACCCTGCTGATCCTTTTCTTCGCGCTGAGCGCGCTGGTGCCGGCCGCCGCGGCGCAGGCCGCGCCCCCGCAGCCGATCCCGGAGCCGGCCGCGGTCGCGGTCCGCTACGAGCTGCCCCGGGCGCCCGGGCCGACGGCCCCGGTCGCCCCGACGGTGTCCCCGAGCGGCGGCGGCAGCATCAACTTCAACATCAACGGTACGAATCCCGACGGCAGCAAACCGGCCTCCTCGCTGGTGATCGTGCTGGGCCTGACCCTGCTCTCGGTCGCCCCGGCGGCGCTGCTGCTGTGCACCTGCTTCACCAAGGTGTTCATGGTGCTCGGCATCACCCGCAACGCGCTGGGCCTGACCAGCCTGCCGCCCAACCAGGTGCTGGCCGGGCTGGCGCTGTTCATCAGCCTGTTCATCATGAGCCCGGTGGTGACGCAGGTGAACGAGGTGGGCGTGCAGCCCTACCTGGCCGGCGACAAGACCCAGTCGCAGGCCTTCAACGAGGGCGTGCAGCCGCTGCGCGAGTTCATGCTCAAGAGCACCCGTGAGGACGAGCTGGCCCTGCTGATCAAGGTGTCCGGCCAGGAGAAGCCGGCGAACCCCGACGATGTCGAGCTGACCACGCTGATTCCGGCGTTTGTGCTGTCCGAGCTGCGGGCGGCGTTCATCATCGGGTTTGTCATCTTCATCCCGTTCCTGATCATCGACATGGTCGTCTCCGCCTCGCTGATGAGCCTGGGCATGATGATGCTGCCGCCGGTGACCGTGGCGATGCCGTTCAAGCTGCTGCTGTTCGTGCTGGTGAACGGGTGGGGGCTGATCATCACTGCGCTGGTCGGCTCGTATCAATGAACTTCGACCTGCCGATCTCGGAGCTGGTCGCGATCATGCTCGGCGCGGCCCGGGCCGGCGCGTGGCTGATGCTCTGCCCGCCGTTCAACTCGCGGCTGATCCCGGGCCAGATCAAGGTGCTGCTCTCGATCGGGCTGGCACTGCCGATGGCGCCCTACCTGACCGCCTCGGTGCCCTCGGTGCAGACCTCGGCGATCATCGTCAGCACGATCATGCAGGTCTTCGTGGGGGCGGCACTGGGCTTCATCACGTACCTCTTCTTCGCCGCGATCCAGGCGGCCGGCGACCTGCTGGACGTCTTCGGCGGTTTCACCCTGGCCGCCGCCTACGACCCGCTGTCGATGAACCAGAGCTCGGTCTTCGGGCGCTTCTACAACCTGGTCGCGGCGACGCTGCTGTTCGCCAGTGAGGGACACCAGCTGATCCTGCGGGGGTTCCTGCAGTCGTACCGGACGCTGCCGCTGGATGCGACCTTCTCGCTGGAGACCCTGAGCAAGCTGCTGACCAGCGGCATCGGCGAGATGGTGGTGGCCGCGGTGCAGATCGCCGGCCCGTTGATCGCCGTGCTGTTCCTCACCGACGTGGCGTTCGGCCTGCTCAACCGGGTGGCGCCGGCGCTGAACGCGTTCCAGCTGGGCTTCCCGGCGAAGATCTTCCTGCTCCTGACGCTGTCCGGCACCGCGATCGCGATCCTGCCCCGGGCGCTCGAAACCCTGGTCGACAAGGCCGTCACCGCGGTCGTCCGGCTGAGCGGGGGGTGATCCGTGGCCGGCGAGAAGACCGAACAACCCACACCCCAGAAACTCAAGAAGGCCCGGGCGGAAGGACAGATCGGGCGCAGCCAGGACATCGGTGCCTGGGTCGGCATGCTGGCCGCCAGCATCGTGCTGCCACGCACGCTGCGCTCGACGATGGACCACTCCCGGGAGCTGATGGCCAAGATCCCGGACGTCATCGCTGACCCGGATCCGCAGGTGGCGTTGCACATCCTCAAGGAGGGGATGTGGAGCGCCGCCTGGGCCGTGCTGCCGCTGGCGCTGACCATGATGGCCGTGGGGGTGGCGGCGGCCGGCGCCCAGGGCGGCATCCGGGTCGCCACCAAGCTGTTCATCCCGAAGTTCAACCGGCTCAACCCGTGGCCGGGGATCAAGAAGATGCTCGGCCCGCAGGCCCTCTGGGAGGGCACCAAGGCCATCGTCAAGACCTCCGTGCTGGGCGGCGTGCTCTACATGACGATGAAGGACATCGTGCCGCTGCTGATGACCGCCGGGCAGCTGCAGATCGGCTCGCTGCTCGGCGTGATCAACGACGCCGCGCTGTCGCTGATCCGGGCCGCGGCAGCCGCCGGCATCGTGATGGCCGCCGCCGACTACTTCGTGGTGCGCCGGCGCACCAACAAGCAGCTGCGGATGAGCAAGGAGGAGGTCAAGCAGGAGCACAAGAACACCGAGGGCGACCCGCACATCAAGGGTCAGATCCGGGCCCGGCAGCTGGCCATGGCCCGCAACCGGCAGATGGCCGACGTGCCGTCCGCCGACGTGGTGCTGGTCAACCCGACCCACGTGGCCGTGGCCCTGCGATACGACCCGGAGAAGGGCGCACCCCGGGTGCTCGCCAAGGGCCAGGGGGCGATCGCCCAGAAGATCCGCGAGCTGGCCGCCGAGCACCGCATCCCGATGGTGCAGGACGTGCCGCTGGCCCGGGCGCTGGAGAAGAGTGTGGAGGTGGGGATGGAGATCCCGGCCGACTTCTACGGCGCGGTGGCCAAGGTGCTGGCGTTCGTGATGAGCCTGAAGGCCCGGGGCTCGGCGGCCGGGCTGCACCGCAATCCGAACCCGACCCCGGCGGCCGTCTAGGGCGCATAGCCACAATCTGGGAGATTTACTCACATCACGCGCCCCACTGCGGGAGTATCAGCAAGTGGAGGGGGTGCTGTGAAGAACCGCAACCTCGGTAAGTTCGCCGTGCCCATCGGGGTCATCGGCATCATCGTCATGATGGTCGTGCCGCTGCCGACCTTCCTGCTCGACCTGCTCATCGCACTCAACATCACCGGGGCCCTGCTGATCCTGCTGATCGCCATGTTCGTGCACCGGCCGCTGGACTTCTCGGTCTTCCCGGCGCTGCTGCTGGTGGCCACGCTGTTCCGGCTGGCGCTCAACATCAGCGCCACCCGGCTGGTGCTGCGCGACGGCGACGCCGGCAAGGTCATCCACGCGTTCGGCAGCTTCGTGGTCGGCGGCTCGCTGGTCATCGGCCTGGTGATCTTCCTGATCCTGATCATCGTGCAGATCGTGGTGGTGACCAAGGGCGCCGAACGGGTCGCCGAGGTCGGCGCCCGCTTCACCCTCGACGCGATGCCCGGCAAGCAGATGGCGATCGACGCCGACCTGAACGCCGGGCTGATCGACGAGTCCGAGGCGAAACAGCGCCGCGCCGACGTCGCCGCCGAGGCCGACTTCTACGGCGCGATGGACGGTGGTTCCAAGTTCGTCAAGGGTGACGCCATCGCCGCCATCATCATCACGGTGATCAACCTGGTCGGCGGCTTTGCGATCGGCATCCTGCAGGAGGGCATGTCCCCCGCGGACGCGATGAACCACTACAGCCTGCTGACCGTCGGCGACGGCCTGGTCTCGCAGATCCCCGCACTGCTGCTCTCGGTCGCCACCGGCCTGATCACCACCCGCTCGGCGACCAGCGGCGACATGGGCAGCAGCGTCACCACTCAGCTCAGCCAGAACAAGCTGCCCCTGCGCATCGCCGGCGGCGCCGCGCTCGGGCTCTGCGTGATCCCGGGCCTGCCCAAGATCCCGTTCCTGCTGGTCGGCGCGGCCGTGTTGCTGATCGCCCAGCGGATCAAGGACCCGGAACCCGACACGGCCGGCACGCCGGCGGCCGAGCTCGAACGGCCCGCGCCGGATTCGCCCGAGCAGTTGCTCGGTGAGATGCGCGTCGACCCGCTGGAACTGGCGCTCTCCCCCGACCTGGTCGACCTGGTCGACACCAACGGCGGTGACCTGCTGGACCGGGTCCGGGCGCTGCGCCGCAAGATGGCCCTGGAGCTGGGCATGGTGATGCCACCCGTGCGCACCAGGGACGACCTGGACCTGCCGCTCTCCTCGTACGCGATCCGGATCAGCGGCGTCGACGCCGGCACCGGCCAGGCCCCGCCCGGCACGGTCCTGGCGATCGGCGACGGCCTGCAGGCGCTGCCCGGCCGGGCCGGCGTCGAGCCGGTCTTCGGGCTGGCCGGCAAGTGGGTCCCGGCCGAGCTGCACTACCAGGCGGAACTCTCCGGCGCGACGGTCGTCGACCGGGCCTCGGTGATCATCACACACCTGGCCGAGATCGTCCGGCAGAACGCCAGCCGGCTGCTCGGCCGCGAGGACGTGCGGGCGCTGAGCGAGATGGTCAAGCGCACCCACCCCGTCGTCGTCGAGGAGCTGACGCCGACGCTGCTCAGCCTCGGCCAGATCCAGCGGGTGCTCCAGGCGCTGCTCGACGAGGGCGTGCCGATCCGTGACCTGGTCCGGATCTTCGAGTCGCTGTCGTTGCGCGCCAAGGTCTCCGTCGACCACGACGGCCTGGTCGAGGCGGCCCGCGCCGCGCTCGGCCCGGCCATCGCCGCCCAGTACGCGGCCGGCGGCCGGCTCACCGTCATCACGCTCGAACCGATGCTCGAACAGAACCTGCTCGAGTCGCTGCGGCCGAGCGAGACCGGCGCCTTCATGGCGATCGACGGCATGCGGGCCGAGGCCATGGTCACCGAGGCGGGCCGGCTGGTCGAGGCCGCCGAACAGCAGGGCATCACCCCGGTGCTGGCCTGCTCACCGCAGCTGCGGCTGCCACTGATGCGTCTCCTGCGGGCCGGCTCACGCCGGGTGCAGGTGCTGTCCTATTCCGAGATTTCAGGTTCCACCGCACAGATCGAGACCATGGGGGTGGTGAACGGTGCCTACGCGGGTACTGCTTGAGGGGCCGGCCATCGAGCCGCTGCTGGCGCAGGTGCGCGATGAGTACGGCTCCTCGGTCCGGATCATCTCGGCCGACAAGGTCCGTAGCGGTGGCTTCGGCGGTTTCTTCGCCAAGCAGCACTACGAGTTGTCGGTCGAGGTCCCGGACGTCGAGGAACGCGATACGTCAAGGCGGCAACCGGCGGCCGAGGAGCCGCCGCAGTCGCTGGAACAACTACTGGCCCGAGCCGAGTCACGCGACCGGATCGCGCCCGAGGGCGGTCCGGCCACGCCCGACCGGCTGACCGGCCGGGACGCCGGGATGGGCGACGCGGAAGCCGCGGTGGGCCGGCCCGGGATCGGCGCCGGGATGCCGGGCGCGGCCGGCCGGGCCGCGGCCGACCCGGGCACCGCGTTCGCGGAGCTGATGGCCGGCCTGGACAAGGCCGACACGAACCCGTGGGGGCGGCCGCCGGCCGCCGAGACCCGGCCGGAGGGGCCGACGGTACGGCCGTTCCGCCCGGCCCAGGCCACCGGCTCACCGGTCAACGGCGGCCACTCCGGCACCCGCTCGCAGCCGACGGTCCCGTCGCTGGCGGAGCTCATGGGCGGCCTGGGGGTGAACGACTCGTCGTCCTACCCGACCAACGTCGCCGCGACCCGGGCCGCGCAGAACCCGGCGCCGCCCCGCACCGCCGCCGCGGCGTACGGGCTGGTGCCGACCTCACCCGCACCGGCCGGCGGCGGGCTGGCCGAGACGCTGGCCGGGCTGGGCCTGGGGGTGCCGGCGACCGCGCCGGGGCCGACCCTGCACGCGACCACCACCGCCCAGCCACCGGCCGTGCTGCGCCAGGTGCAGGCCGATCCGGTGCAGCTGAACCTGATGAAGGTCGGCATGCCGGAGGCGATGGCGGCGCAGATCGTCGGCGGGGACACCTACGCCGGCGTGCTGAGCGTGCTGGCCTCGCGGCCCAGCGCACCGCCCGTGCCGGACGCGCCCGGGGAGATCCTGGTGGTCTGCGGGGACCTGGACCACGCCCTGCCGATCGCCAAGAAGCTCTGCGAGCAGTCCGGGATCGACCAGGCCCACCTGATGCTGGGCGGGCCGACCGCGGCCGGCACCGGCATGCACTCCTCGCGGGTGCTCGGCGATCCGCCGGCCGCCGCGGCGAAGGCGGACCGGCTGCAGAACGCCGACCACGCCTGGATCGTGGTGGTCGACGCACCGGTCGGCGGCACCGACCCGATCTGGGTCAGCGACATGTGCGACGCGCTGGGCGCGACCGCCGTCTGGGCGGTCGTGGACGCGACCCGCAAGACCGCCGACTCCGCGCGGCACCTGCGGACGCTGGGCGAGGTGGAGGCGCTGGTGGTGCACAGCGTCGACATCACCGCCGACCCGGCCACCGTGCTGGGCCTGGACCTGCCGATCGTCTCGCTGGACGGCAAGCCCGCCACCCCGCACTCCTGGGCCGCGATGCTCTGCGCCCGGATCGCCGCGGATGTGGTCCCGATGGCCGCCCTCCCGCGGCGGCCGTCGCGGGGCAGGTAGCTCGTGATCCGGCCCTCCGTCCTGCTGTTCGCGCTGCTGATGAGCGCACCGGCGCTGTACCGCTACGTCACCGACGAGATCGACATCAGCCAGACGCTGATCCGGTTCCTCATCGCCGTGCCGATCGCCGCGGTCCTGCTCGCCGGCCTGCGCTTCGTCACCGACGGCTACGGCACGACGGAGGAGCCGGGCACGCCGACCCGGCCGTCGCCCGGTGGAGCCGAGGCCGAGGCGGGACCGTCCTGAGGGCAGGTCCCTGCCGGGATTCTGCGACACGCGTTGACCGGTAGTTAACAAGTCCGTTTTGTTAGCATATGTTACCTCTGGTGATCGACTGCCCAGAGGTGCACCGTGCCCACTGACCGCCCGATCATCGTGGTCGGCTGCCCGCGTTCGGGCACCACGATGCTCCAGCTCATGCTGCACGCCCATCCCCGCATCGCCATTCCGCCCGAGACCCGGTTCATGCTGGCCGTGTACCGGGAGCGCCGGGAGTTCGGCGACCTGGCGGTCCCGGAGAACCGGCGTGCGCTCGCCCGCCGGATCGTCGACCGCCAGGACACCCGGTTCTGCGACCTGGGACTGGACGGCGACGACATCGTCGAGCGCATCACGGCCGGGCCGGGCACGCTCGGGTCCGCGCTGGGCACGATCTTCCAGCGGTACGCGGCCCGCTTCGGCAAGCCGCGCTGGGGTGACAAGCGGCCGGCGTACCTGCACAACATCGACATCCTGCTGCGGCTCTTCCCGGACGCGCAGTTCATCAACATCGTCCGCGACGGCCGGGACTGCGTGGCCTCGCTCAAGGAGATGTCCTGGCACCGCAAGGACATCTACGCGACGGTGGCGGCGTGGGCGCGGGCGGTCGACGATGCCCGCCGGGCCGCCCGGCGGCTGGGACCGCAACAGTGGCACGAGGTGCGCTACGAGGATCTGGTGTCCGACCCGCACGGGCGGCTCGCCGCGATGTGCGCGTACCTGGGTGAGGAGTACGACCCGGCGATGGCCGAGCCGTCGGCGGTGGCGGAGGTGGCGGTGCCGTCGTTCAAGACCTGGCACGCGCTGACCCACGCCCCGGTGACCACGCAGCGGGTGCAGAGCTGGCAGACCCGGCTGGACCCGGAGGAGATCGCGCTGTGCGAGGCGGCCCTCGGCTCCCGGCTGCTGGCCGGCGGCTACGAGCTGTCCGGCACGATCCGCCCGGCCCCGGCGGAGCTGCTCCGCTACGGCTGGACGGCCGTTCCGCAGCGCCTTGCCCCGGCCCGCCGCGGGCTGAGCCGGGCGGCGAGCCGGTTGCGGCCGAGCCGGGACCTGGCCTATGTGCCCGGGATGGTGCTGCCGCAGCGGGGCCCGTCGGAGCCGCAGGCCGCCGGTGACCGGATCGACGCCGGACAGCCGTGACCGGACGGGGCGCGGGGGTCACCCGCGCCCCGGCGGCCTAGGCAAGCGACAGGGACAGCTTTCCCTTGCCGTACCGGGCCACCTCGACCGTCAGGTCCAGGCGCTTGCCCAGCGCCAGCAGGTGCGCCCGGACGTCGTTCGGCAGCTCCATGCCCGGGTAGATCACCTGGTACAGCTTCACGTGCGGGCTGCCCTCGCGGTTGAGCAGGCTGGTCAGCACGTTGCAGAGTTCGAAGACGTTCTCGGCCAGGTTCGGGAAGAGCGTCTTCTCCTCGATGCTGTCCTCCGCGGCGCCGGCCGGGAGCAGGCCCAGCGCGGCGCCCGCGTTGGCGGCCAGCGCGAGCTGCATGCCGAGGACCGCGTAGAACTGCTGCATCTCGTCGGTGTAGACGGCGAACACGCCGGTCGGCAGGTCGGCCGCGGTCATCGGATCACCCGGCGAGACGTTGACGTCGCGGCCGAGCAGGTCCTCGAACAGGTTACGCACGTTGAGTGCGACGGGGATAACCGAGGTGTCAGACATAGCTATATCATCCCAAAATAGGAGAGAAGACCTCGTCAAAACGTTCCGCTGTGAAGGGCTTGACGATGAAGAAGGCGGAACCGGCGGCCTCGGCCGCCTGCTGCATCTCCGGCGTGCACTCCGACGTCACGAAGCCGAACTTCACGTCGTTGCCGGCCGCGCGCAGCTTGCGCAGCACCTCGATACCGGTCATCTCCGGCATGTTCCAGTCCGAGATCACCAGGTCCGGCTTCTCGTTGACCGCCATGTCCACGGCCTGCTGCCCGTCCGCGGCCTCGACCAGGTCGTGGTCGCCGAAGCCGGCCTGCCGCAGGGTGCGGGTCACGATCTGCCGCATCACCCGGCTGTCGTCCGCGATCAGGATCTTCATGCGCTTGCCTCCTGCTTGACGCTCTGCCACATCGAGATGGAAACCGGCTCGCCGTCCCAGATGCCGTAGAGTCCGCTGATCCGCTCGGCGGCCGGGTAGTACGAAGCTGTGTCGGGCGCGAGCACCACCGTCGGCAGCGACAGGAAGCAGCCCGCCGGGAGCATCGCCTTGACGTTGCCGCCGACGATGTTCGCCAGTTCACCCAGCACGTCCGAGATGTCCTCCTGGCTGACCTCGTCCGGCTCCATCGCCAGGAACGCCGCGGCGGCCTTCTTGGCCGCCTCCCGCGACGAGGCGTAGACCAGGTGGCCGTGCCAGTTCCCGGTGATCGAGACCGTCGAGTGCACATCGGACGACTGCTTCATGTCGCCGTGGATCACCAGCGGGCTGATCCCCTCGGGATCGAGGTAGGAAACCCACACCTGCTCCACCATCTCGGCGAGGTCTCCCTCGGTCACCACAGGTTTGCTCATGAGTTTGCTCCGGTCGGAACGAGGCCCAGCAGGGCCAGCTTTTCGATCATGGCGCCCTCGGTGAAGGGCTTGATCACGTATTCGTGGGCGCCGGCGGCGAGCGCCCGGACGATCTGGCTCTGCTCGCTCTCGGTCGTGACCATGACCAGCGTCATCTCGCGCAACCGCGGCTCGGCGCGGACCTTCGTCACGAACTCGAGCCCGTTCATGTTGGGCATGTTCCAGTCGATGAGGGCCAACTCCGGCACCTCGGTCATCGTGGCCAGCAGATCAAGGGCCTCCTGGCCGTCACCGGCCTCGATCGACTCGAAGTTCAGCTTGGCGACGATGCGCTTGAGAATCATCCGCATCGCTCGGGAATCGTCGATCACCATGGCACGCACCGCAGCTCACCCCTTCCTCGCGGTGCCGACGGGCACCGCGCTCCGGACTCGGTAGGCAGAGGTCCGGCCGGCCGCCACCCGTTCGTAGTTGTCGTCGATGCCGATCGTGGTCTCGGCAGCTCCGAGGAACAGCCATCCGTCCGGCCGCAACAGCCGGGCGACGTTGCGCAGCACCGACTTCTTCGTCGCGACGTCGAAGTAGATGAGCACATTGCGGAGAAAAATCACGTCGAACGGCGGCAGCGGCGGCAGCGGCGCGGTCAGGTTCATCAGCTTGAACGACACGTTGCGCCGCAGCCCCGGGGTGATCCGCCAGTGCGCGCCGGCCCGCTCGAAGTACTGGACCAGCTGGGACGCCGGCAGCCCCCGGTTGACCTCGACCTGGCTGTACTCGGCCGCCTCGGCCCGCTTGATCATCTCGGTGGAGATGTCGCTGCCCAGGATCTCGTACGACCACCCGGCAGGCAGGTTCTCCTGGAGCGTGATCGCCAGGCTGTACGCCTCCTGGCCGCTGGAACTGGCCGCGGACCAGACCCGTAGCGTGCGGTTGGTCCCCCGGGTGCGGACCAGTTCGGGCAGCACCACGTCGGTGAGCGCGGTGAACGGCTCCCGGTCGCGAAACCACGACGTCTCGTTGGTGGTCAGCGCGTCGATGACCCGGCGCTGGTCGGCCTGGTTCGGCCGGCGCTGCAGGTTGGCCAGGAAGTCGGCCACGCTGGCCGCGCCCACCTGCCGCGCCACCGGGATCAGCCGGGCCTCGACCAGGTACTCCTTGCCCGGGGCGAGGACGATGGCCGCCTCCCGGCGCACCATGGCCGAGACGAACGCGAAGTCGGCAGCCGAGAGGCTCATCGGGTCACCGCCGTCGGGCGCGACACGCGACCGGCCTGGAGCCGCTGCATGAGCGCGGCCGCGATCCGGTCCAGCGGCAGGATCTCGTCGGCCAGGCCCGCGCCGACCACGGCGCCCGGCATGCCCCAGACCACGGAACTGGCCTCGTCCTGCGCCAGGATTTCGGCTCCTGCCTCACGCAGCACCTTCGCACCACCCCGTCCGTCGTATCCCATGCCGGTCAGCACCGCGGCGAACGCCGACGCTCCGTAGAGCGCGGCCACCGAACGGAACATCACGTCGACCGCCGGACGGCACGAGTTCTCCGGCGGCGCGGCGCTGAGCTGGGTCAGCGTCGCGGTGCCCCGGCGCTGCAGCACGAGGTGCTTGTCGCCGGGAGCGATGTAGACGGTGCCGGGCGCCAGCTCCATGCCGTCGCCGGCCTCGACCACGTGCAACGGCGTGCTGCGGTCCAGGCGCTCGGCGAACATCCGGGTGAAGACCGGCGGCATGTGCTGGGTGACCACGATCGGCACCGGCAGGTCCGCCGGCAGCGCCTGGAGCACCTTGGTCAGCGCGTCCGGGCCGCCCGTCGAGGAGCCGATGGCCAGGATGTCGACGCGGCCGGCCACTCCGGCACGGCGTGCCGGCCGGGCCGGGCCGGCGCCGGCGGGAGCGCCCGGACGGGTCGGAGCCAGGCCGGGACGGCCGGGCACCGGACCGCCGGGGCGGGTGGCCAGGGCCGGGTTCAGCCCCGGCCGGCCCGGCACCGGGCCGGGCCGTGCGGGCGGGCCGGGCGGGCCGGACGGGCGGCGGCCGGCCAGCGCATGGATCTTCGGGACCAGCTGGTCCCGGACGGCGGCGATGGACTCGGCGATCGAGCCGACGTTGCTCGGCTTCGTCACATAGTCGGTGGCGCCAGCGGACAGCGCCTCCAGCGTCGCGCTGGCCCCGGAGGCCGACAGCGTGCTGAACATGATCACGGGCAGGTGCTTGTGCCGCTTGCGCAGTTCCCGGACCGCCGCGATGCCGTCCATCTGCGGCATCTCGATGTCCATCGTGACCGCGTCCGGCTTGAGCTGGTCGATCTTCGCCTGGGCCAGCAGGCCGTTGGCGGCCGTGCCGACCACCTCGATGTCCGGCGCGCCGGTCAGCGAGTCGACGATGAGCCGGCGGACGACCACGGAGTCGTCGACGACCAGGACTCTGATCATGAAGTCACCGGGCCCTTCACCCGAGCCACGCCGGGCCGAGCGCCGCGACCACCGGCGCCAGCAGGCGATGGGCCGTGGCGGTGTCGAGCAGGTCCCGGACCACCAGGGCCTGCACCGCGCCGCTGAGCATGTTCCACACCCCGCCGGCGCGATCGGCCAGCGGGATCGCGGCCGTGTCGATCGCCTGCACGAGCAGCATCTGGGCGGCCGCGGCGGTGCGCACCCGGTCCGACAGGTACGCCGCCCACGACGCCGAGTGCACCGCCGGGGACCACCCGCCGGCGTTGCGCCGGGCGTCCTCGGCGGACTGGAGCAGCCGGGTCAGGTCGTTGGCCCGGATCGAGCGCAGCCGGTCCAGCAGGGCCGAGATCGCGTAGTGGTGCGGGCCCAGGTCGATCGGCTTGCCCGCGGGCAGCTTGCGCAGCGCGGACACCCAGCCGGCGCCGAGCATCCGGCGGGTCGTGTCGTCCAGCACCTCACGCAGGTAGCTGGCCACCGCGGCGTCGCAGAGCAGGGCCGTCGCCGAGGCGGCGGCCTCGCTCTGCTTGGCGTCGCGGCCGGCGCCGTGCCAGGTCCACGCCATCACGTCGTACCGCAGGCAGGTGAGCAGCGAGTCCACCGACCCGATCGGGGCCCGCTCGACCAGGGCCAGCGAGCTGGCCGGGTCGTCGGCCTTCAGGCCCTTGAGGGTCGGCATCCGGCGGGCCGCGCTCTCCACCTCGACCCAGAGCGGGCCGCGGACACCCTCGTCGGGCAGCCGGTCGGCCAGCGTCGGCAGATCCCCGACGCTGAGGCGCAAGGCGCGCAGCAGCACCTCGGCGGTCGCCGACCCGCCGCCGAGGCGGGTCAGGTCGAAGCCGAGGACGGGGGCGCTGACGAGGCTGTACATCAGGTGGTGGCTCGAGAGGTGTCGACTGCTCGGTTCACGTCCAGTGCGAGCATGAGCCGCCCGTCCATCTTGAAGGTTCCGGTGACCAGTTCCCGGGTGTGACCGGCGAGGGTGTCCGGCGGTCCTTCGAAGGCCTCGTCGTCCAGGTCGACGACCTCGCCGATGCGGTCGACGAGCAGGCTGACCGGTTCGCCGTCGCCGCGCAGGATGACGTTCATGACGGGCCCCTGCATGGCCTGGCGGACCAGGCCGAGCTGCACCCGCAGGTCGACCGCGGCGATCACCTGCCCCCGCAGGTTGAACAGACCGCCGACGGCCGGCGGCGCCAGCGGTACGGGCGTGTACTCGTTGTAGGAGAGCACCTCCTGCACCGTGTGCACCTCGACCCCGAAGAGCTGGTCGGCCACCTCGAAGGTGGCGAACTGACGGCTCGCCATGTCAGGCCTCCACCAGGAACTCGTCGGCGACCTCGGTGTAGAAGTTCGGGTCGGCGGCCAGGATGGCCCGGCGCACGTCCAGCAGCTCGGTCACCCGTTGCTGGATGACCGCGGTGCCGACCAGGCCGTCCTCCTCCGCCTCGCGGCGGGCCGTGGTGGAGTTCTCGGCGATGTCGACGATCCGGTCGACGACCAGGGCCACGCTGCGCGCACCCTCGCTGTAGACGACCACGGACACGGTGTCGCCCTCCTCCGTCTCGCTGTACGCCCCGAGCAGGTGCGACAGCCGCACCAGCGGCAGGATCTGGCCGCGGTACTGCACGACCTCCCGCGAACCGGCGTGCTCGATGCGGTCCCGCGGGAACTCCTCCAGCCGGGTGACCGCGTCCAGCGGGATCGCCACCCGGCGCTCCCCGACGGCCGTGACCAGCAGGCGTTCGCCGTTGGCCGAGGCGCTGCTGGCGCGCGAGGTGCCGACCAGGTTCTCCCGGTCGGATTCGGCGGTCAGGTGCGAGCGGCGGGCCAGCGAGGAGACGTCGAGGATCAGGCCGACCTTGCCGTCGCCCAGGATGGTGGCGCCGGCGTACAGGCCGATGTCCTTGAACCTGCTGTTGAGCGCCTTGACCACCACCTCCTCGGTGTTCAGCACACGATCCACGACCAGGCCGAAGCGGCGGCCGTCGGCGTGCAGCACCATGATGTAGACACCCTGGTCACCGCCGACGTCGAGGCCGAGGGCCCGGTCCAGGCGGACCAGCGGGAGCAGCTTGCCGCGCAGCCGGTAGACGGGCGCGCCGGAGGCGTACTCGATCTTGGTGGACTGGCCGTCGATGAAGACCAGCTCCAGCACGGCCACCTGCGGCACCACGTAGCGCTGGTCGCCGCAGTCCACGGTCAGCGCCTGGATGATCGCCAGGGTCAGCGGGATGGTGAGGCGCCAGACCGTGCCCTCGCCCAGCGTCGAGTCGACGCTGACCGCGCCGCCGATCCGCTCGATGTTGGTCTTGACCACGTCCATGCCGACGCCGCGGCCGGACACGTTGGTCACCTTGGTGGCGGTGGAGAAGCCGGGCTGGAAGACCATCGCCATGATCTCGCGCTTGTCCATCGTGGCGACCTGCTCGGGACGCAGCAGGCCCTTCTCGACGGCCTTCTCGGCGATCCGGTTGACGTCCATGCCGGCGCCGTCGTCGGCCACGTCCACAGCGACGTGCCCGCCCTCGTGGTACGCCCGCAGGGTCAGCGTGCCGACGGGCGGCTTACCGGCGGCGACCCGCTTGTCCGCCTCCTCGATGCCGTGGTCGACCGCGTTGCGCACCAGGTGGGTCAGCGGGTCCTTGACGGCCTCGAGCAGGCTGCGGTCGAGCTCGGTCTCCTTGCCCTCCATCACCAGCTCGACCTGCTTGCCGAGCGACTGGCTGAGATCCCGGATGACCCGCGGGAGCTTGGACCAGATGTGCTCGATCGGCTGCATCCGGGTCTTCATGATGCCCTCTTGCAGCTCACTGGTGATCATGCCGAGCCGCTGGGCACTGCGCACCAGGCCGGAGTCGCCGGTCTCCATCACGCCGCGGACCAGCTGGTTACGGGCCAGCACCAGCTCGCCGACCAGGTTCATCAGCCCGTCCAGCAGGTCCACGTCGACCCGGATCGCGCTGTCCGCGACGCTGCGCTTCGGCGCCTGCGCCTGCAGCGCGTCGTTGACCGCGGCCGGCGCCGCCTTGCCCTCGTCGAGCAGGATCGCGCCGAGCTTGCGCTCGTCACCCTCGAGCTGCTGCTGCAGCGCGGAGCCGACGTCGCTGGGCGCCGCGGCGCCGGACTCGACGAGCATCTCGCCGAGCGGCTTCCGCTGCCCCTCCACGGGCTCGGGCGCCTGGCGGGCCGGCTTCTCGTCCAGCGGCTCCGGCGCCTCGGCGGCCGGAGCCGGCGCGGCAGCGGCCGCGGCCTCGGCCTCGGCGGGCGTGTTCATCTGCGCGTGCACGGCGGTGATGATGCTGTCGACGTCGACGTCGCCCTCGTTGCCGTCCTGCTCGATGGCCTCCAGCAGCGATCGGACGCCGTCGATCGTGGCCAGCAGCGTCGTGATCGTGGTCGGGGTGACCGGCTGCACGCCGTCCCGCAGCCGCGACAGCAGCGACTCGCCGGCGTGCGCGAGCGTCTCGAGCCGGCTGAAGGCCAGGAATCCACTCGTTCCCTTGATCGTGTGGATTGCCCGGAAGATGCGTGAGATCAGGTCACGCGATCCCGGTTCCTGCTCGAGCGCCACGAGATCGCGGTCGATCTGATCCAGGTTCTCGTGGCTCTCCATCAGGAATTCGCCGACGATCTCGCCAAGGTCTTCCACGGACTACCTCCTGCTCGTTTCCCAAAGCCCTCATCGACCCACCGGGTCCTCACCTGAGGACACCCGGACTGCTACGCGTCCGGCTCAGCTGTCACCACCCGGACGCCGGTAGCGGTAGCCGAATCCACGGACGGATTCGATCGGTGAATCCTCGGGATCGGTCCAGCCGAGCTTGCGGCGCAGCCGCAGCACGGCGAACTTGACCCGCTCCTGGCCGATGCCGGTCGGGTCGTCCCAGGCCTGGGTCAGCAGCTGGTTCGGGCTCAGCACCGCCCCCGCGTGCCGGACCAGCGCGTTGAGCAGCCGGAACTCGGTGGGCGTGAGGCGCTTCTCGTCACCCTTGACGTAGACCCGGCGCTTGGTCGGGTCGAGGTGCACCAGGCCGTCGTCGTAGATCTGGCTGGCCCAGCTGTTCTGCGCGCCGGAGGAGCGGCGCAGCAGCGCCTCCACCCGGGCGAGCAGTTCGTTGTTCGCGAACGGTTTGGTGAGGTAGTCGTCCGCGCCGCCGCGCAGACCGCGGACCTTCTCGGCCTCCTGGCCGTGCGCGGTCAGCACCAGCACCGGTACGTCCGAGACGTCCCGCAGCCGTTCGAGCACCTGCCAGCCGTCCATCTCCGGCAGCCCGACGTCGAGCACCACAAGATCGGGGTGTTCGGCGTACGCCTCCTTGAGGCCGGTACGGCCGTCACCGGCGTGCGCCACCTCGTAGCCCGCCCGGCTGAACAGCAGCCGCAGGGCCAACGCGATGTCCGGGTCGTCCTCGACCACGAGCAATCTGCTCATGCCGCCATCACCATGACCCCCCAACGCCTGCGTCGCCAGACGCGGCTGCCCGAACGGCACGGCACGTGCTCGGCATCGGTCAGCGTCTTGCGTGCGTCCCCCGCGACCGCGGACGACGAAGATGAAATGTCCAAAACCACGATAGCGTGACGTGTCCGTTCATATACGGAAAGTTATAGTTCACCGTGCGCTTCCGCTTCCGGGGCCGATCGGTGGGTAACCGATGACCTCCGTCCCCGCTCCCGCGCCGCCGACCCTGTCGGGCGGCGCGCTGCAGCCACGCTTCCTCACGGTCATCTCGCACGAGCTGCGGACGCCGCTGACCACCATCGCCTCGTTCACCGAGAGCCTGGACACCGACGACCTGGCGGCGGCCGAACGCTCGGTCGCGCTGGCCGCCGTCCGGCGCAACACCGAGCGGATGCTCACGCTGGTCGAGGATCTGATGCTGGTGACCCGGCTGCAGACCGGCGACCTGGAGCTGCGGCCGAGCGAAGTGGACCCGGGAGCGCTCGTCCGGGAGGCCGCGGAGCTGCTGGCCGGCCGGGAGCCGTACACCGCGGCGACCGTGCGGGCCGACCCGGGACCGCCGATCATGGCGGATGCCGCCCTGCTGCGGGACCTCTTCTACGCGGTCGTCGGCACGGTGGCCAGCGGGGCGGCCGACCGGTCCGCCACGGTGCACGCCGTGGCCGGGCCGGCGGGCTGGACGGTGCTGGTCACCGCGCGCCAGGCCGAGCAACTGACCGACGAGCACCTGATGGCCGGGATGCTGGCCACGCCGGAGCCGCCGCACCGGCGCCGCAGCACCGCCGTCTGGATGCTGCTCGCGGAGGCCATCGCCGCCCGGCACGGCGGGTCGGTGCGCCTGACATTCGACCCCGAAACGGGCGCCGGCGCCGAGATCGCCCTTCCGCCGACCATCCCCCCAGATTGACACAGACTTCGCAGGTGTACTGCCTAAACGGCGAAAGGAAAGACGTATCCCCGAAAAGCCGGTCCGATTACGGTGCCGGGCGAGAGGCGCCCGGCCGTGGACCGGGAGGCAGCACCTTGTTGGATTCCGTACGTCGACTCGCCCTCGCCGCGGCCGCACCGGTCGCCCTGTTCGGGCTGACCGCGGCGCCCGCACAGGCCGGGACCCTGGTCCCGGCGACCGCGACCGGCCCGATGATCACGGCGCCGAGGACCGCGCCGACGCTGGGCGACGAGGTGGTCGCGCTGACCAATGCCGAACGGGTCCGGGCCGGCTGTGCCGCGCTCACCGTGGAGGAGGAACTGAGCGTCGCCGCCGTCCGGCAGAGCCACTACATGGCGGCGACCGGGGACTTCGGCCACTTCGGCTGGCGCGGCTCGACGTTCCAGACCCGGTCGCGGGCGGCCGGCTACCAGGCCGTGGCGGGCGAGAACGTGGCCTACGGCTTCGCCGGCACGGCCGAGGTCATGGCCGCCTGGATGGCCAGCCCGCCGCACCGCCGCAACATCCTCAACTGCGACCTGAAATCGTTCGGCGCCGGGGTGCAGCAGGCGATCAACGGCACCTATTACTGGACCCAGGTGTTCGGCTGGAACTGAACCGTTAAAGCGCGCAATTGACGAGGACCGGTTCGGGATGCAGGACGACCCCGAACCGGTCCTTGACGCCGTCGCGGATCTCGCGTGCCAGGTCCAGCAGCGCGGCCGTTGTGCCGTCGCCGCAGTTCGTCAGGGCAAGCGTGTGCTTCGACGAGATGGCCACGCCGCCGGGGTGGGCGTACCCCTTGCCGAAGCCGGCCTTCTCGATCAGCCAGGCCGCCGGCACCTTGACCGTGCCGTTCGGCGCCGGCCAGCTCGGCGGCTCGCCGGCGTCGACCAGGCGGTCCTGCACCCGGGCCCACTGCTCGGCGGAGAGCACCGGGTTGGTGAAGAAGGAGCCCACCGAACGGGTGTCCGGGTCCTCGGGGTCGAGCACCATGCCCTTGCCGGCGCGCAGCTTCAGCACCGTCTCGCGGACCCGCCGTGCGCTCACCCGGTCGTCGGGCGTCACGCCGAGGTGGCGGGCCAGCTCCGCATACCGGATCGGGGCCGAGTCGGCGGACTCGGCCAGCCGGAAGTCGACCTCCAGCACCAGCCAGCGGTCGCTGTGCTTGAAGATGCTCGACCGGTAGGCGAACCCGCACTCCGGCAGCGTGAGCACCCGCCGCGCGTCCTCGTGCCGGTCGTAGACGTGCACCGCCTCGATCGTGTGCGCGACCTCCTGGCCGTACGCGCCGACGTTCTGGATCGGGGTCGCACCGGCCGAACCCGGGATGCCGGAGAGCGCCTCCAGCCCGGACAGACCCAGCTCCAGGGTGTGCGCGACGAAGTCGTCCCAGGGCTCGCCGGCGGCCACCCGGACCAGCGTGCCCCGGGGGTCCCGATCGAGCAGCCGCACCCCGCGGGTGCGCAGCAGCAGCACCGTCCCGGGGAACCCGGCGTCGCCGATCACCACGTTGCTGCCGCCCGCGAGCACCAGCACCGGTTGCCCCTTTCGGGCAGCAGCCCGTACGGTTGACACCGCTTCGTCCGGTTCGACCGCGACCGTCAACGTGCTTGCCGGACCGCCGAGGCGTAGCGTCGTGTACGCCCCCAGCGAACTGGCATGCACAGCGGATGCGGCGGTTGGTGGGTCAGCGCTAACGTCAGGCACGACGTTCACCCTAGGCCGCGGGCCCCGGGTGGAAACCGGTGGTCCTCCTCGAGCGGGAGAAGGCTGATGAACAGGCTGCACGCGACGAAGGACTTCTGGCTCGCCGCCCTGCGCGCCGACGGGCCGGCCTTCCAGGACGCCGTCGCCGAGACAGGTCCGGATGCCGCCGTGCCTTCGTGTCCCGGCTGGACGGTGGCCGACCTCACCGAACACCTCACCTCGCTGCTGCACTGGGTGCGCGAGCTGGCCCCGCGCGGGGTGATCGACCGGCCCGCCGACCGGGTGGTCCCCGCGCCCCGGCCGGCCTGGCCGGAGGCGCTCGACGCGCTGCGCCGGGAGCTGACCGGCACCATCGAGACGCTCGACGCGCTCGACCCCGACTTCCCGAGCTGGACCTGGCCCGCCCAGGCCCGCAAGGCCGCCTTCTGGCAGCGCCGGATGGCCCACGAGGTGTCCGTGCACCGCTGGGACGCCGAGGCCGCGGCCGGCCGGGCCACCCCGATCGAGACCAAGCTCGCCGCCGACGGGGTCAACGAGGTGCTGGACACCTGGCTGCCGGCCGGCCGCCGCAAGGGCCCCACCGACCTGCACGGGGTGGTCCACCTGACCGCCACCGACGCCAGCTACGAGTGGTTCGTCCGGCTCCGCGGCGCGGGCATCGCGCTGCTCGACACCGGCACGATCCTCGACAGCGACGACCACCACCCGCGGGCGGAGGCGAGCGGCCCGGCCAGCGACCTGCTGCTGGTGCTGATGGGCCGGATCGAAGCGGACAATCTGGTCGTGACGGGTGATCGGCGCCTGATCAACGCTTTACAGGCCGGTTGATCGATCATTTCCCGAAACGGGACTCCGTAACTTTCGGATGTCTCCCGGAAGGATGAATGGCTCTACGCTGTACCGGTTAAGGACGATCGCTTCCGGTCGTCCGTCACAGTCCCGCCGCTGATCAAAGCCGGTCGGCGCGGCCCGGTACGGCAGCGGCGGATCATGCAGGGAGCGGTGAAGATGACGGCAACCGTCTCGGTGGAACCGAGCGAGGACCCGCTGGCATCGGGGGTACGGTTCCCGGACGGCTTCGTCTGGGGCGCCGCCACGGCGTCGTATCAGATCGAGGGCGCGGTGAACGAGGACGGTCGGGGCCCGTCCATCTGGGACACGTTCAGCCGGGAGCGCGGCCGGGTGCACGCCGGGCACACCGGCGACGTGGCCTGCGACCACTACCACCGGTACGTCGAGGACGTCGCGTTGATGGCCGACCTGGGCCTGGCCTCGTACCGGTACTCGATCGCCTGGCCGCGGATCCAGCCCGACGGCACCGGCCCGGTCAACATCCGCGGCCTGGACTTCTACGACCGGTTGACCGATGAGCTGATCGGCAAGGGCATCGACCCGGTGGTCACGCTCTACCACTGGGACCTGCCGCAGAGCCTGCAGGACCGGGGCGGCTGGACGGTCCGGGAGACCGCCGAGGCCTTCGCCGAGTACGCCCAGATCGTGCACGCCCGCCTCGGTGACCGGGTGCGGACGTGGACCACGCTGAACGAGCCGTGGTGCTCGGCGTACCTGGGTTACGCCAGCGGGGTGCACGCGCCCGGCATCCAGGACCCGGCATCGGCCTTCAAGGCCGTGCACCACCTGCTGCTCGGCCACGGGCTCGCCGCGCGGGCGCTGCGGTCGGCCGGCGCGCAGAGCGTCAGCATCACCCTGAACCCGTCGGCGGTGTTCCCGCTCGACGAGCACAGCCCGGTGGACGTCGATGCCGCCCGGATCGTCGACGGGCTCAGCAACCGGATCTTCCTGGACCCGCTGCTGCGCGGCCGCTACCCCGACGACATGCGCGAGCACATGGCCCGCTTCACCGACCTGGGCTTCATCCGGGACGGCGACGAGGCGATCATCAACGCGCCGATCGACGTGCTCGGCATCAACTTCTACACCCCCTCGTACGTCTCGGCGAAGCCCGGCCAGCCGGCCTCCCCGGACGCGCCCGGCACCGAGGGCATCGCCTTCCGCAAGCCGGTCGGCCCGATCACCGACATCGGCTGGCAGATCGAGCCGGGCGCGCTGACCCGCCTGCTGGACCGCATCCACCAGGACTATCCCGGCACGCCGATGATGATCACCGAGAACGGCGCCGCCTACCCGGACGGCCCGTCGGACGCCGACGGGCAGATCCACGACACCAACCGGATCGAGTATTTCGACGGGCACCTGCGCGCCTGCCTCGATGCCATTTCCCACGGCGTTGACCTTCGGGGATACTTCGCCTGGTCGTTGATGGACAATTTCGAATGGGCCGAGGGGTACGCCAAGCGGTTCGGCATCGTGCACGTGGACTACGCCACGCAGCGCCGGGTGCCCAAGGACAGCGCACGGTGGTACCAGGAGGTGATCCGGCGTAACGGTCTCACCGACCAGGGCCGGATCGGGGAGTGAGCTGAATGGTGACGCGGGAGCGACCGACCCTCGAGGCGGTGGCGAGGCGCGCCGGCGTCTCCCGGGCGACCGTCTCCCGCGTCGTCAACGGCTCGACCACGGTCGCCGTGGCGATCCGCGAGGCGGTGCACCGGGCCGTCGAGGAGCTGGGCTACGTGCCGAACCAGGCCGCCCGCAGCCTGGTCACCCAGCGCACCGAGTCGATCGCGCTGATCCTGCCGGAGACCGCCAACCGGGTCTTCTCCGACGACCTGTTCTTCCCCGCGGTGATCCGCGGGGTCAGCATGGAGCTGGAGGCGGCGGACAAGCAGCTCGTGCTGATGATGGCGGGCTCGGCGGCCAGCCACGACCGGGTCGAGCGGTACGCGATGGCCGGCCACGTCGACGGCGTCATGTTCGCCTCGATGCACGGCGCCGACCCGCTGCCCGGCACCCTGGCCCGGCTCGGCATCCCGGTGGTGTGCAGCGGCCGCCCGATGACCCCGGCCGAGCTGCCGGTCCCCTACGTCGACGTGGACCACGTCGGCGGGGTGGGCCAGGCGGTCCGGCACCTGATCGGCACCGGTCACCGGCGGATCGCCACCATCGCCGGCCCGCAGGACATGATCGCCGGCATCGACCGCCTCACCGGCTACCAGGACGCGCTGCGGGCGGCCGGCCTGCCCGAGCACGTGGCCTTCGGCGACTTCACCCGCGAGTCCGGCATCCGGGCGATGCGCCGGCTGCTGGCCGACGATCCGGAGCTGGACGCGGTCTTCGTGGCGTCGGACATGATGGCCCACGGCGCGCTGCAGGCGCTCAAGGACGCCGGCCGGCGGGTGCCGGCGGACGTCGCGGTGGTCGGCTTCGACGACTTCGAGATCAGCCGGCTCAGCGATCCGCCGCTGACCACGGTCCGCCAGCCGATCGTCGACATGGGCCGCACCATGGCCCGGCAGATGCTCGGGCTGGTCAACGACAAGCACGACGTCCCGGACGCCGTCGTGCTCCCCACCGAGCTGGTGGTCCGCGCCTCGGCGTAGGCCCGGCTCAGGCCTCGATGGGCAGGCCCAGCACCTTGCGGGAGAGCAGCGTGCCGCCGGCCACCGCGGCCGGCATCAGCAGCACCGCGCCGAGCGGGATCAGGAAGCACGCGAAGACGGCCACCCCGAAGCCCAGCGCCATCGGGCGGTCGGCACGCAGGGCGGCCCGGCGGTGCCGCAGCCGCCGGCCGCGCCGCTGGAACGGCACGCCGGTCAGCTCGACCGCGAGCAGCCAGCCGCCGATCGCCCCGCCCACCACCGGTACGACCGTCTGCCCGACCACCGGGATGAAGCCGGCCAGGAACAGCGGGATGCCGAAGAGCACGGAGAGGCCGATCAGCCGCAGCGAGTCCACCAGGCTGCGGGCCAGCGAACGGCCCAGCGACACCTCGACCTCGTCCGGCACGCCGCCGTACCGGGCCTCGACCAGGCCGGAGATCTTCTCGTAGAACGGGTCGCCGATCAGTAGCGTCACCGCGGTGAACGTCAGCACGCCGAGCAGGCCGCTGAACCCGACCAGGGCCGCGCCGGCGATCACCCGGATCAGCTCGCGCCAGCCGGTCGACCAGTCGTCGGCGAACCAGGTGACACCCGCGGACAGGTCGCCGATGAAGACGACCAGGGTGATCAGGGCGGCCGCGTACAGCACGCCGGAGAGCACCGCGGGCAGCAGGCCGAGGCCGAGCATCCGGGGGTTGCGCAGCACCAGGCCCAGACCGCGGCCGAGCAGGCCGGCGCCGGTGGCGAACCGGCGTGCCGCGCCGCCGGTTGCCGCGGCGCCCCGGCCGGCCACGGACCGCAGTTGACTGTCTCCCACGGTCCCGGAGCTTAGGACCTGCGGACCAGCCGTGCCGCGTTGAGTCCGGGTGATTCCGGTTCGGCGCTCTCCGACGGCACGGTCGCCGACGGGCTCGGCGGCGTGGTGAGCACCGAGGTCGGCGTCGGCACCGGCGGCAACAGCGTCAAGGTCGGATCCGGCGAGCCGGACGAGACGACGGCCGAGGGCACGGCGCCGCTCGGTGCGGTGCCGGTGGTCAGGGGCAGTCCCGGCAGCGTCGACTCCACCGAGACCGGCCGGGGCGCGCGCGGCGACCAGTCGCCGACCGGCGAGGTGGCCGCGGTGGTCGCCCGCGACGGCGCGGTGCCGATCCCGCCCAGCCCACCGGGCGCGCTGACCGAGGGCGGCACCGGCGACGGCGCGCCGATAGTCCAGCCGACGGTGACGGCGAACGGGAGGCCGAGAGCGACAACGCCGAGAAAGATGGATCTGGGGGAGAACCGCACGTCCCCATCACCGGTATTGGCGCCCGAAAAGTTACGGCGTAGTGGGATTCACCCGAACTGTCGGCCCGGCAATCGCTTGATCAGGCGACGGCCCGCCCGGTACTGTCCATCGGCTCGCATCGAATGCGAACACTTTTCCACGGGGAGAGAAATGAATTCCGCACGCCCTCGCGGTCTCGCCGCGATGCTCACACTCGCGCTCGGCGCCGGCACGGTGGCCGGTGCGGGTCTGCTCGCCACGCCCGCCTGGGCCGAAGGCACCCTGAGCGGCACGTACACCCTGGACAGCACCAGCATCTGGACCGGTCAGCAGGTCACGCTGACGCAGTCCGAGCTGGTGGACGACACCCCGGAGACACCCGCCGAGCGCACGGTCGACTGGGGCGACAGCTCCCCGGTGGAGACGCTGCCCGCGGACGCGGTCAAGGCGACCCACAAGTACGCGGCGAACGGCAGCTACACCGTCAAGGTGACGCTGACGGAGGGCGAGACCGCGGGCGCGGTCACGCTGGCCAACGGGCCCGCCGTCCAGGTCGCCTCCGCGGCCGGCACCTTCAAGTTCAACGTGTCGTCGAACTGGACCTGGGAAGGCGGCGGCGCGACCGCCAAGCTGCTGCTCTCCGGCGTGCCGGCCAACGCGACCCGGGTCTGGGTGGCCTGGGGCGACGGCAAGACCAGCCTGCTCGGCCCGACCCACACCTCGACCACGCACTACTACCCGGTCGGCAGCTACGCCGCGAAGGTCACCCTGGAGAACGCGCAGGGCAAGACCACCGCGAAGGCCGCCGGCAGCTACGCGGCGAAGGTCGACACCTGGAAGCCGGCCACCAGCACCCTCAAGGTGCCGAGCAAGCCGAGCAAGGCCGCGTCCTGGAAGACGATCCAGGGCACGGCCAAGGACAACCAGATCGGCATGGACTCGGTCGGCGTGCAGCTGTGGAAGTGGACCAGCACCAAGGACTACTACTACAACTTCTCCACCAAGAAGTGGGTCAAGTACACCCCGGGCAAGACCAAGATCCCGAACGCCGCGGTCTCCTGGCGCGGCGTGGACGCCAAGGGCGTCTGGAAGGTCGGCGTGGCCGGTCTCTCCAAGGGCTACTACCTCGAGGTCGACTACGTGGCCCTGGACCGGGCCGGCAACGCCAACGGCTGGAAGTACCGGGTGCAGAAGCTCACCAGCTGAGCCCCGCTGAATCTCGGAAACGGCCCGGACCGCAAGGTCCGGGCCGTCAGTCGTTCAGGAACGTGGAGATGCGCTCGCGGAGCTCCTTGCGGTGCGTCCACAGCAGCGCCGGGCGCTCGTACACCTGCAGCTCGGCACTCGGCAGCAGGCCGGCGAGGCGCTCGGCGACCGGGGCCGGGTGCACGTCGTCGCCGACACAGCCGATCACCAGCGCCCGGCCGGGGAACGCCGCCAGCACCGACTCGTCCGGCACCGCCGGGGCGCGCCACAGCGTGTCCAGCTCCGGGGCCAGGCCGTCGGTCAGCAACTGCTCCACGCGCTGGCGCAGGTAGCTCCAGCCGGTCGGGGTGTTGCGCACCGAGGGCGGCAGCTCCGGCTCGACGGCCTCGGCCACCAGCGAGGCCTCGCCGGACTCGACGGCGGCCAGCAACCGGGCCAGCCGCGCCGCGGCCACCGGCGGCCGTACGCCGTCCAGCGGCGCGGGCAGGTAGAGCACGATCCGCTCGAAGCGCTCGGGCGTGGCCGCGAGCACCCGGCACAGCGCGCCGGCGCCCATGCTGACCCCGAGCGCCCGGGTCGCCCCGGCCCGGTCGGCGACGGCCCGCAGGTCCTCGGCGAGGTCGGCGAAGCTCCACGGCCCGGGCGGCGCCTCGGAGCGGCCGTGCCCGCGGAAGTGGAAGAACACCCGGCGGCCGAGCACGGCGCTGCCCAGCGGGCGGGTGCCGGCGATGTCGCCGGCCAGCCCGTGCGCGAAGACGGTGACCGGCTCGCCGACGCCGGTGACCAGCTGTTCGAGCCGTCCGCCGCGCGGGGTGCCGATCAGCTGGGTGGGCGGCATCGGCAGGGTGGGCCGGCCGCTGCGCGGCGCGCTCGGGCCGGGACCGGAGCTCCGCGGGCCGCCGTCCGGGGGCGGCGGCCAGCGGAGGCGCTTCACCAGAAGCCCTTGCCGTCCGACAGGTCGCGCAGGCCGGGCCGGACGTCGAGCAGGTAGATCAGCGCCGCGGCCACGCCGATGAGGCCGAACAGGCCGGTGGCGCCGCCGCCGACGCCGAGCAGCGTCAGGATGATGCAGACCGCGAGGATGGCCAGCCAGGCGCCCTTGGGCAGGGTGCCGATGGCCTGGAATCCGTCGCCGCGCTGGGTCACGCAGTGGATCAGTGCGACTGCCTGCACCACCAACGACAGGATCAGGACGGCGAACGAGATGAGGTTCGCGACGTCGTCGTAGAAGATGGGTGTCGCGCTGTAGGCCATGACCGCCAGTCTATGCCGCGGGCCCCGGCGGATGCCGGGGCCCGCGGATCAATGCGTGGCGGGTCGTTACTTACTTGGCGGCCGGGCGGGTGGTGCGCTTGCGCGGCTTGGCGGTCTCCGTGGCCTCGACGGCCTGGGCGGCCTCGACGGCCTTCGGCTCCTCGGTGGTCACCATGTCGGCGTTGACCACCTCGGCGGCCTCGACCACGCCGGTGCCGACCACGCGCTCGCCGTGGGCGACCAGCGAGGTGTAGACGGCGACGGCACGCTCCTGAGCGGCGTGGGCGAGCGCAATGGCGGTCGCCGTGGCGGTCTCCCGCAGCTTGTCGAAGTCGGTCGTGGTCGCGGTGGTCTTGAGCGAGGCGGCGGTGGTGTTGGCCGTGTCGTTCGCGGTCCGCAGCGAGGCGACGGCGCGGTCACCGAGCTCGTTGACCACGGCCGGCAGCTTGCGCAGCTGCTGGTAGGCCAGGTCACCGGCGCCGGCGGCGGCGTAGAGCGGGGCGGGGATGCGGGTCTTGGTCTGCTCGGTCATGATTTCTCCTCGGGCTCAGTGGTCTGGGATGCGGGTGCGGGTGCGGCGCCGCCCTCGGCGACCGCCACGTCGTGGACGACGGCGCGCAGCGCTTCGTCCTCGTCGGGCAGGCTCTCGTCAGGCGTGCTCTCGCCGGCTGCGCCCTGGTCGGGCGCGGTCGCCGCCGGCGCGTGCCGGATGGTCTCGTTGCGGAACGTCTCGTAGATCTGCGACAGGGACTGCTTCTGCGCGATCGTCAGATCGGGATCAACCGCGATCGCGGCCAGCACGCCCTGCTGGCCTTCACCATCGAGCAGGCCGGCGCGCAGGTACATCGCGGGCGTCGACACCCGCAGTGCGCTGGCCAGTTGCTGGAGCACCTCGGCGCTGGGCTTGCGCAGGCCACGCTCGATCTGGCTGAGGTACGGGTTGCTCACGCCCGCCCGGTCGGCGAGTTGCCGCAGCGAGATCTTCGCGGTCTGCCGCAGGTCGCGGATGAACGCGCCGACGTCCTGGGGCAGATCCTTCGGGGTGGCCATGTATCCGACGGTAGTCCGCCGCGCTAGCTCTTGCAAGCAAACGCTAACAAGAGCTAGCGTGAAGCTGGTCACCAGGCGGAGCGCACCTCACCCACCCGGGTGTCACCACCGACGATCGCCACGGTCGCCAGCTCGTCGAGCACCGGCGCCGAGACGCCGAGCCGGCGCAGCGCGGACACCAGCACCGGCATCCGGGCCCGCATGGCGCCGTCCGCCACCTTGATCGCCACCGCGCCGACACCCTCGACGGCCACCGCGACCACGCCCTCGGCGCCGCCCTTGGCCAGCAGCCCCGGCACGCCCCGCATCAGCAGCGTGTCGTCCTGGCCGGTGCCCGCCACCAGCTCCGGGTCCGCCCGCATCGCGTCGGCCACCCGTCGCTCGGCAGTGCCCGGCGGGGCCTCCACCAGCCGCTGGAAGCCCCGGGCGAGCGCGGTCAGCGACACCGCGAACACCGGCGCGCCGCAGCCGTCGATGCCGGTGGCGGCGATCGGCTCCCCGGTCAGCTCGCTCACCGCCGCGGCCAGCGCCACCTGCAGCGGGTGCTTGGCGTCCCGGTAGTCCTCCAGCGACCAGCCGTTCAGCACGCAGGTGGCGAGCATCCCGGCGTGCTTGCCGGAGCAGTTCATCAGCACCGGGGTGGCGCCGCCGCCGGCGCGCAGCACCACGTCCCGTTCGTGCTCGGAGAGCGGCAGCGACGGCGGGCAGCGCAGCGCGGACTCGTCCAGCCCGGCGGCGGCGAGGATCTGCCGGGTCCGGGCGACGTGGAACGGCTCGCCGAAGTGGCTGCCGCTGATCAGCGCGAGGTCGGCCGGCTCGGCGGTCCGGAGCCCGGCGCGCAGCATCCCGACGGTCTGCAACGGCTTGTTGGACGACCGCGGGAACGACGGGCCGGTGACGTCACCGGCCGCGGCGACCACCCCGCCGGCCGCGTCCAGCACCACCACCGAGCCGTGGTGCACGGACTCGACGAACCCGGAGCGGACCACCTCGGCGAGGATCATCGGCTCGCCATCCCGAGCAGCTCGCGGGCCTCGGCGGTGGTCAGCGGCGGACGCTGGGCGAGCTGGGCGAAACCGACCGCCCGGGCGACGAGCTGCATGTTCGACTCGACCGCGCGGCCCTTGGCGTACGTGACGGTGTCCTCCATGCCGACCCGCAGGTGCCCGCCGGCCGACAGCGAGGCCAGCATGACCGGGATCGTGCTGCGGCCGATGCCGGTCGCCGAGAACGTGGTGCCCGCGGGCAGGTCCCGGATCGCCTGGTGGCACGCGACCAGCGCGGCGGCGGTGCCGGGCATGCCGCCGGGCACGCCCATCACCAGGTCGACGTGGACGTGGCCGCCGTACGGCAGGCCGTGCCGGTCGAGCAGGCGCTGGAGGGTGGTGAGCTGACCCAGGTCGAAGATCTCGTACTCGGGCACGATGCCGCGTTCCTGCATCCGGGTGTGCAGGTCGACGATGAACTCCCAGCGGTTGAGGAACACGCCGTCGCCGAAGTTGACCGTACCCATCGTGCAGGAGGCCATCTCGGGGCCGGCGGCCAGCACGGCCAGCCGGTCGGCCTCGGGGTCGGTGACCGCGCCGCCCGAGGAGAGCTGCACGATCAGGTCGGTCGACTGCCGCAGGGCGGCCACGGTCTCGCGCAGCCGGCCCTGGTCGAGCGTGGGCTGGGCCGCGTCGTCGCGGATGTGGACATGCACGATCGCGGCGCCCAGCGCCTCGCACTCCTTGGCGGTGGCCACGAGCTCGTCGATCGTCACCGGCAGCGCGGGTACGGCTGCCTTACTGCTCTCCGCGCCGGTGGGCGCGACGGTGATGAGGGTCCCGGTCATGCCGCGATCCTGCCATGCGGGACCCGCTCAGGAGACGTCGATGGCCGCGGCCGACTCCCCCACCAGCAGCGACGCGTCGTCGGCCACGTTCCGCTTGAGCACCGCCAGGGCGATCATGCCCAGCTCGTGGTGCCGGACGCCGGTGCCGATGAAGCCGACGGCCCGCCCGTCCAGGGTCACCGGAGTGCCCTGCGCCGGCGGCTGGTCGGTGGCGATCCCGTCGAGGTGCAGCAGCACCAGCCGACGCGGCGGCTTGCCCAGGTGGTGCACCCGGGCGATCGTCTCCTGGCCCCGGTAGCAGCCCTTGTCGAGGTGCACGGCGGCCGCGACCAGGCTCGCCTCGGACGGGATGGTCCGGTGATCGGTCTCCCAGCCCAGCCGCGGCACCCGGTGTGCCACCCGGATCGCCTCGTACGCCCACAGCCCCGCCTTCGGCACATCGGCCAGCAGCGCGAGCACGCCCGCCAGCGCACCCCGCGGCACCAGCAGGTCGACCCCGAGCGGCACCCGGCGGGCCAGCGCCCCCTCGCCGAACGGCCGGACGTCGTAGAGCGCGGTCGGCTCGGCCGGCACCGCCCCGGCGGCGAACTTGGGGCCGGGCACGTCGAAGATCCGCGGCTCGGCGAGCTCCACCCCGAGGTGTTCCCGGGCCGCCGCCACCGCCTGCGGCCCGACCAGGGACAGCACGGCGATCTCCGCAGTCGCGTCCCGCGGCTCGACCTTGGTGAAGAAGCGCATCATCTGGAGATATTTGAGCAGGCCGGCGCCCGCTCCGGGCTCGGTGTCGAGCCAGGCGGTGGTGCCGTCCTCGGCGACCAGGGCGTGCTGCTCGACGTGCCCGTGCGGGGAGAGCACCAGCAGCTCGGTGCCCTGCCCGGCGCGCAGGTCGCTGAGGTGCTGGGTGGTCAGGGTGTGCAGCCAGCTCGCCCGTTCCTCGCCCGGCACGGCGAGCACGTCGCGGTTGCTGCGGTCGACGAGGCCGACCGCGGTGTCCAGGGTGCGCTGCTCGCGCATCGGGTCGCCGTAGTGGGCCGGGACGCCGGCGTCGGCCGAGGCCGGCTCCAGCTCCTCGATCAGGACCGTGGTCATGGCTGCTCCTTGCAGTCGCCGCAGACGCCGAACAGGGACACGTGCCCCACGTCGACCCGGAAGTTGCGGTCCCGCTGCAGCTGCTCGGTGACCGGCAGCAGCACGGCGGGATCAACCTCGTCGATCAAGCCGCAGCCGCGGCAGACGAGATGGACGTGCTGGTCCTCGCCCGCCCGGTGGTAGGTCGGCGACCCGTGCGAGAGGTGGGTGTGGCTGACCAGACTGAGGTCCTCGAGCAGCTCGAGGGTGCGGTAGACGGTGGTGATGTTGACGCCGGCGGCGCGTTCCCGCACGGTGTGGTGGATCTGCTCAGGGGTGGCGTGACCCAGCTCGTGGACGGCTTCCAGGATCAGCTGGCGCTGCGGAGTCAGCCGCAGGCCGCGCTCCCGGAGCATCTCGGCAAGCGAAGAGGAGGACACGCCACGAGCATAGTTCGCGCGGCGCTACCCTCCGCGCTGTGAGCGACAGTCCGATGGTGATCCCCGGCTCAGGCGAGCTGACCCCGGTGGACCGTGGCCTGCTGTACGGCGAGGGCGTCTTCGAGACCCTGCACCTGCGCCCCGACGGCCCCTGGCTGCTGGACGCCCATCTGAACCGGCTGGCCACCTCCGCGGCCGTGCTCGACCTGCCACTGCCGCCGCGTCCGGAGCTCGCCGAGCTGGCCACCCGCGCCGCGGCCGCCTGGACCGGCGGCGAGGGCGCCCTCCGCCTGATCGTCACCCCGGCCACGGTCTACGCCACGGTCACCGCGGTGCCGGCCACCGCCCGCCGCGAACGCCGCGACGGCATCCGCCTGATCACCGCGAACTCCGGCATCGTCGCCCGCCCACCCTGGTCGCTGGCCGGGGCCAAAACCCTGTCGTACGCGGAGAACCTCGCCGCCCGACGCTGGGCGCAGCGGCAGGGCGCGGACGACGTCCTGTGGCTCCGCGCCGACGGGCAAGCCCTGGAGGCACCCACCGCAAGCCTGATCTGGCTCGCGGGCGACACCCTCTGCACCGTGCCGGCCGGCGAGACCGGCATCCTCCCCGGCACCACGGCCGCCCACCTGCTCGCCCGAGCCCCGGAGCTGGGGCTCCGCACGGAGGAACGCATGATCAGCGCAGCCGCCCTGGCCACGACGGACGCGATCTGGCTGGCGAGCTCACTGCGCGGTCTTGCCGAGGCCCGAGCCCTGGACGGTGCCGCCCGCCCACCGTCGACCTGGACGTCACGCCTCCTCAACCTGCTGGGCTTCACCACACCTTGAATCACGCACGTCTTGGCCACACCCGCCACCGGCCCGGAGACAGCGTCCGACCCGAAGACAGCGTCCGACCCGGGGCGGCTGCGCGCGCAGCGGCACCGGCAGCGGTTCGTTCTGCGGGACCCGTCTCGCTGGTAGCGCTGGGTCGAGGCTGAGGGCTGTCGAGCGTGGAGCGTGGTGACTCACTCCACGCCGGCACGATTGAAGATCGACCGTGGCGGTCGCCGTGGAATGCTCGTCGGCACCCGAAGCGAAGAGCCCGACAAATGTCGTTGCTGATGATCCGGATGCCCCGGAGCCGCTGATCGCAAAGAGGCGAAAGCCGAGCCCCGCCTGCGAGCGCCAAGATCCGCAGCGCGGCAGCCACCAGGGACGCGATAAGGGGGACTGTGGGCGCTTTGTCGCCTGCCACCGATGGATCTTGTTGAAGTCGGGTCAGCTCCTAACCCGTGCGCTCCAAGATCGCAGTGATCGAGCCGCGGAGCGCTGTCGGGGAGGGCGATAACGCGCTGTATGGGGCATTCGTTACCCGGCAACGACCTGCCGCGCTGCGGCACTGCAGTATCAACGGCGGCGACAGGCGGCGCAGGCGACAGGCGACGGCACCGGCGACAGGCGGCGCAGGCGGCAGGCGGCGCAGGCGGCAGGCGGCGCAGGCGGCAGGCGGCGCAGGCGGCAGGCGGCGCAGGCGGCAGGCGGCGAAAGGCAGGCGGCGCAGGCGGCGGCACCGGCGGCAAGTGAAAGGCCGAGCTCGTGCAACCAGCCCGAGCCGACCGGAAGCCACGCACGGACCTCGCGATCGGCGGGAGCGACGGTCAGCACCATGCAACCAGGCACGACCGCAAGCTTTTGACCTTCGGACGCCGCCTACCCACCCACCCGGAGCAATCTCGCCGACAGGTGTGGCACCAGTGTCTGGCCCTGGCCGGACATCTCGTGGGCGTAGAGCAGCGCGCCGTCGACGATGCCGAACAGCCGGTGCCCGGCCGTGACCTCGGTGGCCGACGGGGTCCGGACGACCGCGTCGGTCACCATCTCCAGCCGGGTGCCGGCGACCCGGCCGACGTAGAGCTCCATGACGCCGGACGGGGTCATCATGGTGGCTTCCATCTCGTCGCCCGGCCGGTCGTCGACCAGCACGGGCCGCCACCAGCCCAGCTCCCGTTCGGCCATCCGCACCGGCTTGGAGTCGGCGTCCAGGATCCAGATCCGCGACTCGTATGCCAGGAACGGCCGCCCGTCGTGGCTGATCCGGACCTCCTGCGCGAAGTCGAAGTCCTCGGGCTCCGGGAACCCGCCCTGCCCGCGCCCGCGCCACAACCCGATGAACGGCAGCAGGCCCAGCAGCGCCGGGTGCAGGTCCGGGCCCTTGCGCAGGTCGTGCGTGTCCTCGAACGGGTACGCCTCGACCGGCGGCGCGTTCAGCCAGGGCGGTGGGCCCAGCGGGTTTTCCGTCTCACTGCTCACCAGCGTCCCCTTGTTATGCGCATCGCCAGATAGCCCAAACCGCCGGCCAGCCCGCCGAACCCGGCGACCAGCAGACTCACGAACCCGACCTCGGTAACCATGACCGGGCCATCTTATGCTGAGCCCCATGGCCCGCTTGCTCGTCGTCAAGGCAACCGCCGGCGCGGACGCCCCGGAGCGCTGCTCGCAGGCGTTCACCGTGGCCTCGACCGCGGCCGCGTCCGGGGTGGACGTCTCGTTCTGGCTCACCGGTGAGTCGACGTGGTTCGCCCTGCCGGACCGGGCCGCCGAGTTCCAGCTGCCGCACGCGGCGCCGCTGCCGGACCTGCTCGAGCTGCTGCTCACCAGCGGCCGGGTCACCGCCTGCACGCAGTGCGCGGCCCGCCGCGAGATCGGGCCCGGCGATGTGCTGCCGGGCATCCGGATCGCGGGCGCCGCCGTGTTCGTCGAGGAGATCATGTCCGACGGCGCCCAGGCGGTCGTCTACTAGCGGGATGCAACCGCAACCGGCCCGGCGGGGTGTTCTCCGGTATGCAGCCGAGCACCGCTGACTTCGACGCCTTCTACCAAGCGAGCGCCCGCCGCATGGTGCTGTACCTCTACGCGGTCTGCGGCGACGTGGCCGAGGCCCAGGACTTCGCGCAGGAGTCGTACGCGCGGGCCTGGCAGCACTGGCCCCGGGTGTCCGCGCTCGACGACCCGGAGGGCTGGGTCCGCACCGTCGGCTGGCGGCTGGCCGCCAACCGGTGGCGGGGCCTGCGGCGCCGGTGGGCGGCCCAGGCCCGGATGGGTCCACCCGACGTGGTGACCGCGAGCCCTTCGCCGGACCGGGTGGCGGTGGTCGCCGCCCTGCAGCGGCTGCCCGCGGCCCAGCGCCAGGCGGTGGCCCTGCACTACCTGCTCGACATGTCGGTGCAGGAGATCGCCCACAGCACCGGCACCCCCACCGGAACGATCAAAGCCCGGCTGTCCCGGGCCCGCACCGCGCTCGCCGGGCTGCTCGGCGACCACTCCCCGGAGGTCAGCGATGTCGCACCCCGTTCGTGAGCGTCTCGCCGAGCTGGCGGTTGACGTCGATCAGGTCCGGCTCGCCCCGGCCGCGGACGTGCGGGCACGGGGCCGCACCCGGGCCCGTCGCCGCCGGGCCGGCACCGCGGTCGCGCTCGTCACGGTGGTCGCGGCGGCCGGTTTCGGCCTGGCCTCGGTGACCGGCCGCACCCCGGAGCCGGTCGCGACGCCGCCCGCCGGCCCGCGGGTGAGCTGCCGGTTCCCGGTCGACCTCAACCTGCCCCACACGCCTGGCGAGCTGGACGTCCAGGTCTACGCCGCGGCCCTGCAGGCCGGCGCGGTGACCGCGGAGCTCGACCGGCGCGGCTTCACCGCGACCGGGCACTCCCTGATCGACCGGGAGACCGGCACGGTCGGGACGGTGGCGGTGATCCGGTACGGACCCCGCGCGATCGGCGCCGCCGGCCTGGTGCGGGCGCTGGTGGGTGGCGACGCCGTCATGCAGTTCTCGCCCGATCGGGACGGCCGGGCCGTCGACCTGGTGCTCGGCACCGAGTTCCAGCGGCTGGCCACCTCGACGGAGATGAACACGGCCCTGCTCGCCGCCGCCCGGCCGACCGCCCCGCCCGGCTGCTAACCGGGGGTGAGCCGCCAGCGCTGGTTCGCCCCGCCCAGGTCCGCCCACTGGGTGACCACGGCACCGTCGGCCGGGGACTGCCCGGAGACCTCCAGCACCTTGCCGCTGTGCCGGGCGACCAGCGCGAACGCCCCCGCACCGGCCCAGACCAGCCGCCACTGCTGGTGGGCGCCGCCGAGGTAGTCCCACTGGGTCACCCGGGCACCGTCGCTCATGCCGGCGCCGCTCACCTCGACGCACTTGCCGGTCAGGTTGCTGACGATCCGGAAGTGGCCGCCGCCGGCGTCGGCGAACCGCCACACGTGGTCGGGGGTGCCGGTCGCCGGCCACTGGGTGAGCTGGGCGCCGTTGGCCGCGGACATGTCCTGGATGGCCAGCACCTTGCCGCTGTGCGTGGCCTGGAGCTTGACCGTGCCGTCCGGGATCAGCCGCCAGTTGTGGTCGGCGGTGCCGTTGTCGGCGTACTGCACGACGTCGGCGGAGTCGGCGGTGGACATGCCGGCCACCCCGAGCACCTTGCCGGAGTTCTTGTTCCGGATCCGCAGGTAGCCGGTGCCGTTGTCAACGAGCTGCCACAGGTGGTCTGCGGTGCCGTTGTCGTCGTACTGCACCACCTGGGCGGAGTCGGCGGTGGACATCCGGTCGACGCCGAGCACCTTGCCCGAGTTCACGCAGCGGATCCGCAGGTAGCCGTCGCCGTTGTCGACGAGCTGCCAGAGGTGGTCGGCGGTGCCGCTGTCCGCGTACTGCACCACCCGCGCGCTGTTCGCCTGCGACATCTGGTCGACGCCGAGGACCTTGCCGCTGTGCTGGTTCTGGATCCGGAACGCGACGCCCGGCGGCACCCAGGGCCGGCCGGCGCCGATCGTGGGGAACGAGGTGAGCCGGAGCCGGGCCGCGCCCATCGGGATCAGCGTGACCGTCTCGACCGGCTCCGCGGACGGCGTCGGGCTGTCCTGCAACGGCGTGACGATCTCGTCGCTGTCGGCCGTCCAGGCGGGGATCTTCCGCGCCGGGGTGGTGATCCGGATCGGCGCGGTCGCCGGGGTGAACGGGTCGGCCGGGTTGCCGAGCCCGGTGGTCACCGCGAAGGACGTCGCGCCGTCGAGGCCGTAGTTCCACGCCGAGCCGGGCCGCACCTCGCTGGTCGGCCAGGTCTCGGTGCCGCCGCTGCGCGCCCAGTTCTCGGTGATGGCCAGCGAGAAGGTGAGGGCGCCGAAGTCGACCGACACGGCGTCCTGCATGGCGGCCCAGGTGCGGACCCGGGTCCGCATCGGCAGGCGCAGCACCACCCGGTCACCGTTCTGCCAGGTCCGGCTGATCTTCCCGTACGCCGGGCCGGCGGCGACCACCGCGGCGGCGCCGTTGACGGTGAGCACGGGGTCGGTGCACCAGCCGGGGATCCGCAGCAGCAGCGGGAACGCCACCGGCCCCGGGGTGCTGACCGTGTACGTGATGGTGTCGCCGAACGGGTAGGCGGTGTCGGCGGCGACCGTCACGGTCGTACCCCCGGCGACCTCGGCGGTGACCCGCGACGGGCCGTGCAGGTTCGCGACCAGCCCGCCGTCCGGGGTGGCCGCCCACATCTCCTCGACGTAGTAGGGCCAGCCCATCCCGTAGTTGTGCGGGCAGCACCGGTAGTTGTCGATGCCGAGCATGTACGCCTGCATCGGGAAGCCGTTCTGGAACTGTCCCTGGCTGCCGGTCCGGTCCCGCAGCGCGATGCTGTTCGCGCTGGTGATGTAGTGGATGCCCCGCTGCCGGGGGTCGAGCGCCGCGGGCAGCGAGTTGACCGCCAGGTCCTCCACCCGGTCGAACCAGACCGGGTCGCCGGTGATCCGGCCGAGCATCTCGTGGCTGGCCATGAACTCGACGATCCCGCAGGTCTCGAAGCCCTGCCGGGGGTCGCCGAAGCCGGGCCGGGCGTTCTCGTCGCCGGCGAACCCGCCGCCGGGGAACTGCCCGTACGTCGTCATGATCAGGTCGTAGTCCTGGTAGCTGGCCCGGCGGTGCGCGGCGTCGCCGGACAGGGTCGCGTAGACGGCCGGCTCACGGAAGCCCTGTGCCAGGTTCACGTTGTGCAGCGACGGCAGGTTGTTGACGTAGTTCGCCGAGTTCGCATGGATCTTGCGGGCCAGGTCGAGCAGGAACGCGTCGCCGGTGCGGTTGTAGGTCCAGAACACCACCTCCAGCGTGTCGGCCCACCGGAAGCTGCCCCAGCTCTGCGAGAACACGCTGGTCGGGCAGCCGTTGACGTAGCGGAGGAAGCGGGTCAGGAAGGGCACGATCCGGCCGTCGCCGGTGAACTCCTGGCAGGTGCGGACGGCGTGCAGCATCGGCATGTGCGGCCACAGGTCCGGGCCGTTGTTCAGCGCGGTCCGCAGCCGGGTGGGGCCGAAGTAGCCGTCCGCCGCCTGGGTGGCGAGCACCCCGTCGATCCAGCGTTCTGTCTCCGCGATGACCCGGGCGTCGCCGGTGACGTAGCCCAGGCTGCTGAAGCCCTTGAGCCAGTACGGCACCTCCTCCCAACCGCCCAGCTCCGGGTGGATCCAGCCGGTCTCGTCGTACCGCAGGAAGTGCGAGACCTCGGGGAGCCGGCCGTTCAGGCCGGTGAGCTGGTTGGCCAGCTGGGTGGCGAGCCAGCCGCCGGCCCGGGTGCGGCCCGGTGCGAGCCGCAGGAACGCGTCCGGGTGCAACGGCGCGCGGTTGACGACGTAGCCGGGTGCGGCGGCGTGGGCCGGCCTGGCGATCAGGCCGGTGGCCGCCGCAACGGCGGGCACGGCGACGGTTCCGGCCAGGAAGGTACGACGGTCCACAGCAGCCTCCGGGGTGCGCCAGAGCGTGCAGTCATGGTGGATTGTGTGCGAAAACTTGCGTTACCGGATCGTAAAACACTGATTCACGCAAGTAAATAGATCGGCTGCCCTCGATGGAAGGTTTGTTAACGACAGCCGGTGGTGGCGGCGACCCGGGCGCTGCCCGCGCTGGCGCTGACCACCATCGAGACCGCACCGACGCGGTAGGCCCACGCCTGCGGGTCGGCCTGCACGATCTGCGCATCGGCCACCAGACCGCGCACCGCGCGGGCCAGGTCGGCGGGCGCGGGCAGGTCGTCCGCGGTCACCGTGCGAGCCGTACGCCCGCCGCCCGGGCAGGCGACCTCGGTGCTCGTGGCGCTCGGCGCGGTCGGCGTCAACGCGCGCAGCGCGGCGGTGAACTCGGCCGGCACCTCGGTGGCGGCCACCGGGGCGGGCGCGAGGTCCACCCCGTCGGACAGCGGGCGGCAGCCGGTCGAGACGACCATGGTGAAGACGGTCGCGCCCGCGTCGGCGGTCGCGTCCACGCCGACGAACTCACCGGCGTCGGCGCGCAGGCCGTACCGGGTGCCGGCGGTGTTCTGCCGGACGGTGGCCGCGTACTCGGCGGGCAGGGCGCGGGCGATCGCGTCCAGCGTGGCGGGCAGGGCGCCGGCGCGCACCCGCACGGTGACCTCGCGGCTGGCCTCGACGCCGTCCCGCACCGGGGTGAGGGCGCAGTCCCGGTCGAAACTCAGCTCGCCCAGCGTGACCACGCGGTCGGCGGCATCGGCCGCCAGCAGCACCGCCCCGGTGGCCCGCTGCACGACCGGCAGCGCCTCCGCGATGTCCCGCTGCTCCGGCACGGTCGGCGGATCCTTGCGCACCGACCAGGCCGCGAACCCGGCCAGCAGCAGCGCCCAGGCCACCACGATCGCGGTCAGCAACCAGCGCCGCCGGGGCCGCGGCGCGGCGGGCGGCGGAGGCGCGGGGTGGTACGCGGGGGCGGTCACGGCAGCCATGCTCGCACGGCGAAGGGCGGGACCCGGTGCGGGTCCCGCCCTTCGGCGAACTTCACAGAGCGTGGGTGGTCAGGAGCTGACGCTGACGCCGACCTCGTTGACGCCACGGGTGGCGTCCACGGTCAGGTCGCCGTTGCCGTGCCGGGAGAGGGCACGCAACGTCCAGGAGCCCGGGGCCGCGAAGAAGCGGAACACGCCCTGCGGGGACGTGACCACCTCGGCCGTGAACTCCCCGGTCGAGTCGAGCAGGCGGACGTACGCGCCGCCCACCGCCTCGCCGTCACCGTTGGTCACGATGCCCGTGATGACGGTTTCCTTCTGGAGGTCGACGCCGGCCGGGATGGGAGCCGACTGGTCGGGCGCGGCGCAACCGTCCGCGATGTTCGACGGAGAAGTCATGATCAGGCCTTCCCGGGCTCGTCGCCGAGCGCGATCGGCACGCCGATGAGCGAGCCGTACTCGGTCCAGGAACCGTCGTAGTTCTTCACGTTCTCGTGGCCGAGCAGTTCCTTGAGCACGAACCAGGTGTGCGAGGAACGCTCGCCGATGCGGCAGTAGGCGATGGTGTCCTTGCTGCCGTCCAGGCCGGCCTCGCCGTAGATCTTGGCGAGCTCGGCGTCGGACTTGAAGGTGCCGTCCTCGTTGGCCGCCTTGCTCCACGGCACGCTGAGCGCGGTCGGGATGTGCCCGGCCCGCTGCGACTGCTCCTGCGGCAGGTGCGCCGGGGCCAGCAGCCGGCCCGCGAACTCGTCGGGGCTGCGCACGTCGACCAGGTTCTGCACGCCGATGGCCTGCACGACCTCGTCGCGGAACGCGCGGATCGACAGGTCGGGGGCGGACGCCTGGTACTGCGTCGCGGGACGGCTCGGCACGTCCTTGGAGTACGGGCGGGCGTCGAGCTCCCACTTCTTGCGACCACCGTCGATCAGCTTCACGTCGCGGTGGCCGTAGAGCTTGAAGTACCAGAACGCGTACGCCGCGAACCAGTTGTTGTTACCGCCGTAGAGGACCACGGTGTCGTCGTTGGAGATGCCCTTGGCCGACAGGAGCTGGGAGAACTGCTCCTGATTGACGAAGTCCCGGCGCACCGGGTCCTGCAGGTCGGCCTTCCAGTCGATCTTCACGGCGCCCGGGATATGGCCGCCGTCATAGGCGCTCGTGTCCTCGTCGACCTCAACGAAGACGACGCCGGGGGCGTCGAGGTTCTTCTCGGCCCAGTCGGCAGAGACAAGTGCGGTGTCGCGACTCATCGCGGTACTCCCTTGGTCAGGTGAGATGGGGGTGAGTCGTCGCGCGGAGATTTCGGTCGCACCCCGCGCGGGACCCATGGAACGGATCACGTTGGGTTGGGTGCGACGGCGCCACTGCCGGGCGGAAGATCAGATCCTGCGCAGCTGGAATGGCCCCGTCAGATGACAGGGCGACACAGGCAGGCGGCCACGCGGCACAGGTCGACCGCGCGCCTCTTTGTGAGCAAGGGGCTCATGCCGCCGACCCTACCAGCGGGTCCACGGCTCGGAACACCGTCGACCACCATCCGGGATTGAGTCAGGCGTCACAGTCCGCCAGAGCTCAGTGACACATCGCTCGCGCCGGTGGTGACGAACAGCCCGTCGGGGCGCGGCTCGACCTTCTGCACCTTCAGGCCCAGCGGCAGGGCCGGCACCTTGAGGTCGAAGGCCAGCTGCTTGACGTAGTTGTCGACCAGCGTGCGGACCAGCGGGATGTTCGGCAGCCCGGCGGCGGTGACGTCGGCGAAGGTGACCTTGACGACGCTGTCCTTGACCTCGAGGTTGGCCGAGCCGCTCACGTTCCAGGTCTGGCCCAGCGCCTGCAGCGGCGCGGTGCCGACCAGCTTGCCGTCGCGCTCGCTGAGCTTGAGGCCCGCCTGGCCGGTCAGCTCGGCGAGGTTGGCGTAGCCGAGGGTGCCGACGCCGGTGACCGTGCCGGCCACGATGTCGCCGTTGCCGCTGCGCACGGTGTCCAGCGGCGCGCTCACGTCCGTCGCCCGGATGTCGAGCGGGTTCATCTTGATGGTCCTGCCGTTGCCGGCCGGCCCGGTGAAGTCGTTCAGCCGGATCTTGATCTCCTGGTACCTGCCGTCCAGCACCTGGGTCAGGAACGGCACGCCCTCGATCGTCACGTCCGGCTGCTCGGCGGTGGCCTGCTGGTCGGTGAGCTGCTGGGCGACCCGGTCACCGATGACCCGTTCCGCATAGGACGCGCCGACCCGGTCGGCCACCACCAGCGCCCCGAGGATGATCAGCAGCAGCACCAGGAAGGTGATCAGCAGACGTCGCCCCCAGCGCTTGCGGGGACGCGCGGTCCCGTACACCTCTGCCACTGCGGCCTCCCGGTTTCACGTCGAGATGGGGCACGGTATATGCCCGGTGCGAGGCCCGCGGACACCATCAGCTGAGAAAGAAAGCCGTCAACACGTACGCACCGGGCAGGGCCATGGCGAACGCGCCCAGCGGACCCTGCATGTGCCGGGCCACCCAGAAGGTCGGCGTGTCACCGGCCATCCGCCGGCCCACCTCCGAATAGTTCACCGCGAGGTCGACCAGCCCGGCCACCCCGGCGGCCACGAAGCCCAGCAGCGCGCCCTTGGCGGGCGTGAACGGCAGCACCAGCACGCTGCCCAGCCCGGCCGCCGCGAAGGTGCCCAGCATGGCGCCGGCGATGATGCCGGTGGCGCCGCGCGGCACCTGCGGCGCGATCCGCGGCCGCGGGAAGAACGCGTCGACCAGGTGCGCGACGAGCACCGCCACCGCCACCGCGGTCAGGCACACCAGCACGGCCTGCGTGCCGACGGGCTTGCGGGTCAGCACGATCAGCTGGGCGAACGAGACCACGCCGACCACGATCAGCAGGGTGCCGCTGAGCGCGTCCCGGACGTGCATGCGGTCATCCGGACGGATGAACTGGCCGGCCACGGCCACCACAAAACCGCCGACGGCGACCAGCAGCAGCGGCAGGATGCCGGCGGGCTCGCTGGTGACCGCCAGGTAGTCGGCGGCCAGCGCGGCGGCCACGCAGACCCCGGCGACCGTGCCGACGGCGGGCGGCCGGATGGCCATGGTGAACGCGAGGATGTAGAGCAGCTGCACCCCGAAGACCACGATCGCGTACGGCAGCCGCGCGTCCGGCCCGGAGGTCTGCGCGCCGAGGATCAGGCCGGTCCCGAGCAGCCCGGCGAAGCCGGCGATCGCCACCGAGAGCTGGCGGCGCACCGGGACGACCGGGATCTCCTCCTCGATCTCCTCTTCCTCGTCGACCGGATCGCCGCCGCGGGCGCCGATCCGCGAGGCGGGCTCGGGGGCGCCGGCGTAGAAGCCGGACGACGACCGGCCCGGCGCCGACCGGGCGATCTCCCGGGAGACGTCGTCGTCCCAGGAGTCGTTGTCGCGCGGGGCGGAGGGAAGCACGCCTGCGATCGTGCCAGACCCGGGGGCAAAAGCGCTCATCGCGGCGGGGTCATCGCGCGTCATCGGCCGGCAACATGGGCGCGCTCCCATCGTGACGGCCGGTGGGCTCGGGTAAAAGGCTGGTTACGATTCCGCCGTTCGGCCACATCCGGGGCGTAGTTCACATCACTTGACGGCGCGACCAGGGTCTTCGGGCAGACGCATCGGTTAAGGTAATCGCAGCCCACCCGTCGGTGACGCCGGGACAAGTCCTACCGGTGGCGCAGCCATGAGCTGCGCAGACCGGGTCACCCGAGCGGCCACCGCGCCGCGAGGATCGAGGTGAGTGTGGAAATCCTTCTGTTGGTGACGGCACGCGCAGGTGAGCCCTCCGCCGTGCTTCCCGCGCTGGACCTGCTGCCCCACTCCGTGCGTACGGCGCCTCGCGACGTACGCACTCTGGTGTCCGGGCCGAGCCCGGACGCTGTGCTCGTCGATGCCCGCTCCGAGCTCTCCGAGGCTCGCGCGACGTGCCGGATGCTGCACGCGACCGGTATCGGCGTCCCGCTGATGGCGGTGGTCACCGAGGCCGGTCTGATCGCGCTCAACGCTGACTGGGGTGTCGACGACGTCATCCTGGCCAGCGCGGGCCCGGCCGAGGTCGAGGCCCGGCTGCGCCTGGCGGTCGGCCGCCTGACGAACGCCACGGCAGGTGCCGGCGGCTCCATCCGCGCCGGCGAGCTGAACATCGATCCCGACACCTACGCCGCCAAGCTCAAGGGCCGGCCGCTCGACCTCACCTACAAGGAGTTCGAGCTGCTGAAGTTCCTCGCCCAGCACCCCGGCCGGGTGTTCACCCGCGACCAGCTGCTGCGCGAGGTCTGGGGCTACGACTACTTCGGTGGCACCCGGACGGTCGACGTGCACGTGCGGCGCCTGCGCGCCAAGCTCGGCTCGGAGTACGAGTCGATGATCGGCACCGTCCGCCAGGTGGGCTACAAGTTCGTCGTGCCCCCGTCGAACCGCCAGCTCCCCGACAACGAGCCGGTCTCGCTGCCGGTATGACCGAGGTCCGCACCCGGGACCAGCTCTCCCCCGCCGAGGCGGCTGACGTCCTGACGTTGGCCGCCGCGGCGGACGAGGCCGACGGCGTCCACCCGCTGTCGGAGGACGGCATCCTCGGCCTCCGCGGCTCCGGCCGCACCCACCTGCTCGCGTATTCCGACGACGTCCTGGCGGGTTACGCCACCCTGGACGCGGGCTCCGGCGAGCTGGTGGTGCACCCGAAACACCGGCTCCGCGGGCACGGCACGGCGCTGCTCGCCGCCGCCGGGCCGGATGCCCTGCGATTCTGGGCGCACGGCGACGAGCCGGCCGCCCGGGCGTTCGCCGAAAAGGCCGGCTTCACCCGCTCGCGGGTGCTCTGGCAGATGCGCCGGTCGCTGGCCGGCCTGCCCGAGGTGCCGCTGCCCGCGGGCGTCACGATCCGCGCCTTCGTGCCCGGCGCCGACGACGCGGCCTGGCTGGGCGTCAACGCGCGGGCCTTCGCCCACCACCCCGAGCAGGGCCGCTGGACGGCCGACGACCTGCGGCTGCGCTTCGGCGAGCCGTGGTTCGAACCGGCCGGCTTCCTGCTCGCGGTCGACCCGGCCGACGACCGGCTGCTGGGCTTCCACTGGACCAAGGTGCACCCCGCCGACGGCGACGAGCCGGCGATCGGCGAGATCTACGTGCTCGGTGTGGACCCGGGCGGCCACCGCCGCGGGCTGGGTGCGGCGCTGAGCGTGGCCGGCCTGCGGCACCTTGCCGGGCTCGGGCTGGCCGACGCGCTGCTCTACGTGGACGAGTCCAACGAGGCGGCGGTGGCGCTCTACCGGCGGCTGGGCTTCGAGGTCCACTCCGCCGACGTGATGTACAGCCGCGGTTAGCCAGCGGCCGGCGTCGGCGAGTTCGGCCGGCTGCCCACTTCGCCGCCGAGCAGCGGGCCCACCGCCATGCCCAGGCAGGCCCAGCAGGCCCGGAAACCCCCGATCTGTCCGACGTGCCGGCCGGGACACCTGGCGCGGCGTGGCGGCAGGTCGGCGGCCGGCACCGGGCGGAAAGAGAACACAAAATAACGGACATACAAGACGCCGCGTCCTCGGTTCACTTAACGGACAACCCCTCCTCAGCCAAAGGCAACTATCAGGCGCATACCTGTTCACCCCGCGTTCACTTATGCCCGGGGAGCCGGTCACCTCGCCCTCTTAGTTTTCCGGGTGTGCCGATGAGAGTTCGGCCGACCGGGACTACGAGCCCGGAGTTGCATTTAATTCGAAGGGAAACCCGTGAAGCTCCAGCGGTTTTACGTTGCCGGCATTGCCTTGACCGCCACGCTCGGGCTCGCCGCGTGCGGCTCGGACAACACCGACTCGCCTGCCGCCGGCGGCGCCTCCGCCGCGTCCGCGAACTGCGCGGCCGGCGACCTGACGGCGCAGGGTTCTTCGGCGCAGAAGAACGCCATGGACGAATGGATCAAGGCGTACCAGGGCCAGTGTTCGGGCGCCAAGATCGGCTACGAGGGCACCGGCTCCGGCGCCGGCATCCAGGCGTTCATCGCCGGGACCGCCGACTTCGCCGGTTCCGACTCCGCCCTCAAGGAGGAGGAGCAGCCGCAGGCGAACGCCAAGTGCCCCGGCGGCCAGGCCCTCAACCTCCCGATGGTGATCGGCCCCATCGCGGTCGTCTACAACCTCGACGGCGTCGAGAACCTCCAGTTCTCGCCGGCCACCCTGGCCGGGATCTTCGCCGGCAAGATCACCAAGTGGGACGATGCGGCGATCAAGGCGGACAACGCCGACGCCAAGCTCCCCTCGACGGCGATCCAGGCCGTGCACCGCTCCGACGAGTCGGGCACCACCGACAACTTCACCAAGTACCTGAGCAAGACCGCCGAGGCGGCGTGGACCTTCGGTAACGCCAAGGCCTGGAAGGCGCCGGGCGGCGTCGGCGCGGCGAAGTCCGACGGCGTGGCCACCGCGGTCAAGGGCACCGCGGGCACCATCTCCTACGTCGAGCTCTCCTTCGCGGAGAACAGCGACCTGAAGATCGCCAAGATCAAGAACGGTGCGGGCGAGTACACCGAGCTCACCGGGGAGAGCGCCGGCAAGACCATCGCGGGCGCCAAGATCAAGGGCACCGGCAGCGACCTGGCGCTCGACATCGACTACACCACCACCGAGGCCGGCGCGTACCCGATCGTCCTGGTGACGTACGAGATCGCCTGCAGCAAGGGCAGCCCGAAGGCCGCGGCCATCAAGGGCTTCCTGAGCTACACCGCCAGCACCGGTGGCCAGGCCGCGCTCGCCGAGCTCGGTTACGCCCCGCTGCCGGAGGCCGTCCGCAGCAAGGTCGAGACCTCGGTCGCGGCCATCTCCTAGTACCAGCCCCCACGAACCCCCTCCTAGACGACAGCGAGCGAGCGAATGGGTGACTTCCCCTCCCGCTCGGCGAGCACCGGAGCCGGTGGATCGAGCGTGACAGCGCGTCACGCCCGGTCCGCCGGCAGCGGCGTCTCGCCGATCCCTCCCGATGACCTCGACGGCATCCGTCCGCCGCTCGGTGGTGGGGGCGGCCTGCCCAAAAAGGCCCGGTTCTCCATGGAGACCGGCTTCCGGGCCCTGAGCACGGCCGCCGGCGCGATGGTGCTGGTCATCATCATCGCCATCGCGGTCTTCCTGATCTCGAAGGCCGTACCGGCCCTGCAGGCGAACACCGAGAACTTCCTGACCTACAAGGCCTGGTTCCCCAACGACGCCGAGCCGAAGTTCGGCATCGCCGCGCTGGCCTTCGGCACCGTGCTGACGTCGATCATCGCGCTGATCGTCGCGGTGCCCATCGCCCTGGGCATCGCGCTGTTCCTCTCGCACTACGCGCCCAAGCGCCTGGCCAACCCGCTGGGCTTCGTCATCGACCTGCTCGCCGCCGTGCCCAGCGTGGTGTTCGGGCTCTGGGGGCGCGACGTGTTCCGGGTGCCGGTCGAGGACTTCTCGGTCTGGCTGAACAAGTACTTCAGCTGGTTGCCGATCTTCGGTGGCGACGGGCCGTTCGGCCGTTCGATCCTGCTCGGCAGCCTGGTGCTGGCGATCATGGTGCTGCCGATCGTGACCTCGCTGTCCCGGGAGGTCTTCCAGCAGACCCCGCTGATGAACGAGGAGGCGGCGCTCGCCCTGGGCGCCACCAAGTGGGAGATGATCCGCACGGCCGTGGTGCCGTACGGCATGCCCGGCGTCATCGCCGCGGTCATGCTCGGCCTGGGCCGCGCGCTCGGCGAGACCATCGCGCTGGCGCTGACCCTCGGCATCGTCTTCAACATCTCGTTCAACCTGATCGAGAGCGGCGGCAACAGCATCGCCGCCAACATCGCCAACACCTTCGGCGAGGCCAACGCCACCGGCCGCGGTGCGCTCATCGCCTCCGGCCTGGTGCTCTTCGCCATCACCCTGGTCGTCAACATGGCAGCGCGGGCGATCATCTACCGCCGCCGCGAGTTCCGGGACAGTGCGGCATGACCGACTGCACCGGACGAAAGGCACGCAGGAAGGGCCAGGAGGGCATGCCAGAGGTGAGCACAGGATGAGCCTGCTTGAGAAGGAAGTCCCCGGAGTCGTCATGACGCCGGACCACATCCGGTCGAAGAAGCTGCCGTGGGTGATCGACGTCGGCATCGCGGTCGTCGCGCTCGTGATGGCCGCCGCGATCGTGCTCGGCCTCGGCATCGGCAACTGGGTGCTAGTGGTCGTCGTCGGGATCGTCTTCTACCTGACCGGGCTCTTCGCCGCGGCGACCCGCGTGGAGGGCCGGCGCTCGGCCCGCAACCGGCTCTGGAAGACGCTGATCTACTCGGCCTGCATCCTGGCGATCCTGCCGCTGGCCTCGGTGGTGTGGACGCTGGTCTCCAAGGGCGCCGCCCGCCTGGACGGCGACTTCTTCGGCAGCTCGATGAACAACATCGGCGCCCGGGACCCGAACGGCGGCGCGTACCACGCGATCATCGGCACGCTGGAGCAGGTCGGCCTCGCCACGCTGATGGCCGTGCCGCTCGGCGTGCTCGGCGCGATCTACCTGGTCGAGTACGGCCGCGGCAAGTTCGCCCTGACCGTGCGCTTCTTCGTCGACGTCATGACCGGCATCCCGTCGATCGTGGCCGGCCTGTTCATCCTGGCGTTCTGGGTGCTGATCGTCAGCCCGTGGTTCAACAACGGCACGCCGCGCTTCTCCGGCTTCGCCGCCTCGCTGGCGCTGACCGTGCTGATGCTGCCGACGATCGTGCGGTCCACCGAGGAGATGCTGCGGCTGGTGCCCGGGCCGCTGCGCGAGGGCGCGTACGCGCTTGGCGTGCCGCAGTGGAAGACGATCGTCAAGGTCGTGCTGCCCACCGCGCTGCCCGGCATCGTCACCGGCGTCATGCTCGCCGTCGCCCGCGCGGCCGGTGAGACGGCACCGGTGCTGCTGGTGGCCGGCGGCGCCGCGGCGATCAACTTCGACCCGTTCGCCGGCAACCAGTCGTCGCTCGCCCTGTACGTCTACCAGCAGGCCGGCGACGCCTCCCGGTATGCACCGGACCGCGCCTGGACGGCGGCATTGACGCTGGTCGCCCTGGTTCTCATCCTGACGATCGCAGCCAAGCTGCTCGCCCGCCGCAACCGGCTGTCCTGAGAGGTGTCCCCCATGGCCAAGCGCATCGAGGCGAGCAACGTCTCGTCCTACTACGGCTCGTTCAAGGCGATCGACAGCATCTCGATGACCGTCGAGCCGAAGACGATCACCGCCCTGATCGGCCCGTCCGGCTGCGGCAAGTCGACGTTCCTGCGGTCCATCAACCGCATGCACGAGGTGCTGCCGAACGCCCGCATCGAGGGCCGGCTCACCATCGACGACCAGAACATCTACGACGCCGACGTGGACGTCACCGCGGTGCGCCGGATGATCGGCATGGTGTTCCAGCGCCCCAACCCGTTCCCGACGATGTCGATCTACGAGAACGTGGTCGCCGGCCTGAAGCTCAACGGCGTCCGCAAGAAGTCGCTGCTGGACGACGCGGCCGAGAAGTCGCTGAAGTCGGCGAACCTCTGGGACGAGGTCAAGGACCGGCTCAGCCGCCCGGGCGCGGGACTCTCCGGCGGCCAGCAGCAGCGCCTCTGCATCGCCCGCACCATCGCGGTCGAGCCGCAGGTCGTGCTCATGGACGAGCCCTGCTCGGCGCTGGACCCGATCTCCACGCTGGCGATCGAGGACCTGATGTTCAAGCTCAAGGACCGCTTCACGATCATCATCGTCACGCACAACATGCAGCAGGCGGCCCGGGTCAGCGACAAGACCGGCTTCTTCTCGATCGACAAGACCGGCGAGCCGGGCCGGCTCATCGAGTACGACGACACCCAGAAGATCTTCAGCAACCCGGCCGAGAAGAAGACCGAGGACTACATCACCGGTCGCTTCGGCTAGGAATCGTCAGCACGGCGCCGCCGTCCTCCGCCAGCTCCACCCGGGGCATGACGGGTGCGGCGGCGTCGCGCTGGGCGCGCCAGACCTCCGAAATGCTCCGGTACGCGGACAGCTCGTCCAGCATCACGCGCGTAGGTGGCAGCATGGCCAGGCCGTTGGCGTCCGCCGGGCTGATCCACATGGTCCGGTCGGCCTCACCGGAAACGTCCCGCGCCGTCTGCGCCGGCGGCAGCACAGCCACGAAGAACCAGGTGTCGAACCGCTTGGGCTCGAACTCGGGCGTGATCCACCGGGCCCAGGGCAGCAGCAGATCGTCGCGCAGCCGCAGACCCCGCTTGGCGAGCAGCTCGGTCATGGTCAGCTCACGGCGCTGCACGGCGAGACGATCGGCCTCCCAGTCCGCCCCGCTGACATCCCCCACCAGGTCGTCATCACCGGTCTCGACGGGACCGGCGAGCAGGACGCCGGCTTCCTCGAAGAGCTCGCGGGCGGCAGCACCCACCACCGCCTTAGCCTCCGCCTCCGGCACACCCAGGCGCTCCGGCCAGTCCTGGTTGATGGTCTGCGGCAGGTCGTCACGATCCACCCCACCACCCGGAAACGCGTGGACCCCGCCGAAGACCATCGTCGTCGCGCGGCGCAGGACGTACACGTCAAAAGCTCCCGCCGCGTCCCCGCCGCGCAGCAGCACGACCGTGGCCGCGGGCCGGGCCGGGGCCGCCGGGCCGGTGAAGTCGCGGGCCCGCTGCAGCATGGCCGCCGGCAGCGGCATCGATTGGCTCACCCGGTCGATCCTGCCACCGACCGCGCCGCGGGCGATACCGTGGCGATCATGACCGAGAAGAATGTTCGCTGGGGGATCCTGGGCACCGGCGGCATCGCCGGCACGTTCGCCACCGACCTGCCGCTCGTGCCCGGCGCCGAACTCGCCGCCGTCGGCTCCCGCACCACCGCGGCCGCGACGGCGTTCGCCGAGCGGCACGGTTTCGCCCGCGCCCACGGCTCCTGGGCCGAGCTGGCCGCCGACCCCGACGTCGACGTCATCTACGTGGCGACGCCGCACGCCTTCCACTACGACGCCGCGCTGGCCTGCCTCGCCGGCGGCAAGGCGGTGCTCTGCGAGAAGCCGATGACGCTGGACCTGGCCTCGTCGACCCGCCTGGTGCGGGAAGCCACGGAACGCGGCGTGTTCCTGATGGAAGCCATGTGGATGCGCTGCAACCCGGCCATCCGCCGGATCGTGGAGCTGATCGCGGACGGCGCGATCGGCGAGGTCACCAACGTGCAGGCGGACTTCGGCCTGCAGGGCCCGTTCGAGGCGACCCACCGGCTCCGCGACCCGGCCCTGGGCGGCGGCGCCCTGCTCGACCTGGGCGTCTACCCGCTCAACCTGGCACACCTGATCCTGGGCCCGCCCGCGGCGGTGCACGGCTGGGCGCGCCTCACCCCGGAAGGCGTGGACGACAACACCGGCATGCTGCTGGGCTACACCTCGGGAGCGGTGGCGGCCCTGACCTGCAGTCTGGTGGGCGAAACCCGCAACGCGGCCTCGATCACCGGCACCCGCGGCCGCATCGACCTGCCGCCGGGCTTCTTCGTCCCCCGCTCGTTCACCCTGTCCCGCGTCGGCGCGGAACCCGAGGAAATCACCCACCCCTTCGAGGGCAGCGGCTACCAGTACGAGGCGGCAGAGGTGCAACGCTGCCTGGCCGAGGGCCTGCTGGAAAGCCCCCTGATGCCCCACGCGACAACCCTGGAACTGATGCGCCAAATGGACGAACTCCGCAGCCAGATCGGCGTCACCTACCCCCAGACGAGTACGTCCTGACTACCTGAGTCGTAGCCATGACGAAGGGCGTCGATGATCGGACGCCCGCCGAAGCTCTCCGACGGCACCCCCTCCATGTCAAGCGGGGTTGTTCCAGGCTGGGCTGTGGCGGGTCCGGGAAGTGACTTTTCCGAAGTGTCGACCTCGGGGTTGTGGTCGACCGCGCTGGATTGCAGAGTCGCCCCCGCTGTCCTCCCGGGCCCGTCACCGGCTCCCGGTGGTGTCGACGAGCTCGGTCAGTTCGCGTTGGCGATCTTGATCTTCTTGTCGATGACGACAAAGTTCGTGATCAGCTCTGAGGCCAGCCAGCGGCGGGCCAACGACCTGCCGCAGACCGGTGGTGCACCCGGCGACCACGGCGACGCTACGGGCGTCGACCGGGCCGGTCTTGCCCAACGTCCTGTTCCAGGTCGTTGATGATCTCGATGGTCGCGGAACGTTTGTGGGGATCCACGCCAACGATGACCTGAGCCATTCTGACTCCTGTTCCACGCTGCGACAGCTGATGTCGGCGAGGAGGGCATCGCTGCTTTGAGCTGGGCGTACCCCTCTGGAGCCCAGGCCAGATGAGAGCTGTGCCTGGCCGGGCAGCGGACATGCCACCAGTCAACAAGTAGCCGAGTTGCTGACGATCGCGGTGACCCCGCCGGTCGCCAATTTGGGGCCGGCCGCACCGTCAAAGGCGTCGGCGCCCGGATCACTCAACGCCTGTCGCGATGCCTGCCGCCGATCTTGTGCCGCTGGGGCTCGCTCCGCACCGCAGCGCTTCAGCAATCGCCGCACCGGGCCGCTCCAAGATCCGCCGAGCGGGGCGCGAGTGGCAGATCTTGGAGCGGTGCCGTCAAGCGAAACGCTGGTTGCGCAAGGGATCGCGGCAAGGATGACCACAACCAGCCTGCGTTCGGCGGGAGCGACGGTCAGCACCATGCAACCAGGCACGACATGAAAGAGCAGGCTCAGTGGAAGATCGGGCGGACCGCGAAGTAGACGACGCAGGCGATGGCCGCCGCTGCCGGGAAGGTGGTGATCCAGGCCATCACGATGTTGCCGGCGACGTTCCAGCGGACCGCGCTCAGGCGCTTCGTTGCGCCCACGCCCATGATTGCTGAGGTGATCGTGTGGGTGGTGGAGATCGGGGCGTGCAGGACCAGCGCGTTGAAGAACAGGACCGAGCTGGCGACCATCTCGGCCGCGAAGCCCTCGGCCGGGCCCAGGTCGATGATCTTGCGGCCCAGGGTGCGGATGATGCGCCAGCCGCCCGCGTAGGTGCCGGCCGCGAGGACCGCCGCGGATGTCCAGAAGACCCACCACGGGATTTCCGTGGCGCTGTCCTGGAAGCCGCCGGTGTAGAGGGCCAGCACGATGATGCCCATCGTCTTCGCCGCGTCCTGCATGCCGTGGCCGACCGACATGAACGCCGCCGAGACGGTCTGGGCGATGCGGAAGCCGCGGTTCAGCTTGCCCGGGTGGCCGCGGCGGAAGCCCCACATGATGCCGACCATCACGATGAAGCCCAGCAGGAAGCCGACGAAGGGCGAGGCCACCATCGGGATCAGCACCTTCTCCAGGATGGTGCCCCACTCCACCGTGCCCTCGGTGGCGAACAGCGTCGCGCCGACCAGGCCGCCGAAGAGCGCGTGCGACGAGGAGGACGGCAGGCCGAAGTACCAGGTGATCAGGTTCCAGGCGATGGCGCCGACCACGCCGGCGAAGACCACGCCCAGGCTGGGGATGCCGAGCGGCAGCTTGACCAGGCCGTCGCCGACGGTCTTGGCCACCTCCGCGCCGAAGTGGGCGCCGACGAAGTTGCCGACCGCGGCCATGGCCAGGGCCACCCGGGGGGTCAGGGCGCGGGTGCTGACGCTGGTGGCGATGGCGTTCGCCGCGTCGTGGAAGCCGTTGGTGTAATCGAAGACCATCGCGGCGGCGATCACCGCGATGACGGCGATGAGCTCGGGGGACAAGGCCTAGGACTCCTTGACCGTGATGGTCTCGACCGTGTTCGCCACGTGCTCGAAGGCGTCGCAGGCCGCCTCCAGTTCGTCGGCGACCTCCTTCATCTTCAGGACCGTCAGCGCGTCGTACTCGCCGGAGAAGAGCCGGACCAGCAGCATCCGGTAGGCGCGGTCGCCGTCGTTCTCCAGGCGGTTGATCTCGATCCAGTACTCCTCGAGATTCTTCATCGCCTTGAGCCGGGGCATCGCGTCCGCGGTGATCTTGGCCTGCTGGTCCAGGACGTTGACCAGCTCGTGCATCTCGCGGGGCAGCGACGGCAGCTCGGTGAGGCCGTACAGGTAGAGCAGGTTGCCGACCGCTTCGAGGTGGTCCATCACATCGTCGAGCTGCGAGCCCAGCGAGTAGATGTCCTCCCGGTCGAACGGCGTGATGAAGGTCGAGTTGATCTTCTTGTAGAGGGTGTGGGTGATCTCGTCGCTGTCGTGCTCGACGTCGGTGAGCCGATCGCTGACCGACTGCACGTCCACCCCGGGCAGAGCGAGCTCGTTCAGCAGCTCGGTGCCGCGCACAAGGTTCTGGGCGGCCCGGGTGAACAGCTCGTAGAAGGCGCCCTCGGTGGGGCGGAAGGAGAACTTCACGGCGCGAACCTCGTTTGCGGGGTGGACGGGGCCTGGCGAATTCGAGGGAATGCTAGGTAATGCCTCCCCGGGTACCGAGCGCGCCTACCCCTGCTCAACAGCAGTTCAGTGCTCGTTCACTTCCCGTTAACCTGCAACGGTTACTTTCCCGGATCATTCAGACAACTGGCGCGGTGTCCGTGCGCGCCGTGGTGGCCCGGGGAGTCGGCGTGGGGCGACGGGCGGCGGGGTGCGGGGCGGGCCGCCGCACCGGATGCCGGCGCAGATGCCGGGCCAGCCCGACCTGGTCCGCGTCGGCGATCACGTCGACCCCGGCCTCGCCCAGCTCGGTCCAGACCGCCTGCCGGGCCCGCCGGGAACCGGCCGGCAGCCCGTTGATCCGGACCGTGCGCCCGTCCTCGTGCGCGGAACGGACCAGCGCGTGCAGCAGGTGCCGCTCCTCGGCGGAGATCGGCTCGCGGCCGTCCCAGCCGAACCGGCGGCTCCACGGCTCACTGATCATCGGCACCAGCGCCGGCGGGGCCGACGCGGTGCCGAGGTCGTCGAACGAGCCGTCCGCGAACGCGTACCGGCGGGTCTGGGTGGCGAGCAGGTCGCGGACGTCGACGATGCCGGTGATGGCCACCGTGACCGCGCCCGGCTCCAGCCGGCCGTCGATGCAGCGGCTCAGCAGCGGGGCGTGGTCACGCAGCTGCTGATCGAGCATCCGGTACGCCCGCAGCAGCGTGTCCGCGTCCCGGTTCGGCCCGGTGAACTCCACGACCAGCCGGAACGGCACCCGCTGGTCGCGGCGGAGCCGGCCGCCGTACGCCTTGGCCCGGGCCAGCAGCGGGGAGAGCACCATCCGGCGCAGCGTACGGCCGGGTCGCGGCTGCCCGGAGCCGAGGAACAGCTCGCCGTGCGGACCCGGCCGAACGGGCACGGTGAGCCCGGCCAGCCCGCGGCGCAGCACGCCCGGCAGCGGGTCCTCGGCCTGGTTGCCGACCAGCGCGTGCCCGGCGGAGAGGTACGGTCCCGGCCGGCGAGTCACCGCGACGCCGAGTGTCGCAGCTCCGGTGACACCGGCCACGCCGGCCAGCCCGCCCAGCAGGGTCGCCACGTTGTTCGCCACCTCTGCCCGCCCCTCAGGGAACGCGAAATAGGACCAAGTACACTTATCGCGCCTACCACTGTGTCACATGTGACACCTGTGACCGGGCAATGTCGCGGAGAATTCCCCCATGCCGTCGGACCCGTTTGAAGCCGAGCGTCCCCATCTGCTGGCGGTCGCGTACCGGATGCTCGGCAGTCGCGCCGAGGCCGAGGACGCGGTCCAGGAGGCCTGGCTGCGGTACCACCACGCGCGGGCCGGCGGGGAGGAGATCCGCGACCTGCGCGGCTGGCTCACCACGGTCACCGGCCGGATCTGCCTGGACATCCTGAAGTCGGCCCGGGTCCGCCGGGAGGCGTACCCCGGCCAGTGGCTGCCCGAGCCGGTGGTGTCGTTCCTCGACGACCCGGCCGAGCGGGTGACCCAGCGGCAGCAGGTCAGCCTCGCGCTGCTGGTGGTGCTGGAGAAGCTCACCCCCGAGCAGCGGGTCGCGGTGGTGCTGCACGACGCGTTCGGGGTGCCGTTCGACGAGGTGGCGGACGTGCTCAACACCAGCGTCCCGGCGGCCCGCCAGCACGCCTCGCGCGGCCGCCGGGCGATCGCCGAGGGGCAGGCCCGGCACACCGCGGACCTGCCCGAGCAGCGCAAGGTGCTGGAGGCGTTCCTGACGGCGGCGGCCTCGGGCGACCTGAAGGCGCTCGCGGCCGTGCTCGCGCCCGACGTGGTGGCGGTCGGCGACGGCGGCGGGGTGGTCAGCGCCGGGCAGAACGCGGTCTTCGGGATGGACAAGGTGGCCCGCCTCTACGCCGGGCTGCTCGGCCGGCAAGCCGAGCAGACCCGCGGCGTCACGGTCGAGCCGGTGCTGGTCAACGGCGCCGCCGGCGTGCTGGTGCGCGGCGAATACCTGGACGGGCGCCCGGTCCTGTTCGTGCTCACGGCGGCCGTCGCCGACGGCCGCATCACGGCCGTCTACACCCAGCTCAACCCGGCCAAGCTGCGGTCAGTCGACGACCGCGGTTAGCCATTTCCGGTACGCGGTGGCGAACGGTTCCGTGCCGTCGCCCAGGGCCACGAACAGTCGCCGGGCGGCGGCCTGCGCCTGCTCGACGACGTCGTCCGGGTAGCCGAACGCCAGCCGGTGCTCGGCGAACTCGTCCTCGTCGCGCAGCTCGATCACGCCGGTGTCGCGGCGGCGCGACACGTCCAGGTCGAGATCAACGATGTGCACGGTGTCACCCTCCCAGCGCGCCGGGGTGGTGATGTCGCAGTAGACCTCGCTGGTCCGCGGCGGCGGGTTGAACATTCCGGTCCACCACGCTCGGTGCGGGATCAGCAGCACGAACGGGATCTGCTCGACCGACGGCTGACCGTGGTAGACCGAGGTCGTGCCGCGGGTCACACCGACCCAGACGCCCAGGTCATCCTCGTTGAGCCGGCGCGCGGGGTAGTCCCGGTGGGCGGAGCCGTCGTACTTGGTGTAGACGACCCGGACCATCTCGCTCGGCATGACAAGACCCTAACGGTGACATGGTTTCGTCGGTGGTGGCGGGTACGGTCTCCGACGTGACTGCCGCGACCCGCAAGAAGGCCACCGCGTCCCAACTGCTCGCCGCCGCCGTCGGCGCAGTCCCGGGCGGCTCCTCCCGCCCCGGCCAGGAGGAGATGGCCGCGGCCATCGAGCGGGCGGTCAAGGACCGCGAGCATCTGTTGGTGCAGGCCGGCACGGGCACCGGCAAGTCCCTGGCCTACCTGACGCCGGCGCTGCTGGTCGACGGCCCGGTGGTGGTCTCCACCGCGACCCTGGCCCTGCAGAACCAGCTCGTCGAGCACGACCTGCCCCGGCTGGCCGACGCGGTGGAGCCGGTGCTGGGCCGCCGCCCGACCTTCGCGGTGCTCAAGGGCCGCCACCACTACCTCTGCCTGGCCAAGCTCGAACACGCCGACGAGGAGGCGCCGACCGACACCCTCTTCGACGACGCGCCGCCGCGGGCCACCCAGTGGCTGGGCGAGGCGGGCAAGCTCGGCAAGCAGATCCTGCGCGTGCAGGCCTGGTCCGAGAAGACCAAGACCGGCGACCGCGACGAGCTCGACCCGGGCGTGGACGAGACCGCCTGGCGCCAGGTGTCGATGCCGGCCCGCGATTGCGTGGGCGCGGCCCGCTGTCCGTACGGCGCGGAGTGCTTCGCCGAGGCCTCCCGGGTGCGCGCCCGCGAGGCGGACATCGTGGTGACCAACCACAGCCTGCTCGCCGTCGACATGCTCGCCGACCGGCACATCGTCCCGCCGCACAAGCTGCTGATCGTCGACGAGGCCCACGAGCTGGCCGACCGGGTCTCCTCGGCGGCCCAGGCGGAGCTGACCCCGGAATCGGTCGAGCGGGCGGCCCGGCGCGCCCGGCCGCTGGTCTCCCCCGCCGCCGCCGAGGCCCTGGCGGCCGCGGCCGACGCGCTGACCGTCGGGCTGAGCGACCTCCCCGCCGGCCGGTTGACCACCGGCCTGCCGCCGATGCTGCACCAGGCGGTGCTGCTGATCGACGCGTCCACCCGGGCGGCCCTGGACGCGATCGGCGACGTCAAGAACGACGACCCCGATCCGGTGCGCAAGCAACAGGCCAAGGCCACCCTGGACGACATCTCGACGACGGCCCAGCGGCTGCTGGAGGCCAACGAGTACGACGTGGCCTGGGTGGAGAAGTCCGACCTGGGCAACGGCCGCCGCGCGCTGGTGGTGGCCCCGCTCTCGGTCGCCGGCACCCTGGCCACCAGCCTGTACGAGGAGCGCACGGTGGTCGCCACCTCGGCGACGCTGACCCTGGGCGGCCGCTTCGACACGGTGGCCCGTTCGCTCGGCCTGCCGGCGCCGGCCCCGGTGCCGCTCGCCCGTTCCGGCGGCGGCCTGACCCCCGACGCGCCGCCGGTCTCCGGCGACGGCTGGAGCTCGCTGGATGTCGGCTCCCCGTTCGACTACCCCCGGCAGGGCATCCTGTACGTGGCCGCGCACCTGCCCCGGCCGGCCGCGTCGGGCCTGCCGGACGCCGCGGGCGAGGAGCTGCTGCGGCTGGTCGAGGCCCTCGGCGGACGCACGCTGGGCCTGTTCTCCTCCCGCCGGGCGGCCACCCAGGCGGCCGAGCTGCTGCGCGCCCGCACGACGCTGCCGGTGCTGCTGCAGGGCGAGGAGTCGCTGCCGATCCTGGTCCGCAAGTTCCGGGAGCAGAAGGAGAGCTGCCTGTTCGGCGTGATGTCGCTGTGGCAGGGCGTGGACGTGCCCGGCGACGCCTGCCAGCTGGTGGTGATCGACCGGCTGCCGTTCCCGCGCCCGGACGAGCCGCTGGCCGCCGCGCGGGCGGCCGCGGTCGACGCCACCGGCGGCTCCGGCTTCGCCTCGGTGAGCGTGCCGATCGCGGCGGTGCGGCTGGCCCAGGGGGTGGGGCGGCTGATCCGCTCCACCGGCGACAAGGGCGTGGTGGCGGTGCTGGATTCCCGGCTGGAGACGGCCCGCGGCTACGGCGCCTTCCTGCGCAAGTCGCTGCCCCCGTTCTGGTACACGACGCGGCCGGAGGTGGCCGTGGGCGCGCTCGAGCGCCTGGCGAAATCGTGACCGATCCGAACTGATTTCTGCCGACTCTCAACGGATTCGCCCTCTCAAGCGTCTTCAGGACTGGTGTTGATCGACACCGCTGGGGACGTCGAAGGGAATCCGCTCCATGACGGAGGATGCCGGCCCGCAACCCGCCCCGCACCGCAGGCGCCTGCCGCTCCCGCGGTGGTGGCGTAGCTCGATCGCGGTGCTCCCGCGGTGGTGCCGCCGGACGATCGCGCTGCTTGCGCTGGTCGTGACGGCGATCGGCGTCGGTGCGGCCGGCTACGTCGCGAGCGTCGACCTGCCACCGGATCCGGTGCCGCCGCAGGCCTCGGTGCTGTTCTACCGCGACGGCCGGACGGTGCTCGCGCGCATCGGCACCACCGACCGCACCGACGTCCGGCTCGACCAGGTGCCGGAGGCGGTCCAGCAGGCGTTCCTGGCCGCCGAGGACCGGGGTTTCTACGACCACTCCGGCGTCTCCGCCAAGGGCGTGCTGCGGGCACTGTGGACAAACGTGGTGCACGACGACGGCCAGGGCGCGTCCACCATCACGCAGCAGTACGTGCGCAACGCGTACCTGACCCAGGACCGGACGGTCAGCCGTAAGGCCAGGGAGATGGCGCTGGCGCTGAAGGTGGAGCACCGGTTCAGCAAGGACGAGATCCTCCAGCGGTACCTCAACACCATCTACTTCGGCCGCGGCGCGTACGGCATCCAGGCCGGCGCACACGCGTACTTCGGCACCACCGTCGATCAGCTGACCGGTTTCCAGGGCGCGGTGCTGGCCTCGCTGATCAAGGACCCGACCCGCGGCGATCCGGCGGTGGACGCCGAGTGGGCGCGTACCCGGTGGAAGTGGGTGCTCCGGGCGATGACCGCGCAGGGCTGGCTGCCCGCCGGGGCGGCGGAGCAGACGCCGTACCCGGCGGTCGCCAAGGAGTCGGTCACCGCGGGCAGCGTCGGCGGCTCGGCCGGCCTGATCGCCGACCGGGTCGAGGACGAGCTGGCCGCCTCGGGCATCCCCCGCCAGCAGGTCCGCACCGGCGGCCTGCGCATCACGACCACCATCGACGACGTCGCCCAGTCGGCGGCGACCGACGCGATCAGCGTGGGCCTGCGCGGCCAGCCCAAGGAGCTGCGGGTCGCGCTGGTCGCCGTCGACCCGGCCGACGGCGGCGTGCGCGCCTACTACGGCGGCGACCGCGGCCGCGGCTACTTCGACGACGCGCAGGCCGCCCGGCCGCCGGCGTCCACCTTCAAGCCGGTCGTGCTGGCCGCCGCCGAGGAGCGCGGGATCGGCTTCGCCTCGCTCTACAACGGCAGCTCACCGCGCGAGTTCGCGGACCGTCGCGGGGTGCCGCTGTACAACCAGCGCAACCTGCAGTGCCCGGTGTGCCCGCTCGACCTGGCGATGGTGCACTCGCTGAACACCCCCTTCTACGCGGTGGCCGAGCAGATCGGCCCGGACGCCGTCCGCCGGCTCGCGCGCAAGCTGGGCGTGCCGGAACGGTACGGCGAGCAGCGCACCATGGTGGACCAGCCCGGCGACCCGGCGCCCGGCCGGACCCGGTCCGACATCGCGCTGGGCCGGTACCCGGTGGCACCGGCCGACCTGGCGACCCTCTACGCCACGCTGGCCGACGGGGGACAACGCCGGGAGCGGCACTTCGTCGACACGGTCTTCACCGCCGAGGGCGCCGAACTGCACCGGTTCGCCGGCAAAGCCCAGCGGGTGCTCTCCGGCGCCGTGGCCGCGGACGTGCAGGCCGTGCTCGCGAAGGTGGTGGCCCGCGACGGCGAGGTGGCCGGCACCCAGGCCGCCGCGAAGACCGGTTCCCAGCAGTGGGGCGACACCACCGACTCCTCCGACGCCTGGACGGCCGGCTGGGCGCCCGGGCTCGCCGCGGTCACCTGGGTCGGCCGGGACCGGCCGGGACCCATCCGGGAGCGGACCGGCAAGGCCATCAACGGCGACGGGATGCCGTACCGGATCTGGCAGTCCTTCCTCGCCGCCGCCCTGCGTGACCAGCCCACCCGGGCGGTGGCCGGGCCGGCCCACGTGGGCCGGCGGGAAACCGCCGACCTCAAGACCCTCGCGCCCGGCTTCAAGGGCTCGCCGGCCACGGTCTACCCGGGGCCGCAGCAGGGCGACCTGGTCGACCTGGCCCTGGCCACCGGCTCGTGGTCGCAGCGCACCGACCGGCTGGACCGGGCGCTCGACAAGTACGCCGGCGCTGCCGGGGAGTTCTCGGTCGCGGTCGTGGACCGCAAGACCGGACGCCGGTACGCCTACCACGGTGGCCGGGAGCAGGAGACGGCCAGCATCGTCAAGGTCGAGCTGCTGGCGGCGCTGCTGCTCAAGGCCCAGGATCAGGGCCGCGGGCTGAGCAGTTCCGAACGGGCCCGGGTGACGAAGATGATCCGGGCGAGCGACAACACGGCCGCGACCAAGGTGTACGCCGCCGTGGGCGGCACCGCCGGACTGCGCGAGGCCGGCGAGCGGCTGGGCCTGACCAGCACCGACCCGGCCACCTCCTGGGGTTTCACCCGGACCACGGCCGACGACCAGCTGCGGCTGGTCGCCGCCCTGACCGACCCGCAGAGCCCGCTGACCGAGCCGTCCCGCGACCTGGCGCTGCAGCTCATGTCCTCGGTCAACGCCGACCAGAACTGGGGCGTGAGCGCGGCGGCCTTCGCCGGCGAGCGGGTCTCGCTGAAGAACGGCTGGACCTCCCGCTCGGCCGAGCAGGGCCGCTGGATCGTCAACAGCATCGGCCGGATCAGCGACGACGACACCGACACCGCCGTGGCCGTGCTCTCCCACGGCCACGGCGACAAGCAGCGCGGCGTTGACGTCGTCGAGCAGGTGACCGCGCTGACCCGTAGCTACCTGGGCTGGTGAGGCGGGTCCCCGGTCGAGGTGACGAGCACGGCATCCGGCGGGATCTCCGGGCGTTGCCGGCCCAGCCGCCGGACGCCGGTGTTGAGCACCGCGATCAGCGGCACCGCGACCAGCGCGCCGATGATGCCCGCCAGCACCACGCCGCAGGCGATGCCGATGATCACGACCAGCGGGTGCACGGCCACCGCCCGGCCCATGATCAGGGGTTGCAGGATGTGCCCCTCGACCTGCTGCACCAGGATCACCGCGCCGAGCACGATCAGGGCGACGATCCAGCCCCGGTCGACCAGCGCCACCAGCACCGCCACCGCACCCGACACGCTCGCCCCCACGATCGGGATGAACGCGCCCAGGAACACCAGCGCCGCCAGCGGGAACGGGAACTGGACCTTGAGGATCACCAGGGCCAGGCCGATGCCGGTGGCGTCGATGAAGGCCACCAGCACCGTCGCGCGCACGTAGGAGCCCAGCGTCGACCAGGAGGCGTCACCCGCGTCGGCCAGGCTCCAGCGGGCGTTGACCGGGAAGAGCCGGACCAGGAAGCGAAAGATCTTGCGGCCGTCGCGGAGGAAGAAGAACGTCGCGAAGAGCACCAGCAGCGCGCCGGTGAGCACCTCGAACAGGGTCGCCGCGGTGGCCACCCCGGTCTCGGTCAGCGACGAGGTGTTCGCGTTGATCCAGTTCTGGCCGGAGTCGATCGCCTGGTTGACCTGCTCGTCGGACAGGTGCAGCGGGCCGGTGCGCAGCCACTCCTGGATCTGCCGGATGCCGCTGCTCGCCTTGGCGGTGAGGTCGCCCACCCCGTCGACGAACTGGTTCACCACCAGCGTCAGGGTGCCCGCCACGGCGGCGATGCCGCAGATCAGCACGAGGAAGGTGGCCAGCGACGGGGGCAGCCGGTAGCGGCGCAGCCAGCCCACCGCGGGCGACAGCAGCGCCGAGAGCAGCAGGGCGATCGCCAGCGGGATCACCACGATGCTGACGATGCTGATGAAGCGCAGCAGCACCCAGCCGACCACCCCGACGACGATCAGCCGCCACGACCACGCGGCGGCGATCCGCAGCGAGTGCGGCACCTCCGCGTCGTCCCGGCTCGACGTCGATCGATGGTCGACCGGCGGATCCGGCGCGGGCAGCTCGAACTCGACCCCGTGGTCGTCCGGTGCCGCGTCGTGCTCCGTGCGGGCCTGCCGGACCGACTCGCGCCCGGTCTCGTACGCACGACGCAGATTCGCCCGGACCCGTTGCAAGCGGCTCAACCGCTGACCCCCTTGTCCGTTGTCACGCCGGACCCACCGTAGACCAGACCCTCTCCGTGGTCCGTCAGGCTCGGGCGTACCGTCCTGTCGTGAACACCGACACCCGTACCGAGGCCGGGCTGCCCATCCGGATGTTGCACGACCGCGTCCTCGTCCGGCTCGACGGCGGCGACGGCGAACGTCGCTCCAGCGCCGGCATCGTCATCCCGGCCACCGCATCGATGGGCCGCCGCCTGTCCTGGGCGAAGGCCGTCGGCGTGGGGCCGAACGTGCGCTCCATCGTCGTCGGCGACCGGGTCCTGTTCGACCCGGACGACCGCGCGGAGGTGGAACTGCACGGCAAGGAGTACGTGCTGCTGCGCGAACGCGACGTGCACGCCGTCGCCGCCACCCGCGTCGAGTCGGACGGGACGGGCCTGTACCTGTAACTACCGCTTCAGCAGGGCGAAGACTCCCCAGCCGAGGTATTCGCGGCGATAGCGCGTGTACGCCACCGGGTCCGTGCTGAGCTCCTCCCGGAACGCCGGGGCGAGCTCGTCCTCCGGGTTGGCGTCCAGCCAGCGGCGGATGGTGAGCCAGTGCGCGGCGGCGTACCGGTCCCAGCTGTCCTGATCGGCCAGGACCATCTCTACCAGGTCCCAGCCCAGCTCGTGGAACTGGGTGACCAGGCCGGGCAGATCCCGCCAGCCGTCCCGGTCCTGGGCGTGACAGGCCTCGATCGCGGCCTGGCTCGGCGGCTCCTGCCGCCAGAACGGCTCGCCGACGAGCACCATGCCGCCCGGGCGCAGACTGCGCTCGAGCAGGCTGATCGTGCCGGGCACGCCATCACCGATCCAGGTGGCCCCGATACAGGCGGCGACGTCCACCGGCGTGTCGGCGACAAAACCGCCGGCATCACCGTGCACGAACCGGACCCGGTCGGCGACGCCCAGCTCCACGGCGCGCTCGCGGGCCATGGCGGTGGCGACGGTGCTGATGTCGACACCGGTGCCGCCGATGCCGTGCTCGCGGGCCCAGGTGCAGAGCAGCTCGCCCCGGCCGCCGGCCAGGTCGAGCAGGGTGTCCCCGGCCCGCAGCTTGATGGCCTGGCCGAGGGTGGCGAGCTTCGCCGGCGAGAACGGGTTACAGATCCGCAGGTCGCCTTCGCGGATGGTGTGATGACGCGGAAGATCCATGACTGCTGCTCCAGAAATCCGAAGGTCGAGGGAGGAAAACCGAAAACCGGCCGGTACGGACCGGCTCACTCGACCGCGGCATCGCGCATCACTCGATTCTTCGTTCGTCGGAGTCTGGTGCCTGGCGTGGCCAGGCTAGGCCGACGGGGGCTTGGGCCCAACCGCTTTTACGAGGGGGGTGGGTCGGCGCTCGGGCTCGGGGAGCTGCCGGAGTCGCTCGGTCCGGGGTCGATCTGTCCGTAGTCGTAGGACGGTTGGGCTGGGGGTGGGGTGTGGCTCTGCTGGGAGTGGGCCGCCCAGGGGTCGCTGTTCGGCGGGGGTTCGGGGTGGGACGGGGGTGGGCCCCAGGTGGGGGTGGCGTAGGGGTAGCTGGGCTGGCTCTGGCCGCTCTGCCCATAGCCGGGTTGGCCGTAAGGCGGCTGGACCGCGCCGGGCTGACCCGGGCTCGGCTGGGCGTAACCGGGCTGGCCGTAGGGCGGCTGCCCCGGGCCCGGCTGGCCGTAGCCGGCCTGGCTTGCGCCATAACTCTGACCGGGACCCGGCTGGCCGTAGCCGGGCTGGCCGTAGCCAGGCTGGGCGTAGCCAGGCTGGCCGTAGGGCGGCTGACCCGGGCCCGGCTGGCCGTAGCCGGCCTGGCCCGCACCGTAACTCTGGCCGGGGCCCGGCTGGCCGTAGGACGGCTGACCTGGGCCCGGCTGGCCGTAGCCGGCCTGGCCCGCGCCGTAACTCGGGCCGGGGCCCGGCTGGCCGTAGCCAGCCTGGCCCGCGCCATAACTCTGGCCGGGACCCGGCTGGCCGTAGCCGGACGGACCGTAGCCGGCCTGACCCGCGCCAGGACCTGCCTGCTGCCCATAGCCGGACGGCCCATACCCCTGCCCGGGAGCCACCTGGCCATACCCCGCCGGCCCATAGGACGGCCGGCCATAACCCTGCGCGCCGTAGCCCGGCCCGCCGTAGCCGGCCATCACCGGGGGCGGGGGCAGTCGCACCGGCACCGGCACCACCGGTTCCTCCGGCGCGGTCACCGAGCGGGTGACCCCGTCCGGGAACGCGATCTGATAGCTCGACCCGTCCCAGAAGGCCTGCGGCGTCTGCGGATCCCGGCCCACGAACACCGACCGGTATCCCGAGAGCGCGGTCAGCAGCCGCTGCTCGTCCTCGATCGCCCGCTGCTGGTCGCTCGGGCTGCCGCTGTGCAGACCGCGCTGCATCCCGTCGCGGAGCAGCGCCAGCTTTGTCGAGGTCGCCTGGAAGCCGCGCATCGCCCGGACGCCCGCATCGCCGGCCACCCGCTTCGCCCACTGCCGGGCCGAGTGCCGGCGGCCCAGGCTGCCCAGCGTCGCCACTTCCGGCGGGGACAGCCAGCCGGCGCGTACGTAACCGGGCAGGATGCGCTCGCTCAGCCGGCCCTCCCAGCCGCGCAGCGCGATGGCGAAGCCGAGGACCAGGAAGAAGAACGGGACCATGAAGCCGAGGTAGCCGTACAGCATGATCAGGGTTTCGCCGGTGGCCACCGACAGCGTCGGCAGCAGGTTGAACAGGCCGTGCAGGATCATCGCCAGCAGCAGGCCCGCGATCGGCGCCAGCCACCTCATCCGCTTGTCCGCCGAGCGCGCGGACAGGCCCAGGCCGATGCCGGTCATCGCGGTGAACAGCGGGTGCGCGAAGCCGGTGAAGAGGATCCGCACGATGAAGATCAGGAACACGTTCTGGATGCCGGTCGCCGGGCCGTACTCGTCGGCACCCGACGCGTAGCCGTGCCCGCCCAGGTAGAGCACGTTCTCGACCATGGCGAAGCCGAGCGCTGACATGCCGCAGTAGACGATGCCGTCGGTGATGCCGGACCACTCGCGGCGCCGGCGCCAGAGCAGCAGGATCGGGCCGAGGGCCTTCATGGACTCCTCGATGAACGGCGCCACGAGCACCGCGACCAGCGCGTCCGGCAGGCCGATCCGGTCGAAGCCCCAGCCGGCCAGCGAGTTGACCCCGATCGCGACCAGCGTCGCCACCGCCGAACCCCAGGCGAAGCAGAAGATCAGGTAGCGGCTCGGCTCCGGCTCGTAGCGGTCCAGCCAGAGGAAGCAGCCGACCAGCACCGGCACCGGCAGGATCGCCGCGACGAGCCCGATCGCCAGGCCCTGCGGCCCGTTGCTGAAGCCGAGGATGACCAGCATGGCGATCGCGCAGGCGGCGATGAAGGTGATCACGAGGGACAGCGGCAGCCAGCGCGGAATGCGCGACCGCTTCGGCGGCGCGAGCGGCAGCACCGGCGGCTCCAGGAGCGCATCCGGCCCAGGCGCGACAACACTGACGGTCGCATCCGCCGGCCCGGGCGAACCAGCACCGGCGGCCGTCTCCGCGGCGTCACCGCCCGGCGAGACGGCCGATCCGGAACCAGCCAGAGCGGCCGGCCCGGCAAAAGCCCCGCCCGACTCCCCGAAAGCGGACCCGGTAGCGGAGCCAGACCCGGAAGCCGACCAAGATCCCGCCACGGAGCCGGAATCGCCCGCCGGGCCAGACCCGGAAACCGGCCCAGCAGCCGACCAAGACCCCGAAACCGGCTCTACACCCGACCCGGAGCCTGAAGCCGAACCCGCCTCGGAATCGGACCAAGGCCCCGAACCGGGCCCGGACCCGGACCAGGGCCCCGGCGGACAACCGGCAGAGCCGGAAGCCGGAGCAGCGGAATCAGGCGCCGGGGAGGCCGGAGCCGCGGAGGTGGGTGCCGGGTCGGGCGACCCGCCGTGAGCTACGTCGGCCATGCCGCCAGCGTAGCCACCCCGCCCCCGCCGGGCAGACCCCGGCGGCGAAAGAGGATCAAGAGCCGAAAAGGGCCGGAAGTGTCAGGAAGGGCCGCGACCGGAGGCACCCGGCCGGGACCGCCCGGGGTTCTTGCGTGCCGTACGCCCCCGCCCGTGCCAGCCGACCGCCCGCCGGACCAGCCGGGGCGCCTCGGCGTACTCGATGCCGGTGGCCCGGAGCAGGTCGGAGACGGTGGTCCGGACCTGCGCCACCACCACCCCGCCGGAGAAGCCGACCCCCTCGTCGTACGCCCGGCCGGACTCGGCCGCCGCCCGCAGCGCCCGTTCCCGGGTGGCCACCGGCTCGGCGCCCTTGGCCCACTCCTGGCGCAGCAGGTCCACCGCGTCGCCGAGCAGGTCGACCGAGGTCGGCAGGCACTCCGGGATCACCTCACCGTCGCCGAGCGCGGTCATCACCCGGCGGGCCAGCACCCGGACGTTGCGCAGCGCGTACGTCACGTGGTCGGCACCCTCGACGTACTGGCTCAGCGCGCCGCGGGTCCGCCAGCGGGCCGGCGCGAAGGCCACGTTCTCGCTGGCCGCGGTCGCGGCCTGGGCGAAGCCGGTGAAGCTCGCCTCGGCCGCGCGCAGCCGGTCGAGGGCGCCGCCCACCGCGCCGGCGTCGCCGGAGCGCAGCCCGTCCGCGATCGACCGCAGGCCGTCGGCGAGCGCTTCGAGCGCCGGGTCCGCCGCCCGGCGGATCACCGTCAGCGGGTTCAGCGGCAGCAGGACAGTCATCACGATCAGCCCGACCGCGCCGCCGACAAGCGCGTCGAAGAACCGGGTGTACGGCAGCGCCCCGCCGGGCGTCGTCAACGTCGCCACCAGCACCGCGGACGAGGCGGACTGCACCACCAGGGGCGTACCGCCGCCGACCGCCGCCGCGGTCGCGATCGCCAGCACCACCACCAGGCCGACCTGCCACGGCCCGGTGCCGATCAGCAGGATGATGCCGTCGCCGATGCCGATGCCGATCGCCACCCCGATGACCAGCTCCACCGTGCGCCGGGCCCGCTGGCCGATCGACGAGGCCAGGGTGATGACGGCGGCGATCGGTGCGAAGAACGGGCTGGGCCGGCCGATGACGTCGTGGGCGACGAACCAGGCGATCCCGGCGGCCAGCCCGGCCTGCAGGGCGAGCGGGAAGCCGGCCCGGACCCGGGACCACCCGGCCCCGATCCCCGTACGGGACCGCCCGTGCAGCTCCGCGAGGACCGCAACAAGCCCACGCTGCGCCTCCGGCTCGGTCATGTCTGCAGACCCTAACCGGGCGCGTGTCAGGATGGCGGCCGTGACGACTCTTGTTGACCGGTGGGTCGCGGCCGCCCGGGGCGCCGGGGCGACCGCCGACGACGCGGACCTCGGCGCGGCCGGCGAATACCTGCTGACCCGCTGGTCCGAACCGCAGCGGCAGTACCACACCGTGGCCCACCTGACCGCCGTCCTCGACGTCATCGACCGGCACGCCGAGCTGGCCGCGGGCGCCGACCGGGTACGGCTCGCGGCCTGGCTGCACGACGCGGTGTACGACCCGCGGGCGCTCGGCGACGCCAACGAGCGGGACAGCGCGGAGTTCGCGGCCGGCCTGCTGGCGACCCTGGGCACACCGGACGGCGTGGCCGAGGAGGTGGCCCGGCTGGTCGGGCTGACCGCGGGGCACGCGACCCAGGACGACGACCCGGACGGCGAGCTGCTCTGCGATGCCGACCTGGCGGTGCTGGCCGGCGACCCGGACGAGTACGCGGCGTACACGGCCGCGATCCGCCGGGAGTACGCGCACGTGCCGGACGACGTCTTCCGCGGCGGGCGTACCCAGGTGCTCAAGGCCCTGCTGGAGCTGCCGTCGATCTACCGGCACGCCCCGCTGCGGTCGGCCTGGGAGGACCGGGCCCGGGCCAACCTGGCGGCGGAGCTCAAGACCTTGAGCTGAGATGCTTGGGGCGGCGCAGGCCGGTCGTCCGCAGCCGGGCGGAGAGCTCACGCGGGCGGACCAGGGTGGCGCCGAGCCACAACGCCATCGGGAAACGGGTCTCCGGGATGTCGTAGTGGTCCCGGTCGAAGGCGCGCCGGGGCGCGCCCAGCATCTCCGCGAAGGCGTGCAGCTCGGCGTACGACAGGTCGCTGACCAGGTGGGACCAGAGCCGGCCGCGGCCCGGCCAGTGCGGCTCGTCGACGAGGATCAAAGGTCCACTTCGAGCAGGTCGGTGCCCCGGTCGGCGGAGTATCCCCGCACGTCGGCGACGCCGAGCCGGGCCGCGTCGGCGGTCAGGTCGTCGGGCATCTTCTGCGACTGCCGTTCGGCCTCGACCCGGGCCAGGTAGTGCTCGATCTCCCGGGCCCGCACCGCGGCGTCCCAGCCGAGCGCGTCACCCATCAGCGCGGCGGCGTGCGCGGCGGTCTCGGCGCCACGGTGGGCGGTCTCGAAGGAGATCCGGGTGCGCCGGGTGAGCACGTCGTCAAGATGCAGGGCACCCTCGGCCTGCGCCGCGTACGCGACCTCGGCGGCCAGATACTCCGGGGCGCCGGCCAGCGGGGTGGCCAGGGCCGGGTCAGCCTCGATCATCGCCAGCAGGTGCACGGTCAGCGTCCCGTACCGCTCAAGCAGATGCTCGATCACCCCCGCGGTGACGCCGTGCCGCCGAGCGATGTCCATCCGATCCCGCCAGGCGGCGGCGAAGCCGTCGGCGCCGAGCAGCGGAAGCTGATCGGTACGGGAAGGCTGGGCAGGCCCGCCGAGCCGGCGCACGGCCCGGTTGATGACATCGGCGGCCATCACCCGGTACGTCGTGTACTTACCCCCGGCGACCAGCAGCAGCCCGAGCATCGGCTCGACCACGGCATGCTCACGGGACAGCTTGGAGGTGGAATCGGCCTCACCGGAGAGCAGCGGCCGCAGCCCGGCATAGACACCCTCGATGTCGTCGACGGTCAGCGGCCGATCCAGCACGGTATTGACCTGATCGAGCAGGTAACGGATGTCCCGCGCCGAGGCAGCCGGGTGCGAACGGTCCAGCTCCCAGTCGGTGTCGGTGGTACCGATGATCCAGTGCCCACCCCAAGGAATGACAAAAAGCACCGAGGTGGGCGTCCGCAGAATCAGCCCGGCTTCACCGGTGATCGCCGACCGCGGCACAACCAGGTGCACCCCCTTGGAGGCCCGCACCCGCAACCCGGGCCGCACACCGACATCACGCAGCATCCGCGACATATCGTCACTCCAGACACCGGTCGCGGCGACAACCGTGCGAGCCCGCACCTCAAACTCGGGCGAGTCAGGCGACTCCAGATCCCGCACCTTGACGCCGACAACCTCCCGCGCCTCCCGGACAAAACCGGTGACCCGGGCACTGGTGACCACGGCAGCCCCGAGACTGGCCGCGGTGCGCGCCAGATTGACCACGAGCCGGGCGTCATCCACCTGCCCGTCGTAGTACCGGATCGCCCCAGTGATCTTGTCAGCCCGCAGGCTGGGGAAAAGCGACCGCGCGCCGTCCCGGGTGAGATGGCGGTGCAACGGCATGCCGCGCCCACTGCCGAACACGCCGGCAAAGACGTCATAGGCGGCGACACCGAGGCCGTAGTAGGCACGCTGCCAGACCCGGGCAACCGGAGAAGCGGCAGGCAACGGAACCAGAATCGGCACCGGCCGCACCAGATGCGGCGCGAGCCGGCTGGTGAGCAGGCCCCGCTCGGTGAGCGCCTCATGCACCAGGTGCAGCTCAAGCTGCTCCAGATACCGCAAGCCACCATGAATCAGCTTGCTGGACCGACTGGACGTGCCGGCGGCCAGATCACGAGCCTCAACAAGGGCGACCTTCAGACCACGCGAGGCGGCATCCAACGCGGCACCGGCGCCGGTGACCCCACCGCCGATGACAAGCACATCAAACTGCTCGTCCCGCAACCGGCGCAGGTCGGAGACACGACGAAGGGGCGAAAGCCGACCGGCGGCATAACGGGACTCGGAGGGAGAGCGCACAACCCCCACGGTAGCGCTGCCAGCTGTCACACCGGCGAGTGAAAAGAGATAGCCAAGATCAAATTCTTCCTGTCGTGCCTGGTTGCATGGTGCTGACCGTCGCTCCCGCCGAACGCAGGCTGGTTGCATGGTTCTATCCGCTGCCGGCTGGTTGCATGGTGGGCTTGGGGGCGGGGATGACCCACTCCGGGCGGTCAGGCTTGGTCCCTGCGTGGGTCATCCCCG